>JAOAFT010000001.1 GCA_026416125.1 Bacteroidota bacterium
GTATATAGGTGCTTGTATACGTTCTATACTGGATCAAACTATTCCTCGCGATTACTATGAAATAATTGTATCAGATGCGAATTCGAGTGATAATACATGTGCTATAGCAAAAAAACTCGCAGATGTTGTTGTTCAGACATCTCAACGTGGTATAGCTCATGGTAGAAACTTTGGTGCCAAATATGCACAAGGGGAAATTCTTGTTTTTGTCGATAGTGATACAATACTCGATCCAGAATTTCTAAACTTCTGTGAATTTACTTTTCGCAATGAACGGATTGCTGGTGTATGTGGTAAAGCTATACCATGCGATGGTTCACTGCTAGCCAAATTTGTTTATTATGCAACGTATTTTCTTGTTCGATTGTTTTCTTTTTTTAAAATTCACTTATACCCTGGCATATGTGTAGCATATCGGAAGTCAGTATTTCAATTGGTCAAAGGTTTTCGAGAGGATTTAGGCATTTCAGAAGATATTGATTTAAGTAGACGTATTTCAAATGTAGGTCAATGTAAAGTATTACCACAGGCAAAAGCATACGTTTCAACACGTCGTTTACAAAAACACTGCCTAAGTGTTATTTTCTTTCATCTCTGGAATCACTGCAAATATCTCATTACTGGTAAATCCGCGACATATTATCCAAAAACAGAAGAAGTAACAAATTGGAGAGATATATGGAAAGTACAAAACTGAGGACCCTTTTTACTTATCTTGCTGTAGTTCACGTGTGCATAACAGGGCTACTTGTAAGTCAAGTTGTTTACGTACCACCGACACATGAAATCTATAAGTTTTTGAAAAGAATGGAATCGAAGGGATACATAACTTCCTATCGGGATGCTGCACTACCTTTATCACGTAAAGAAATTGCTTATTATTTACAATCCTTGGAAGAACAGGTTCAATATTTAACAAACAATGAAAAAGATAGTTATTATTTTTTCACAACTGAGTTTAAGTATGAGTTGCTTTTATTGGAAGGCGATCAGGAGCCATCAGAAATACGTTGGCATGCTTTAACTACAAAACTCTTTGAAGGACAGATGAATCTCGATCCAAATATATGGTTTCAATGGCGTAAAGAAGGAAATGAAATAACACGGATACGGACATTAGGGTTGAAACTCTATGGGTACGCATACAATACCGTTGGTTACTATTTTAATATAGTTGATAACGTTGAAACTGGCGATAACTTGAACCCGAAGCGATTATATACCGATGAAAAGGGTATTGTTGTATCGACTATACCATCACCTCACGAATTTCATTACGACGAAAACGATGTACAACTAACAGTTCAGGTAGGACGTGTTACAGCATCTATTGAGAAAATATCAAATGTATGGGGGTATGGTGAACGTGGGTCGGTCATTTTTTCCCAGAGACCACCGACGTTCCCTCTTGTAAAGCTTAGATTCCCACTTTCAAAATCGATCGATTTTGTTTATTTCCATGGAGAATTGAATTCTGATGTAGTAGATTCTACGTCAAGTTACTTAGTAGTACATCCCAACTATACAACATTTCGTCGAGTTGACCACCCAAAATACATAGCTGCACATCAAATCGAATTTTCCATAGTATCAGGAATCGATATATCACTCGGAGAGTCTGTAATCTATAGCGATAAAAGGCCGCTCCTCATTTATTGTATACCAATAATGTTTTTTAAAGCTGCCGAGCATTATAATCGAGACGTTGATAATACGCAGCTCTTTGGAAGTATTGATGTCACACTAATTAAAAAATTCAATATCTACTCGTCAGTATTTATCGATGAGATAAATACTGATGAAATATTAGATGAATTTAAATCCAGAAAACAAGTTGCATATACACTTGGGGTACGATCCTATGATATACCGTTTCAAAACGTGGAAATGACTATTGAATACACACGTGCAAACCCTGGAGTTTATAATCATAAATTTACGACTGCAACATTTTCAAATTCAGGTTTTACTCTAGGTCATTGGATTGGACAAAATGCTGATCTTTTCTATGCAAGTTTATCATATACACCTGTCTACAATTTTAGAATTACTCCATTTTATGAACGATTCAGAAAAGGGGAAGAGCTCCCAATAGCAGATCAGTACGCTTCTGATCAAGGTCGAAAAGGATTTCTTTTTGGAAAACTTCATAGCGAGTCAACAGCTGGAATTATGGTGCGGTATCAACCATTACGAGAGGTGTTTTTCAATGGCCAAATTAACTGGCGAAGTATAACCGATGAACAAGAACCAACGAGAAGAAGAAATAAGCAGTTAGCAATTCGTTTTTCAATTGGTATTGGTGTATGGTAGAATGTCAATGTAAAGTACTATGATATATTCAGCTCGCTCAATCAGCGAAGAGTGTTTCATATGCTAACCCATACCGTAATCCTTGTGTGCTCACGGTTATTGCACTAAGATTATATTCTTCCATAAGGAGACGTACAATCAGTATTCCTGCGAGGATTATGTCAGCGCGTTGTGGATGAATTGAAGGAATCGAGAGTAGTTCAGTATACGGGAGGTCCTTAAGTGTATTGTATGCGAGATCGACTTTATCTTTCCATAACATGAAACGATGAATTTTTGAAGTTTGAAATGTAATTAAGTTTTGAATATATGCTGCAAGTGTTGTTATGGTTCCGGCTACACCAACAAAGGTAGTGCTTATTGGGACTCTCGGGAGTGTGGATAAATGTGCTCGTATTACCGCACTTGCTTCCTCAAGTTCATCCGTTTCTGGAGGAGAATGGAGAAGGTACCGTTCGGTGATCCGTACGGAACCAATATCAATGCTCATACTAGACACTAATCGAGTACTTTCCCCAAATGCTAGTTCTGTACTTCCGCCCCCAATGTCAACAACAGCAACTGGTGTGTTCATCTTTTCATACCATCCAACAAGTGATCCTATATAGGTTAGACGTGCTTCCTCTTTACCACTGAGGACCTGAATTGTTATACCAAGGCGAGACTTGATATAATCTATAAATTCTCGCTGGTTTTTTGCGTCACGGAGGGCGCTTGTACCACAGACGACGATTTTATCAACATTTAATTTTTCTGCAATTGATTTATATCGAAGTAAACAGTTTTCTACTCGTTCAAAGCTTTCAGGGAGAATAATCTTTTGCGAGTCGACACTTTTTCCCATGCGAGCTATGGCATGTTCATCGCAGAGTACATTAAATGTTTCGTGGCTTGTTCGTTCAAGAACGACCATTAATACAGTATTTGTTCCGATATCAATTGCAGCAACACGGTTCATAACTTCATCAACGCAAGTGCAATCCATTCATTTTCATATACCATATCAATAGGATGTAAACGATATTGTGTGAAGAAAGGGAGGAGATTATCTCCATCCGATACGAGGATACCTGAAACGATTGCAATACCACCGATTTTCATTCTTCGAGAAAGTGCTGGCAAACATTTTTTAATCGTTGGAACATCGATGTTAGCGAGAATAAGTGAAAATTTTCGAACAGGAACTTTTGATATACTTCCTTGAATGACATGAACCTTGTGCTCAACTTTGTTTTTATGGATATTCTCTTTCGCATTAGAAACTGCCCATTGATCATTGTCAATAGCTACAGCTGATTTCGCGCCAAGTTTAATACTGGCGATAGCAAGAATCCCAGTACCACAACCAAAGTCTAAAACACTTGCCCCTTTTTGTAAGTGCTTTTCTAAGAGCAGCAGAGAAAGTCGTGTTGTTTCATGGTGTCCTGTACCAAATGCCATTTTGGGATCGATGTGTATGACTAATTTTTTAGCATCGTTTTTGGGTAATTTTGCCCAGTGAGGTTTTATAACAATCGTATTTGTTGCGTTAACAATACCTGTATTTTTTTCCCATATTTTATTCCAATTCTTTTCAATGATACTTTTGGAAGTAAGTTTCCACGTTGCATCAGGGAACTCATTCTGAAATTTTAAAAGAATCGATGTGACGGTCTTTAAAAGTTTCTCTTTTGGTTTTCGTGCTGGGATGAAACACTCGAGTAGCGACTCTTTTTGTTCAAACCCAGTAAAACCTTCACTTGCTAAGAACCCTATCAATGCATCGTGGTATACACTGGGAATGTGAAGTGAAAATTGGTACCATTTACGCTTGTTCATGTGAAGAACCTTTAATTTGTTTGAACTGGTAGAGTAAGCGTGATATAGTATTAGAATTCATCTGTAACCAGATAATCTGATCATCATAGATTTCCTGAATTTTGCGTTCAGCTTTATTGTACCGTACTGTTAAATAGTATATCCACCAGGTAAGAAGCATGAATAGTGTCTTTTGTACTGGAGGGAAGTAGATTCCATAGAAAAGATGTTGTATAAGAAGTGTAAAAGCAGCAATTGCTCCAAACCACAATGCTATTCTGCGCAATTGTATAATCACAAAATATACAGAGCCAAAGAAAATAATTTTTTCATGAAAGCGCTCCGGTATAAGCGTGTTGAGAATGTAGAAGTAAAGCTTTGTTGCTTCTTCATCTGTAAGAGGATTGATTGCTGAAGAGGTCTGCGAAAGCATTTTGATATAATGGCTCGGTTGATTTTTAAGGAATGCTTTCCGTCGTTTCGGTGACTCTAATATGTATAAAAGAACTCCAGAAATGCATAAGGAAAAGAAAAAAAACATTATTTGACTTACTTCAGAAAAAAATACAGGTTGATTGCCAATGAAAAATATTTTGAGGTAAAGAAATAGGAATGATGAAAAGAAAAAACCTGGAGCAAGCACACGTACACATTCGTTGAGAATAAACGATGATTTCATACAGATCCCAATTACTTTGATCGTTTAGACAGTGTCAATTTTGTTACTATACTATCCTGAATTGCACGGTACTGAGCTACATCACCTGTAAAATGCTGCATCATAATTGCAAATGCAAGCAATTCTCCATCAACCGTATAAATGTATCCTGCAAGATTACTAACGCCATTCAGTGTTCCAGTTTTTGCGTATACCCTTCCATGAGCTGTAGTAGATTGTAGTCTTGATGATAATGTACCATCAATTCCGGCAATAGGGAGTGTGTAGAATATTTTTTTTAAAAGTGGTGGATTTCTATAAATTGCCGTGAGAAGATCGAGTAAAGCGTTTCCTGTTATAAGGTTGTACCGAGATATGCCAGAACCGTCTACCATTTGGATTTGTGTACTATCAATTCCTAAGTTATTAAGAACATTATAACAATACCGAATACCATTTCTTGTACTTCCTGGAACTCCATAGTATTCGGCAGCAATTGTTTTCAAAATGCACTCGGCAGAAAGATTATCACTGTTTTTCATCATATTTATAACAACTGTATCGATAGGAGTAGAAACTTCAGCAATCGAAAAAGCAGAGGAGGGTATAGTACCTTTAGCAATGTACGAGGGACACTGAATACCTCTTTTAGTGAGTGCTTGTTGTAGGAGATCAGCAAAAAGTATCTCTGGATGTTGTATGCTCAACCGCTTTATTACAAGTGAGGATGATAACGGAATGGTCCCATGTAGAACAATAGTCATTCCTTCAGGGTATGATTTCCAGTGAACTGAAATATTTTCTGATGTACTTTCCGAAGTTAAAACTCTATTATCTATTCCAATTCTATGAAAAGGGGGTGTAAGCAAAGTAATTGCTGGAAGTGCTGGCATATAATTCGGAATCACTAATATATGTACAATATTCTTATTTACTGAGAGCGGTGAAATGAACGGAGCATCATTAGTTCCGAGATCATCAATCATCCATCCATCACACCAGTAGAGAGAATCAAAGTACGAATCATCGACAACAATCCCTGTTGATACAGATTTTATTCCGAAATAAGAAATTTGCTGTGCAAGTGAATCAATTTGTTGTGACATAAGAGAAGGATTCCCATAGCCTTTGAGATACAATGTAGAGACTGTTGCGTTACCAATTTCTAAGGAGTCTATGAATATCCGCGTTAAGAATTTAAATGTATCAGGGAAAGCAGTGTAAGCAGCAATAGCAACTAAGAGTTTTATTGTAGATGCAGGATGAACAAAAAGAGCGGAGTTTCGTTCGTAGAGTATCCGATTGTGTGTGATTGATACTACCTTTAGTGATGCTTGAGTACGATTAAACAATGGTAGTGAAAGTAACGAATCGATTTCTGATTGATATGAGTCAGTGAAATAGTTCGTGGGTTGGTCTCGATAGGGAAGAGCACAACTAATGATGTAACTAAAACATGGAATAAGAAACCACTTATAATTCATACACTCTAATGATGCTAGAAAATGAGGTAAGAATCAAGAAAGCATTTAGTGGAGTGCTACCTTGTTTCACGCTAATTTAATAGGTATATTAAAAAAAATTGAAAAGGGTAAATCTATGTTCAAATTTTTACGAAGACTCTTTGGTACAAAACACGAACGTGATATTCAAGCGCTACGTCCCATCGTTGATGAGATCAATCGTTACTATGAGCAATATAAAACTTTGACAGACGAACAATTGAAAGCTAAAACAATAGAGTTTAAACATAAAATCTCTCAAGAAATAAAGCCTCTCGAGGAAGAACTTTCTGCTGTCAAGGCAAGTATTTCTGATGAAACAACATTTGATGAACGAGAGGAATTATATAAAAAGATTGATCTGATTGAGAAAGAGATAGATAATAAGATAGAAGAAGTACTTAATGAAATACTTCCAGAAGCATTTGCAGTAGTAAAGGAAGCATGCCGTCGACTCTTAGGAAAATCATGGGAAGTAGCAGGGAACAAGATAGTGTGGGATATGGTACCTTTTGATGAACAGTTACTTGGAGCAATTGTCCTCCATCAAGGGAAAATAGCCGAAATGGCAACAGGTGAAGGAAAAACATTGGTTGCAACAATGCCATGTTATTTAAATGCCCTTCCCGGACGAGGGGTTCATGTTGTAACAGTCAATGACTATCTTGCTCTCCGTGATAGTCAATGGATGGGAAAAGTATATGAATTTTTAGGACTTACAGTGGGATGTATACTTCAGAACATGGATTCCCATCAGCGACGTGCACAGTATGCAGCGGATATAACTTATGGTACAAACAACGAGTTTGGGTTCGACTACCTCCGTGACAACATGGTGATAAATCCGGATGAAATGGTACAACGAGGACACAATTACGCAATTGTTGATGAAGTTGACAGTGTTCTTATTGACGAAGCAAGAACCCCACTCATTATAAGTGGTCCAGTTGCATCAGAAGAGCATAAGTTTAATGAAATGAAGCCTTACGTTGAACGTCTTTACAAGGCACAGGTGAATCTTATTGCAAAAGTAACTACCGATGCAGAAAATTTCTTGCAGAGTGGAAAGTACGACGAAGCTGGTGTTTTGCTCTTGCGAGCACACCGTGGTTTACCAAAAAATAAAAAACTATTGAAATTATTAGCTGAGCCATCGAATAAAATGCTCCTCCAGAAAACAGAACGAGAATATCTCCAAGATCAAGGAGCAAGAATGCATGAAATTGATGATGAGCTCTATTTTACAATTGATGAAAAATCACACATTATAGATCTGACAGAAAAAGGAAGAACATTTTTAGCACAAATATATCCGGGTAACGATAAGGAAATGTTTGTAATTCCTGATATAAGCACAGAGCTTAGCCTTATTGAGGGTGATACATCTCTTTCACTCGAAGACAAACAAAGGAAGAAAGATGCCATTAACAAACTCTTTGCTGATCGTAGTGATAGAATTCATACCATTCATCAACTTCTCCGTGCGTATTGTTTGTATGAAAAAGATGTTGAATACGTTGTTTCAGATGACGGGAAAATCATGATTGTTGATGAATTTACTGGCCGGTTACTCCCTGGACGACGGTATTCAGAAGGACTTCATCAGGCTATAGAAGCAAAAGAGGGTGTTAAAGTTGAACGAGATACTCAAACACTTGCAACAATTACACTTCAAAATTATTTCCGGATGTATAAAAAGCTAGCTGGGATGACAGGAACAGCTGAAACAGAAGCTGCTGAATTTTATGACATCTACAAGCTCGATGTTGTTGTAATACCGACTCATAAACCAGTAATCCGTATTGACTACGACGACCAAGTATACAGAACAAAGCGGGAAAAGTACAATGCCGTACTTGCGGAAATAGAAGAAATGCATAAGATTCAACGACCAGTTCTTGTAGGTACAACAAGTGTTGAAGTATCTGAAACAATTAGTCGAATGTTACATAGAAAAGGTATCCGTCACAACGTATTGAATGCAAAACATCACCAACGCGAAGCTGAGATAATTGCTCATGCTGGATTACCAGGTGCTGTGACAATTGCTACCAATATGGCCGGCCGTGGAACTGATATTAAATTAGGTCCAGGTGTCAAAGAGTTAGGTGGCTTACATATCATTGGTACCGAGCGACATGAAGCTCGACGGATTGATCGACAACTTCGAGGACGAGCAGGCCGCCAAGGTGATCCAGGCTCATCACGTTTTTACCTTTCACTCGAAGATGATTTAATGCGCCTTTTTGGAAGTGAACGTATAGCTCGTATAATGGAACGAATGGGGATTCAAGAAGGTGAAGTTATTCAACATCCAATGATTACTCGTTCGGTTGAACGAGCACAAAAAAAAGTAGAAGAAAACAACTTTGCGATCCGTAAACGCCTTCTTGAATACGATAATGTTATGAATCAACAACGGGAAATTATATATACTCGGAGACGACATGCACTCCTTGGTGAGCGATTACGCGATGACATTTATGACATGATTCATGATGTTGCTAGTAAAATTGTTGAAAAATACTACTCACAAGGTGATGTTGAGGGATTACGACAAGAAGTACGATCTAAGTTCCTCATCGATTTGCCAATTACTCCAGATCAATTTCAAAAACTCGGAGAAAGAGGACTTATTGATGAAATTGTAATACATGCAAAGGAATTTTACCATAGAAAAGAGCAGCAAATCGGTTCTGAGTTAATGAAGCAGTTAGAGAAAATGGTGATGCTACAAGTGATTGATACGAAGTGGCGTGATCACCTCCGTGAACTAGATGACCTTAAAGAAGGGATTCACCTTCGTGGATATGGGCAAAAAGACCCACTTATTGAATATAAGACTGAAGCGTTTTCAATGTTTGTTGAGCTACTTGATATGATCGCGAACGATGTTGTGGATCTCGTATTTAAACTCTACCCAGAGCGCCCAGAACAAATGCCTTCACTGCGACATCGTTCTCCTCAAGTGCGAAGAGAACAACTCGTATATAAACATGAGTCAGCGATTGGAGCAGGGTTACAACAGGTCACACCACAACACCAACGCGATGGAGCAATCACGAAAGTACAGACGGTACGTGTCCCTAAGAAAGTCGGAAGAAACGAACCTTGTCCCTGCGGAAGTGGGAAAAAGTACAAAAATTGCCATGGTGCATAAAGTACAACGTCAATAATCGACATGAAAGCTGGTTATGTAGCACTTGTTGGAAAACCAAACGTAGGTAAGTCGACGTTAATGAATGCACTCATTGGTCAAAAGTTATCAATTGTATCGAAGAAGCCACAAACGACTCGCCAAAGTATTTTAGGTATACTTACAGAGAAAGATTACCAGATTATTTTTATCGATACACCGGGGCTTATAGAACCGGTATACAAATTGCAAGAAGAAATGATGAATTTTGCAGTATCTGCAATGAACGAGGCTGATATAATTTCTGTTATTGTCGATCCAATACGGGTAGAGGACCAACTCCGCGATATTAAGAAAAAAGTTATACCTAACGTTAAAGGAAAACCGACTTTATGTGTTCTAAACAAGATCGACACGATTGATGAGTCCGAGAGAAATAAGTTAGAAAAATACTGTAAACAGATTGAAGGTATAGCGCTAACTCTCGCCATCTCAGCAAGTTCTGGTTATAATATTAATGTATTCCTTGAATCAATTCTTAGTTACCTACCAGAGCATCCCCCATATTACCCAGATGATATACTCAGCGATAGGAGTGAACGTTTTTTTGTGTCTGAACTTATTCGAGAAAAAATTTTTGAATTATTTTTTGAGGAAGTTCCATACTCAACAGCTGTCATTGTTAGAGAGTTTATTGAGCGAGAAAAAGGAAAAACGTATATTGCAGTGGATATCGTCGTTGAACGAGATTCCCAAAAAGTAATAATTATTGGCAAAAATGGCGAAATGCTGAAAAAACTAGGTTCACTTGCAAGAAAAGAAATAGAAACATTTCTTCAACGTGAAATATTCCTCGAGATGCATGTTACGGTTCGAAAAAAATGGCGGCAAAATGAATCCATGTTAAAACAATTCGGTTATGTAGCACCGAAACAATAGACGTATGGATACGGTTCCAAAAACGTGGGGTCTTTATGCTTTAATTTGTATTATTTGGGGAACTTCGTGGGGATTTGTAAAAATTGGCTTAGAGCATTTTCCGCCTTTTACATTCGCAGGGTTGCGTTTTATTATTGCCTTACTATGTGTTTTTCCGCTTCTTAAAAAAAAACACTTTCTTCCTATAAATGAACCTCAATTTTGGTACTGTGTTACTATAGTTTCCTTTTTTGCATATACTTTACCAATTTCTTTATTGTATTTTGGACAACGCATTGTACCATCAGCACTTGCCTCGGTACTTTTCTCTACATTTCCATTATGGGTAACTATTGCAACCTACTTATTTTTACCGAATGAAAAAATTGATTCTTTTCAAGTTATAGGTGTATTTACTTGTTTTATCGGAGTGGTTGCTCTTTTTAATCCAAAGAGAATTGTATACTCAAATGAACATCTTCTTGGTATGCTAGCCATTCTTACAAGTGCTGTACTACAAACGATTCCTTTAATTGTAGCAAGGAAAAGTTGCTCAACATATAATAGTTTCGGATATAATACTCTTTCGATGGGGATTGCCGCAATTGTACTGTTAAGTATAGGATTCTCTCTTAATGAATTACGGTTTGTTACATTTTCTATGGCTGGTTTAATTGCATTGCTTTATTTGGGAATTTTTGGAACTGCAATTTCATTTGTTGGATATTTTTGGTTGATTACATACTTACCACCTCTTGTACTTTCGCTCACTGCTTTCATTACACCACTTATAGCAATTGTAGTAGGTATTTTTCTATTGGATGAATATTGGAGTTTAGAATTAACAATAGGAACAATCGCTATTCTCCTTGGTATATTCCTCACATTATTTGGTAAACGATACAGTGTTGAGCTACATAAACAAATACGCAAATTTCTAATGCGATATGGATTCTGAACTTAGTTCGAACAATAGAAAAACATTACCATATCAAAGTAAATTACAAGTATTGCCCCAGAAACCTGGTGTTTACCGTTTTCTTAATCGTGAAGGGACTGTTATTTACGTTGGAAAAGCTCAAAATCTTCGAGCGAGAGTGAAACAATATTTTCAGAGCACTCGTTCTCAAGAACCACGTATTGCTGTGATGGCATCGAAAATCTATGACTTAGAAGTTACAGTTACTGATACTGAAGTAGAAGCTCTTATTCTTGAAGCAAACTTAATAAAAGAGTTGAAACCGCGGTATAACGTTGTACTTAAAGATGATAAAAGTTACCCTTACATTGCAATAACTCACGAAGAGTATCCACGAGTACTTGTAACACGCAAACGTATTGCTGGAGGGGCAGACTATTTTGGCCCCTATACTGAAGTACGTTCAATGCGTTCTGCATTAAAAACTATTCGGTCACTCTTCATGATTCGTAGTTGTAACTACGATTTAAATGATGAAACAATTGCAAAAAGAAAGTACAAAGTGTGCTTAGACTATCATATAAAAAAGTGTGGTGGACCTTGTGAGGGACTTGTTTCGAAAACCGAATATCAACGTATGATTGTACAAGTAGCAAATGTTTTAAATGGGAAAACAAAAGATGTGCGTCGATATTTAGAAACAGAGATGAACAAGCGAGCAGAAGAGTTGAAATATGAGGAAGCCGCGTTGTACCGGGATAAGATTCAACAATTGCATGTATATGAAGAAAAACAGAAGATTATTGATCCCAAGGAACGGGATAGGGATATCTTTGGTGTCTATTCAGAACAGGATAGTGCGTGCTGTGTACTCTTTCGTGCTCGTGAAGGGAAAATAATTGGTAATCGAAATTTCTTGATTCAAAATGTACAATCTCATGAGATAGAAGATATTCTGGAACAAGTACTTGAACAATACTATCTCGAGAATAATGATATTCCAGAAACTATATTGGTTCCAGAACGACTTGACTCTCAGAGTCTAATCGAAGAATGGCTTAGACAAATGGTGGGCAATGCAAAGGTATCACTTACATATCCTCAGAATGAGAACGATAAGCAACTCCTTGAATTAGTGAAAACAAACGCTCAGTATGTCCTAAAAGAATACTTACTCCAGAAATCACAAGCAACTGATTACATTCCAGTAACACTTACAACACTTCAGCAAGAGCTACACCTTCAAGAATTACCTCGTCGAATTGAATGTTTTGATATATCAACTTTTCAGGGATCTGATACTGTTGCTTCGATGGTGGTCTTTGTTGATGGTAAACCTAAGAAAAGTGAGTATAGGAAGTACCATATTCAAACAGTTAAAGGACAAGACGACTTTGCCAGTATTCGGGAAGTTATCGAAAGGAGGTACAGTAAAATCTCGTTTGAAGAAAAACCGAATTTAATTGTCATTGATGGTGGTAAAGGACAATTGAGTAGTGCGCAGGAGGTACTAACTAGGTATCAAGTACATATCCCCGTAATTGGATTGGCAAAACGATTAGAAGAGATTTTTATACCAAACGTTGATGAACCGATACTACTACCGAAAACATCACCGAGTTTACGACTTCTTCAAAGGATTCGCAACGAAGCACATCGGTTTGCTGTTGAATACCATAGAGTAGTACGGACTAAACGTGTTTTGAGAACAGAATTGGATTTAATCAAAGGTGTTGGGAAAAAACGGGCAAAAGAGCTTCTAGAGATATTTGGTTCGGTGCAAGCAATTAGGTTTGCAAATGAAGAGCAATTGGCAGAAATAGTTGGACCAAAAGTTGCAGAACAAATCCGTGAATACTTCGATACTAGTAGTAATGGACTGTAATGTCGTACATCTAAATTGATATTGTATAAATTTTCGGATAACTTCAATTTTATGATGAGCCCAGCAAAAATATTTTTCCGTTTAGCAACATATGTAGTTAAATATAAGTGGCGAATTATTGGCGGGTTGATTTCTGTAGCGATCATGAGTAGTGCCGATACTGCATCGGCATTCCTTGTTGCTCGTCTGTTTGAAGTACTCCAAGCAATAGGTCAACAGGTGCGCGCTGGACAAGAAATATTCGTTACTGTTACACCAATAAAAATTTTAGACTACACACTTTTTGATTATACGATTCGAGGTAAAGAAGAAGGGTTTCAGCTCATCTTCCGTTTTGCACTCGTTGTAATTGTGATAATATTCGTTAAAGTACTATTCGTATATACCCGTGAATATTTAATGAGTTCTGTACAACAAAAACTTCTCATGCGTTTTAGGATCGATTTATACAATACAATCATTGCATTACCTGTCAAATACTTCGATGATAATAAAACTGGTTTCATTATGTCGAGAGTTACAAACGATGTGAACAACCTTGAACATGCAATGACATTAATGATCGAAATAGCTCAAAATTGTGTATACACCATTATTTTTGCAACGGCTCTCTTTTACACAAACTGGCAGTTAACAATTGTTACGATACTTATTTTCACAGTTTCAGGTGGCATATCGCGACGGTTCGGTGATCGGATTCGCGCATATAGTCGTGACTTAACGAATACGCTCGCTGATATTTCTGCATTTCTCCAAGAAAAAATTTCAGCAATTCGTATTGTTAAATCGTTTACGCGTGAGGACTACGAAAAAAAGACATTTAAACAGAAAGTTGAACGTAATTACCATTTTTCTATGAAAATAGTACGGGTAATAGCACTCTTGAGCCCAACAAACGAGCTATTTAACACTACCGCAGCGTCGCTACTAGTTATATTTTGTGGATACCTTTTTCTTCAAGGGAGCATGACCATTGAATCAATGATTTTTTTCCTGATGTTAATGATAAATCTAGCGAAACCTGTTAAAGCACTTGGTGAAAGTGTTGCACGTGTACAAAAATCACTTGTATCAGCTGGGTATATTTTTGAAATTCTTGACTTGAAACGTGAACCACTAAGCGATTCAAAACCAGATTTTGTAATTACACGCGGTGAAGTTGAATTTCGTAACGTCTCATTCTCGTATAACAATGAAACAGAAGCTTTGCATAATATTACTCTCCATGTGTACCCAGGTGAAAAAGTAGCACTCGTTGGTCCAAGCGGTAGTGGTAAAAGTACACTTATTAACTTAATCCCGAGATTCTATGAATTACAAGAGGGTGAAATACTTATCGATGGTAGGGATATACGGGAAATAAATTTATATTCATTACGAAACCAAATTGCCATTGTTCCTCAGGACATCATATTATTTGCTGGAACAATTTTAGATAACATTCGGTATGGGAAACTCGATGCAACATTGGAAGAAATAATTGAAGCTGCTAAAGCTGCTAATGCGCACGATTTTATTGTAGAACTCGATAAAGGTTATGAAACAGAAGTTGGAGAACGAGGTGTACAACTATCAGGAGGACAGCGGCAACGTATTGCTATTGCCCGTGCAATGTTACGCAATCCCAAAATACTTTTGCTTGATGAAGCAACATCGGCGCTTGATGCGGAATCCGAAATAATAATACATGATGCTATTAATCGTTTAATGAAGGGGCGGACCTCCTTCATCATTGCACATCGCCTTTCTACGGTTGCCGATTGTGATAGAATCGTTGTGCTCGATGAAGGTAAAATTGTTGAGGTTGGAACCCACGAGGAACTTCTCCAAAAGAACAGCGGACTTTACAAACGGCTTCACAGTCTGCAATTCAATCTTTAAGGTACGAATCAGTGAGTACACCTACTCTAAAAACCATTGAACTTTGGTTTAGGCGGTTTCTCGTTTCTTTTGTTGGTAAGCTTATTACGAAAAAAAAGAAAACCACTTATCGAAAGAACTTTTCAACGGCAAAATACCTCTTTATTCGACAAGATCGTATCGGCGATGTCCTCGTGTCTACACCGTTATTTTCACTTTTAAAAAAACAATACCCGAATGCAATAATTGATGTCTTCTTAAGTACAAATAATCATTTCACTTTACTTAACAACCACAATATTAGAAAGCGATGGATTTATACTAAAAATATATTCGAAACAATAAAACTTATTAAGGATATTCGTAAAGAACGATACGACTTCGCTATCGACCTCATTGACAATCCGTCAGCCACATCAACACTTCTTTGTTTGCTTGTCGGTGCAAGAACAACTGTTGGACTTGAGAAAGAAAATAGTTATGCATACGATATATGTATACCTCTCTTATCGCGACGTGAAGTTCATATTGTTGAACGCTTAGCGCAATTATTAACTGCATTTGATATACATCCAGTTCCAGAACAATTGGTTATAGAATATAAGACATTGCCTGAATCAAAACTTTTTGCGTCAAAATATTATCAAGCGTACGACTTGTGCACAAAACATAAGATCGGAATAAATATTTCAGCTGGAAGCGATACAAGATTTTGGGGAGTGAATAATTTTGTTCATTTGATTAACTACCTTCACATGAATTATCAAGGGTATGCAATAATCGTACTTAATAGTCCACAGCATAGAAACTACGCTGAACAAATCAAAGCACTTGCACCAGCGGTGTTTCTTTCGCCAATTACTTCAACATTCGATCAGTATGCAGCACTCATTGAACAACTCGATTTTCTTATAACACCAGATACAGCAGCAGTTCATTTAGCAGCTGCTTTTGGGATACCATCTGTAGTGCTCTATATCCAATTGAATCCTGAGTTACGTATTTGGGAACCATATCGTACACCTTGTGAAGTACTTATAACACAGTACGACGACATTAAGACCATATCCCCAAATCAGGTTGAAGAGGCATTTGACCGTCTAGTACAACGAACGAAACACTAAACCAATGATTAAACATGTACTTAAAAGAATAGAATGTTGGTGGCGACATAGGATAGTATATCCATTGTTTCGAAATATTCTTTCAAATGTACCATATGAAGGTAGCATTGATCTACGGTTCGTGAAAAAAATACTTTTTTTACGTCATGACAGAATTGGTGATATGATTGTAACAACACCATTCTTTCAGATTTTAAAAGCTCGATACCCACACCTTACCATAGGAGTAACAGCGAGTCCAAGAAATATCGAGATTATTCAACACAACGAGTATGTTGATGCAATATACCTTATTGGCAACAATGTTTTACAAACTATCCATGAAATTCATCGGATGAAATGTGAGCGCTACGATGTTATTGTCAATCTTATATTCAATAGAACAACAAGCCTTGGTTTGCTTGCATACTATGTTTCAAAAGATGGAGTAAAAATTGGACAGGGAAATGAAAAATATCGTTTCTACTTTAATAAATATTTTTCATATCCTCGAAATACAAAACATATGGTACAATTGATTGCAACAATTTTAAGTCAATCATTTGCAATGACAATTTGTGATTCTGAATTAGAGTATTCAATCCACATACCTATGAGTGTTAAACAATTCGTTCATCAATATATTGAATCAAAAGCTATTCCAAAGCTCTCAAATGGACGTTTTAACTTTATTCTACTCAACCTTTCTCCCAGTGTAGGTAGATGTGGAGTAACAAGGCAACAAATTCAAAATATTGTTGAACATTTAACGAATCGCCATGAAAACGTTGTAATAATCTATGATCCCCAAGATGCTACAATGCGTACACTAGCTTTAGAATTACTACGTTACCATAACTGTTTCTTATTTCCCGAGGAGAGAAAAGCAAGTTTGCTAGAACTTGCAGCTATTATCCACAATGCATATTGCGTTGTTACACCCGATACATCGGTTGTCCATTTTGCATCTGCAATGAAAACACCAGTATGTGCTCTCTATACTCCATTGAGTGAGTATTGCGAATGGCAACCATGGAAGGTACCTCATATATCGATTCTTGCAGACGAACATCAACCAGTATCCTCGATACCAAGCTCTACTATAATAGAGCAGCTAGATAAATTCATACTTCAGCTCAGGAGTGCAAATGAATATTCGATCAACAGTAATGTGCATTCGAAATCTTAAGTACAAAAACCTCTCTCTTTTTCTTTTTCAATCTATCGGTCTGATTTTTGCTTTTTCAATAATCGTTTCTATAGCAATGGCACAACTGTGCGCCATTCTCCTCTTAGTCCTCGCAATTATTCTCCTCATCGAGAAAAAACACTTCTACTCAACATCGCTCGATGTTCCACTGTTACTCTTTGTTTGTGCACGTTTGCTTTCTACCATATTCGCGGAGTACCCTCAGTACAGTATATCAACAATTCAGCGAGAAATACCGTTCTACTTTCTCTACTTCGCACTTGTACAATTGTTTTCATATTCAAGCAATACCTTTCGAAAACTCTTTATTTGTACTTTATTAGTGGGAGGTGTTATTGCTGCTAGTTATGGAATTATTATTTATATCCTTGGCATTACTGAACGAGCACACTCTACAACAAGCGGGTACTATACGCTTGGGTCATACCTCACTGCTTTACTTGCATATGTTCTTGTTGTTGGACCAAGAGGTTCAACAAGAGGACATCAGATGTTATGGAGTTCTTTAGTACTTCTCTATGCAATTGCTATTGCTACAACTTTAAACAGAATTCATTGGGGAATAACTGCCCTTATTTTTGTTATACTTGGCATAATGAGGTATCGAACGCTTCTTGCCTTTGCAATAATTGGAGCAATAGCGATGTATATAATTTTACCATCTGTGCAACAACGTGTTGAACAAACAATACATTTTACTTCCCACTTAAGTGATCGCGATATCTTATGGGCTGAAGGGTTAACAAAAGCTTTTGACCATCCACTCATTGGATATGGTCCGAATTCATTCCAAAGTGTTTTTCAAAATTATGGGAACCTTCAAGATAAAAAAGTGGGGGGTTGGCATAATGAGTACTTACGTCTACAAATTGAAAGTGGTATTATTGGATTGATTACATTTATTGGTGTTATCGTTTCTATCGTGTTGCATGCATTTCGTGTCAAAAAAGCAGTAGACATCATTCAACGTAAGGAAATCTTAGGAATAGTTGTAGCGTTTGGAACGATTGTTCTCTCTTCCATGACTGGAAGTGCTTTATTTGATATTCTCATCATGTTGCTTTGGATTTCATTCTGTTCTCTCCTTTTTACAGTAAAGAGACAGTACCACCATACACCTAACGGACTGTCACAGAGCTAAATCAGAGTATAATTTTTATATTCGCCAATTCTATAACCAGTTAAGGATTCTATCCAATCAAGAATAGCATCTTTTAATGGAATTTTTGTTTTTGATTCATCATATTCAAATTTCCAGGATTGTGAGTTGATTCGTTCAAGCATTACCGATGGATGTGTACCCGTAAAAGGAATAAGTTTTCCTGCATTGATGGTGTAATCGAATTCTTGTTGAGACCCCAGGTGTTGTTCGACCCATCGTACAGGATGCCACAGCGAGTGGAAAGACCGCTGTTTTTCCATTTGAACCCGAGGTGGTTTAACCCATCCATAGTGGTAAATACGCGCATCGATGAGTTTAACGTAAAGTTTTCTTGTATTGATACGAAAGCCTTGTGCATCGCCCCACGAAGTTAACCCAGGGACAGGGCGCACGATTCTGATTTCCCGTCTGTACCACCTGCGTGAGTTACCAATATACTGATAACTCCCAAAAAAGTGGTAGTAAGAAAACAAAAGACCCTCGACTTCGTGTTTATGGAGGTATAATTCCATTGCATTTTGTATAGTAGCATAGTCATCTTGATGAAGAACTTCGTCGGCTTGCAAATATATACCCCAATCTCCTCGAACGTACGAGAGGGCTATATTTGTTTGTTGAGCAAGGACTCGTCCACCATCTCGGAGTGTGGGATCCCATATTGTTTCGATGATTTTGATTTTGGGTGATTGAATAAGTCGTATTTCTTCAGTTGTTGCATCATCAGAATCACCTGCTACAACTATAACTTCATCACAAAGGGGGAGAAGTGAACGAATAGACTCCCGAAATGGGTAGTCGTATTTTATCCCGTTTTTTACAAATGTAAATCCGACAACTCGCATGAATGTTAATCCAGAGAAAACTGGAGCGTTACGCAGTGTGAATTACCAAAGGAGTAGCGAAAAGGTATATATGAATAGTCAACTTTCACAAAACCAATGTGAAGACCAACTCCAAATGAAAGATTATGAGAATCAAAACCACTAACGTACCCGAAGCGTGCAAACAGTGTATTTATATAATTAACTTCAGCACCAACATGGCCTCTAATGTAATGATTATGCAGTTCTGAAGAAAGAGCACAAAAGAGTGTCGTTGTTATGGTACTAAAATAGTAATCGTAGCTGCATCCGGTAATAATGGAGGTAGGCAGTTTTTCTGAATTACCAAATTCCCCTGCATTGAGAAAAGAAAGTGAGAATATTAATGGTGTTATGGTATAATGAAAACCTATATCAAACGAGTATCCATCTTTCTCAGTTACAAAGATTTTGTTTGTGATATACTTCCAAGAAAGGCCTATAGAGAGATTTTCTAAAATACTTTTAGCATAGATAAGAGAATAGAATGAAGTCCTGTAAGTAAACGAACCCTCTGATGGCCCAGGCCTTAAACGATATTCGATATTTGGTGTTGAAAGATTCCAAGAAACAACAGCAATAGTTCCAAATCTGGTTGGTGTTAGAACGCCAATTGTATACAATGTAGTCCCTACCATCCATTCATGTATTGAAAGTAGGATATTCATGGAAGATATTCTAGTTGCGTTTGCTGGATTCAGAAATACACCATCGAATGTAGGACTTGCGACGTTCGATATTCCTAAGCTTGCAGATTGTGCTGTTTGAGGAATTAAGAGCTCACGCATCGAAGTAGATGTTCCTTGTGAATATCCTTTAGCTGAAAAGGCCAGTATAATAATAAAAACATTCAGGGCTTGATATGTTTTCATAAGAATTCAAATGAAAGCGTAAGTACGTGAAAATTCATTGGACTATAACGTTCAATACAGTATGTGTACTGGAAAACCGTTACTATATTACTAAGTATGTTTGTTTTGAATGACGTACCAATTGACGGTTTTGGATCGAAACCACGGTCGATCATTATTTCGTCAATTCCACAACGAAGAGAAAATGAAGAGATGGGTAACGTTTCTATACCAAATCGGAACAACGAATTTTTACCAATAACTTCGTATTCTCCTCCAAGGACGGATAGAAGAGCTGGAATTTTATATGTGCAACTTAATTTTTTTCGAAGTGGAAAACGATCAATAGTAGTCTTCCCTTGATCACCATATAAACGTGAAGTATCCCATCTATACTTTGAATTAATATCTTGCAGAACAAATGCAACGTGGAATCCTGTGCTAACGCTGTATAATGTTCCAATGTCAAATCCTACTGTCGTACTTCTAACGGTTTCATAGAGGTGATAGTAATGGATCTTCATTGTGATGCCAAGGGATAATCGAGAACTAGTTTGAATACCAAATGAAAAAGCAAACATATTTTCTGAAGTTGATAGCATGGATGTATGGTATCCATTAATTGTTCGACCATCAATCTCTGTTACACCTGTATTGAGAACAGTGAGAGAAAAACCCGCATTTGGATTTATGTGCATCGTATATGCAAAAGTATTGAGTGATCGACCGAGAGAAAGAATACCATGCGTTACAGAAAAGGAAGAACGAGCATGGTAGGGTAAAAGAGCTGGGTTGTAGTAACTTACAACTGCACTATCGATGTATGCTGTTACAGCATTGCCCATTCCTATCGAACGAGCGTCGAAGCCCATTCTTGTTGCAGCTCCAGCTCTATGAGAGTATGAATACTCACTTTGGAGTTGAGCATTGAGTAACTGCACTTGGAAGAAAACCAAAAGAAAAATATTACTCAAACAATACTTCATCGGACTACTAAAATTTTTCCCCATACTGGTGTATTATTGTTGATGCTAACGGAATAAAAGTAAACTCCATTCGATACGACATGTCCTCTATCGTCTCTTCCATTCCACAACTCGTCATATTCAATTCCAGTTGTTCTGGTAGCATTCCACAGCAATGTTCGTACAGGTTGTAGTGCAAAATTAAAAATTTGAATTTTTACAGAAACTGTAGTACTGCTATGACCTTTAGTGCTATAGTGTATACGTATAAATTCTAAATCAGGAGAGAATGGATTTGGGTATGCATATGTCATTCGGTTAGTACCTATTTCGTCATAGCGTCGAATAATATGCCATTCGGATCCAAAAGGTTTTTCAATTGTATCAAAGGTATACGCAAGTCCATCTATGCTACCAACCCATACTGTATCACCAGTTACTCCAACACAGTATATGTCGTCACTCGTAAATTGTTGATGTGTTCTAATGTCGTAAATAGTACCGTTTTTTATCCAGGTTTTCCCGATATCTGCAGAGCGATAAACACCATTATTGGTTGCAACGTACACAATTGAATCTCTACATGCGATGTTATGTATAAAAAGTCCATGAAGTGCAGTTTTCCAGGTTAGTCCATCATCTTCAGAATAACTTACTGCTTTATATTCTGATGGATCGACAGCATTGTTTGTAGCAGCCCACAGAACTCTGTGATTTTTCCATCGTTGTTCTCGAATAGCGACGACAAAATTCCCTGAAATCGGATGCGCTTGGTTTTGGTGAGTATATTTCCTCCAACTTATTCCACCATCTGTTGATCTATTAATTCCATTTGCAGTGCCAACCCAAATTTCCGATTCGCTTGTTGCATACACTGCAAATACTTTATGATTGTGATTTTCTTTTAGTGTGTCTTTGATGCCATTAATAGTAAAAACTTTCTGAACAGGTGACAAATCAAATTTCAAAGTCATGGAAGTGTCTATTTCATTCAAATGATCTGGTGGAAGAACTACCCGTTGCCATGTTATACCACCATCTGTTGATTTTCTTAGCATTCCAGCCCAGCTTGCAATCCAGATAGTGCTACTTGTTACAGCAATATCGTAGGTAATGTTTTGTTGTGGTACGGTGATTGCTAATGTTCGGATAATGTTACTTCCATAAAAAAGTGTGTCAATAGTACCAACATCAACTGGTTGGGGAACATATCTCCAGGTTCGACCATGATCAGTGGAAATGTGTAATCCACCACCAGTTACTACATTAGCATCTCCGAGTGTTGTAGTGTAACCAGTAGCGACGCAAATAGTGGTTCCATATACTCCTATAGCTGAAATTCCTTTTGCATCAAATGTATATGTGTTAGCTAAATTAGTCCAGGATAAAGCACCACGAGGTGAATAGCTTACACCTTTTTCTGTAGCTAGCCAAATTGTATCTCCAGCAACAACGATATCGTTAATCACATTGCTGAGCAAAGTAGTTTGAAGCGTACTCATTGTTTGTGCTTGCCGAAATTCTATTGGTACTTGTCCAAGCGACAAATTAACAACAGCTATCATCCCTATGCAAACTATTGATAATTTCATTGTGATAATACGACAATTGGACGTATAATGACATTGCTTGAATCAAGAGAACGATCGATTGCAACGAATTTGAAAATATCCGATTTTGGTTCTTGTGGATTTGACCATCCGATTGTTTCAGTGTAAATACCATTCCCAGCAACAAGATCACCATTGACCCCTTTATCATTTAGTTCATACTTGTTTCCAGCTTGAGTAATTCTGTATACTTTATAAATATCAATATTTCCATCAGGATCGTATACTTTGACTGTGATATAAAGACGATTATACTTATATGTGTATACTGTATCAACAGGTGTAAAATCCGGATCGAGAATTGACAAATCAGAAATCACGGGTGGCTGGTTTTGCCGAATGATTGTAAAGGGGACCAATTTTGTAATACTTTGGTATCCTTTCTTCGTTGTAGCCCAAATTTCGATATGAAATTGACCAACAAGTGAACGGAGAAATCGCAACGCCGGTGTACTTGAATATTCATAGTACTCTTTTGTAGATAAACGCCGTTGAAAATCAAGTGAACCTGCTGTGAGCTGTACATTCTCAGTATGTGAAATAATTCTATAATGAACTCCTTCAATAATGTCTATCGAAGGATCGATCGAGACTAGTGCAATGATCGAAATTCTGGCTGTTAAGGTATCGTTTGGTATGCGGATTGATCCTACAAGGATAGTGTCCGTATTCAAAACAGATGGTGTAACTGTAACAGTATGTACATACGGAAGTGCACCGAGAGAATCAACAACAGTACTATCGTTCTTACTACATCCAGAGAAGATAATGAGAGTAGCGAGAGCAATAAATTTAAACAATGACATGGAGTGTACAAGTTCCTTTGTATAGTTTATCAAAAATTGGTAACAATTGTTAATATGTGTCCATTAAGAATATTTGCTCTCGTAAAAAAGTAACAAACAATCCTTTAACTTCCAAACATCATTCAATACGAAATGGAGTGAGCGAAAATGAAAGTAAAAATATTCCCAATGTAATCCATCCGATAATTTTCCGATGATTGTCTATTTCTGTCTCGTCAGGAACAGGAGGATGGTAGAGTTTCACGAAAAAGTAGGCAATTAAAGCCCATACAAACCAACCTGGCCAACTGTACTCAACAAATGGGAATGGAGGGACTTCTTGCTGGAAGAAGAGAATAAGTAACATTCGAATTACTGAATCAACAATAGCTGGTAATCCGAGCAGCAAGAGAAATGCAAAAACAAACCGAACAATTTTTCGGTGTGCTGAACCAAACATCGCGTAGATGATATGTCCACCGTCAAATTGTCCCATCGGAATAAGGTTGAGAGCTGTAACGAAAAGCCCAAACCATCCAACACAAAGGAATGGGTAGTGATAGATCTCACTCATTGGTGGTACAAATTGGTTTGGATTTGTTAAAAGTACTTGAAGCAGTGTATATAGTAGTGAATCTCCAAATGATAATGATATACCATGTACATTCTGTGAAGCGTTGAGCGAGAAATCGTAATCGGGGTGAATCGATAAGATGAATTCTGGTCCCGGGAGATGTGTAAAACCATAAAAGAGTACTACAATCGATGCAAGAAATCCAGCAATTGGACCTGCAACACCAATGTCAAAAAGCGCTTTCCTGCTTGGTACAACTGCCCGTGTTCGAATTACTGCACCGAAAGTTCCAAAATTTAGCAAGAAAAATCCCATCAATGAAGGAACCATTGGAAACGGAATATAGTACGGCAAAGTGGAACTTACATTATGGTAACGTGCAGCGAAGTAGTGCCCGAATTCATGACAGGTGAGTATGAAAAGAAGTGCTGTTGAATATGGAATTCCGTATGGAAAATTTTCTAGGTTAAACGGATCTTTATTTAACCAAAATACACCAGCAACAGTTGTTGTAAAAAATGTTAAAACAAACAACATTGCGTGAAATGGTAAACTTGTAAAGAATGATTTCTCTGGTTTCATAATACATTAATATAAAAAGAATTTTGCATACACCCAATTTTCATTTTCTTAAAAAATTTAAGTATATTTTGTGCAATGAAATCGAAAATATCAAAATCATTTGTTTGGTTCTCAGGGCTGTTCTTATTTACTTTAGTTGTCTTCCTGCTCATTGATAACATTATAATGCCCACATACGTCCAACATGGTAAAACTACAAAAGTACCAAATGTGATTGGTAAACCAATTGAGGAAGCACAACGAATATTACAGCAAGTTGGATTAAATCCTAAAGAACAAGAACGTAAACCTGATCGACACTATCCAATCGGGACTGTACTTGCACAAACCCCCATTCCAAACAGTGAAGTTAAATATGGACGTGGAGTATACCTTATTGTAAGTGGTGGTGAACAATTAATCACAATACCAGACTTGAAAGCTAAGTCAATCCGTGAAGCTACCTTTACACTGGAACGATACGGATTAAAACTAGGAACAATTCAGTATGAACCATCAGAAGAGTTTTTTGAGAATACGATTATTCGTCAAGACCCACAGGCAGGAGCAAGAGTTAGTCAAAATGTAGTAGTCCATATTGTCGTTAGTCAAGGGCGTCCTGGTGAAAAAGAGATAGTACCCAATGTTGTCGGTAAAACCCTTTCAGAAGCTGAGCGTATAATATTACAGAGTGGTTTTAGTATGGGACGAGTTACTGAACAAGTGAGTATTTCATTGTTACCGCATACGATCATTGAACAATATCCTCGGGCTGGTGAATTAGCAAAGAAAGGACAACCAATCGACCTTATTGTAGCACAAAAGTCTGAAACGAAACCAACATCGGAATTCTAGCTATGGAAATAGTAATAGCTCCATCAATTCTTGCAGCAGATCTTCTTCACTTAGGTGACCAGCTACGAGCAGCAGAAGAAGGAGGTGCCGATTGGATCCATATTGACGTAATGGATGGGCATTTCGTTCCCAACATTTCATTTGGTGTTCCAGTGGTTCAAGCTGTTCGTTCTGGGACAAAGTTACCACTTGATGTTCACTTAATGATAAGTAATCCTGAACAGTATATAAGCAAATTTCGTGAAGTGGGAGCTGATATAATAACCATTCATCAAGAAGCTACACCTCATCTCCATAGATTACTCTCTCTCATTAAAGAGCTTGGTGCGTTAGCCGGTGTTTCGTTAAATCCGTCAACACCCGTACAAACACTCACTGAAGTTATTGACATTGTTGATCTTATTCTCATCATGACCGTCAATCCAGGGTGGGGAGGACAACGATTTATTGAACCATCAATACGAAAAATAGAGCAATGTCGAAGACTAGTCAATGAGGTTGGAAGAAATATATACATTGAAGTCGATGGCGGTATTGATAACACAACAGCAGCTCGTGTTCTTGCTGCTGGCGCAAATGTGTTAGTTGCAGGAACTTCAGTATTTGGTTCGAAAGATGTAAAACAAGCAATCCAAAAATTGCGTGATGTACAGAAGTGAAAGGAAGGAGGGATTGTATGAACCTCGATGGTATCGATTTGCAAATTCTTGAAGCACTTCAGCGAGAAGGTCGTACAAAACGAAGCAACCTAGCTGAGAAAGTAAACCTCTCATTGCCAGCTCTAAGTGAACGATTGAGAAAACTTGAGCAAGAAGGGTATATACTAGGATACTTTGCAAAACTTAATCACCGTCTTTTTGGAAAAGATATAACAGCTTTTGTTGTTGTTACTGTTGATTCATCCAAACATTTTCAATCATTTTTAGACCATGCTGGGAAAAACGAGGAAATTCTAGAATGTCATGCGATAACTGGCGATGGAACACACATCTTAAAAGTACGTACGGAGAATACAGCAAGCCTTGAAAAGCTTCTAGCAAAAATCCAATCTTGGCCTGGTGTGGTACAAACTCGTACAAGTATAGTACTTTCCACACAAAAAGAATCATTTCATATAAAGTTGCCTGATGCTAAACACCACTCACATTCGGAACGTCCCAAAGAGTCGACATAGCTGAATGCAATACACTGCAGTCAAATATTCAATTGACGATTACAGAGCTACTATCGAACTTCCTGATGACACTTCATCAATTACGTATCAAGCAGTTGTATCCGAGCTATCTCATGCATTGTTAACAGCACAAAAGAATTCAAATGTTAGAGTAGTGATTTTAAAAAGCCAGAAAGAAGATTGGTACTCTGGATTAAGTAAAGAGAACATGTCCTCCATTCTCAAGTTTGATTTTTCTCAAAATCTTCATGATTCGACAGAACTCGTAAAAATATTCCAACAAATACATACTTTACGGAAACCTGTTCTTTCAGTCGTGAAGGGTAAAGCGTTCTCATTAAGCTGTGGAATTGTTGCGGCAAGTGACTTTGCATTTGCTGCAAAAGAAACAGCTCGTTTTGGCTTTCCGGAAGTACAGTGTGGGTTATTTCCAGCCGCTGCATTATACTTTCTCACAAGGAGAGTAGGAGATCTTAAGGTTCGTGAACTTATGCTCAAAAAAACGATTCTTAATGCTGAAGAAGCATATACCTATGGATTGGTGAATATTCTATCGCCCGAAGTAGAACTTGAAGAAACGGTTAATAAATTTGTTGAAAACTTACTACGAACAAAAACTGGAATGGCAATTGGATTACTCAAAGAACTACTCTTTAGAGTGCAGGGGATGTCTCTCAACGATGCATTGGAGTATGCTGCAAACCTCAATGCACTCTCTCGCATGACAGATGATTTCAAAAAAGGTATTGAATCACTCATGAACAATAAGTTTTTCAGAGAAGACGTATGAACAACCTACAGTCATACATTCGAGATGTTCCTAATTTCCCAAAGCCTGGAATTGTATTCAAAGACATAACAACGTTGCTAAAGGATCCAAGTGCTGTACGTGACGTACTTGAACAATTTAAACGTTACTATAGGCATGCTGGGATAACAAAAGTAGTAGGTATTGAATCTCGTGGCTTTATATTTGGATCAATGCTAGCAGCAGAATTACATGCCGGTTTTGTACCAATTCGCAAAAAGGGGAAATTACCAGCAGAAACACTTTCAGGCTCCTATAGTTTA
This sequence comes from Bacteroidota bacterium, assembly GCA_026416125.1. Taxonomy (GTDB): domain Bacteria; phylum Bacteroidota; class Ignavibacteria; order UBA10030; family UBA10030; genus JAOAFT01. Next base: position 27,770 of record JAOAFT010000001.1, read on the forward strand.
GAGTATGGCACTGATAGTATAGAAATCCATAAAGATGCTCTTACTCCAACCGACATTGTACTTCTACACGATGACTTGCTCGCTACTGGAGGGACAATGAGGGCCGCGGTAGAGCTTGTAAACTGTCTCGGTGCACATATCAAAAGCATTTGTTTCTTAATTGAACTTAGTTTTCTCAAAGGTCGCACCAAGCTGGAACCGTACGAGGTAGTTTCCCTCATTCAGTATACGACTGAGTAGAAGATAACGCATATGCAGTGTTCTGTATGTGGTAGCCCAAATGATGAACTTGCTGTACGATGCACAAAATGCCGATCGTATTTGCAAGGGCGCGTAGCTAATATAGACTTATTCAGAATACTTTGGACTTTATTAGAAAATCCTCGGTATGCATTTAAAACTATCGCCCTTGCAGAACACAAAAACTATTCAGTCTGTTTATTTTTAATCGTCGGAGTATTTTTTACCTCAATTGTCTTTTTTATTAATAAGAGTGGAGAGTACCACGACAATTTGTTGAATTTACTTTTAAATTTAATTCTACAAGGTTTTGTATGTGGCATTGCACTCGCTTTATTTTTACCAGCACTCCATTCTTGTTTTGGGAAACTTTTTCGTTGTCTTGGTTCTTTTCGAAATGCATTTTCATTATTAGCTTACGCAAGTACACCGATCGCTTATGCTACAATTTTTCTTTTACCTCTTAAGCTCCTCTCCTTTGGGCTTTTTTACTACACTGCATCACCTCATCCTGTAACTATTAATGAAACACTTTTTTATACATTTGCTCTACTTGATTCAGTGTCTATACTATGGTCATTTTGTCTTGTTATAATTGGAACTAATATTACTTACCAAACAACATCGACTCGATCGTTTTTTATAAATTTTTTTACTTTTATCCTAGGTTTAGGAATTGTATATTATAGTTGTATAGTATTTATTAACAAGTTATGAGAATTCTATGGCGAAAGTTATACTACAAATATCGTATGAAATTCAGGATGATAAACGGCAAGAATACCTTGCTTTAACTCAGGCACTTAAGCACCATTTTATTGTGGAACAACAAAAAAATTATTCAATCTATGAACAGCGTGGGAAACATAACAACTTCGTAGAACAATTCGTGTGTAATTCTGAAGAAGAGTATGAAACTCTCGAAGATAATATGACAGATAGTAGTACAGAGCTCATAAATAAACTTGAGAATCTTGTTAAACAAGGCACTACGAAGTACACGACACTCATCGAGATTTAGTACTAGGTGATTGTGAATACTATACAGAACGATTAAGGCAATACATCACAATTCTCTTATGCATCTATTTGTGAAGTGAATAAGTGCAAACCGTCCGTGTTTGCACTTTTTTTATAAAAAGGTTTTATGGAAAGGAGTATCAATAATGGCGTTAACAGAGAAAATAAATGAAGATTTGAAAACTGCGATGAAGTCTGGTGACCAAGTACTTTTAAATACAATACGATCAATTCGTGCACAAATTATCGAATTTACCAAACGTGGTGGGAAAAACGATCTCTCACAAGATGATGAAATAACAATTTTACTCTCTGCAATAAAAAAGAGAAAAGAGTCAATAGAAATGTATGAAAAAGGTGGACGTACTGATTTAGCTGAACAAGAGCGACGTGAACTAGAAATAATTAGTGCATACCTACCAAGACAAATAACCCGTGAAGAAGCAGAAACGATTATAGAGTCAATTATTAAACAGGTTGGAGCAACAACGTCAAGAGATTTTGGAAAAGTAATGTCACTGGCAATGAAAGAATTAAAAGGGAAGATTGACGGTAACATTGTTCAAGAAATTGTAAAGTTAAAACTTGGAAACTAAGGAATGACCTTAGACATTATTATTGCAATTCCGATTCTTATTGCTATACTTCTTGGATTTCGGGATGGCTTTGTACGAAAAATATTCTCGCTAGGATTCATCGTTCTTGGTCTTTACATCGCACAAATTACACAACACCAACTTGGGAAAACATTATTAGCGATCGGCATAAGTTCCCCTGAGAACGCACCATCACGAGCATTCAACATAGTATTTTGGGGTGTACTAATTTTACAAATGCTTCTCTATCGTTTGGCATTAGGGAAGTATAAAGTTGGTGGTGTTGCTGATCGTATTGTTGGGGCTGTATTGGGATTTATTCAAGGTGTTATTATCATGAGTACAATTTTGATGGTTCTGGCAACACATGGTTCACCACGACGTACTCTGACCCGTGATTCAAAGCTATATAAGTCTATTGTCAATGTAGCTCCACAAATCCTTGACATTATCACTATAGTAAGTGATGAAACAACAAAAGCTATCAAAACAATTGAAAGTCATTTACCAGAAGATGAAGATGCAACACCGAAAAGTGATCAACAACGAAAAAAAAATCCTCCCACTAAATAGCATGTATGTTGGTACACCAAGTCTATGAGAAATTCTTTTGAAGCAGTTGCTGAAAAGTTAGAGTTCTCAAAACTTCTCCACTACATTACGCGGTATGCAGTATCAGAAAGCGGTAAGAAAAAGTTGCTTCAATTACGTCCACTCCATTCTATGTCAGAAATCCAGGCAGAAGTTAAGAAGGTGAGTGAAGCAAAGAATTTAGTGATTTCTGAACCATCAATCCCACTTGAATCATTTAAAGACATAACCCTAAGCCTACGAAAAGTCGAAGTTGAAAACCAAACACTAACTATCCCAGAAATATTGGACATTTCAACGGTTCTTCGTATTTCTCGGGAATTACGCTCATTTCTTTTGAAACGCCGTGCGACCTATCCATTATTGGTAACTTATTGTCACTCACTCGTTGTTGATAAAGTAATCGAATATAATATTGCAAATGCACTCGACCCACAAGGATTTGTTAAAGATACAGCAAGCCAAGAACTCCAACAAATACGCCGAGCCCTTGCAGCCTCCCTTGAATCGCTTCGAAAAAGTCTTGAGGCGATTATGCGGAAGATATCGGAAAAGGATTTCCTTCAGGAGGAAATTATTACAACCCGAGATGGACGGCTTGTTATACCAGTTAAAGTGGAACACAAAAATCGTGTACCTGGTTTTGTTCACTCCACATCTGCAAGCGGAGCAACCGTATACATTGAACCAGCTGAAACACTTGAACTTAACAATGAAATACGTGAACTCCAATTACAAGAACAGCGGGAGATTCATCGCATTCTTCAAGAACTTACACATCAAATTGCAGGGCTTAAAAATGAATTACTTAACACATTTCTTGCACTTACAGAACTAGATTCACTCATCGCTCGGGCGAAGTATTCAATTGAAATTCAGGGGAGTGAACCAACATTTACTGATATTCCGAGCATTAAAATTATCGATGCTCGTCATCCTATTCTCCTACAACACTTAAACCGTAGAGATGTCATTCCTCTTACACTTCAATTAGAAAAAACTGAACGTACGTTAATCATTACTGGACCAAACGCAGGAGGAAAAACTGTAGCATTAAAGTTGGTTGGTCTACTAACACTCTGTGCTCAGTCTGGTTTGCACATTTCTGCATCGGCCGATTCTGTTCTATATCCTTTTGACGCTATTTTTATTGACATAGGCGATGAACAATCCATTGATAACGATTTAAGTACGTTTAGTTCACACTTACTTTTTCTAAAAGAAATTCTAGAACATGCAACACCACATTCGCTTGTATTAATCGATGAAATTGGAACAGGTACAGATCCTTCAGAAGGTGCAGCAATAGCCATTGGAGTACTAACAGAGTTAACAAAGCGTGGATGTATAACTATAGCTACAACTCATCATGGCATGCTGAAAGCATTTGCTTTTCATACACCTGGTGTTGTTAATGGTTCTATGGAGTTCGATCATACCTCATTACGTCCTACATACCGATATCGCCATGGAATACCCGGTAGTAGTTATGCATTTGAGTTAGCAGATCGAATTGGTCTTCCACAGACTATTATTTCAATAGCAAGAGAACACATTGGTAAGGAGCGAGCTCAACTCGAGAAACTCATTATAGACCTAGAAGAAAAAACACAAGCCCTTGCTCGTAGATTGAATGATGCAGAACAAGAGAAATCAAAGTTGGATAATTTAATAAAAACATACGATCAGAAGTTACTTCATTTTAAACGTGAAATAGCAACTTTACGGAAAGAAGCAATTACAGAGGCACGAGAAATCGTTCAAAGCGCATACACACAAATAGAACATATTATTAAAGAACTCAGAGAAACAAATGCTGAGAAATCAATCATCAAAGCCTCAAAACAATCTATCAACGCACTTTCCGAAAAACTCGTTCAACTCAGTCAACAAATAGAAATGCCACCTGAAATTTCAGAGAAATTATCGGTTGGCGATAAAGTACGACTTAAGAATGGTACAGCGATTGGAGAAATTATTTCTATCGATGAACAAATTGCAACAGTACTTACGGCGTCAGCAAAGTTCGAAATACCATTGAGTGAAATTCAAAAGATTGAGAAGAAGATTCATCACACACAAAATTCAACAAACGTGTCAACACATTTTCATCTTGATTTACCTGTATCGACAAAAATTGATGTACGAGGTTTGCGGAGCGAAGAGGCGCTCCCTAAATTGGAATCATTTTTAGATAAAGCGTATGCAGCGGGTATTAATGAAATTAGTATTATTCATGGTAAGGGAACAGGAAAACTTCGGAAAGCCATTGCAGAATACCTCCTCCGGTGCCCACATATCAAATCATTTCGCTTTGGAGAATGGAGTGAGGGTGGAACAGGAATAACTGTAGTAGAGTTGAAGTAAGCATCTAGTAAGTATCAATTGTATAACAAGCACGGAATAGTTACAATGAAACGTTATTTACCTGTACTGAGAGAAGAACCAGATGTTACACTAGAACTAGCCTTAGAACATGGGCTAACAGAAGAAGAATATTACCGAATGCTCAAATTTCTCGGTAGAACTCCAACTTATACGGAACTCGGCATTTATAGTGTAATGTGGAGTGAACACTGTAGTTATAAAAACTCTATTGCAGTACTGAAAATGCTTCCTCGCTCAGGAAAAAAATTACTTGTAAGCGCAGGAGAAGAAAACGCTGGGTTAATTGATATTGGAGATGGATTAGCAGTCGCATTTAAAATTGAGAGCCACAATCATCCTTCAGCTATTGAACCGTATCAAGGTGCAGCAACTGGTGTTGGTGGCATTTTACGAGATATTTTTTCAATGGGGGCACGACCGATTGCTGTTTTGAATTCGCTTCGTTTTGGAGAGCTTAATGATGCGCGTGTAAAGTACCTTTTTAAAAATGTAGTAAAAGGAATTGGTGACTACGGCAATAGTTTTGGTGTACCAACTGTAGCTGGTGAAGTATACTTTGATAATTGCTATCGTACAAATCCATTAGTAAATGCAATGGCAGTTGGAATTGTTGAACACTCCTATATCGCAAAAGCATCTGCAAAAGGGGAAGGAAATACTGTACTCATCGTTGGTTCATCAACCGGTAGGGATGGCATTCATGGTGCTACGTTTGCCTCCGAAGAAATTAGCGAAAAATCAGAATCGAAACGACCGGCAGTGCAAGTTGGTGATCCTTTCGTTGAAAAGTTACTTCTTGAAGCGACCTTAGAAGCAATAAGAACTGGTCACGTAGTCGGCATTCAAGATATGGGGGCAGCAGGAATTACTTGTAGCACTACTGAAATGAGTGCTCGGGGTGGAATGGGAATGGAAATTGACCTGTTAAAAGTACCGCTTCGTGAAAGTAACATGACACCGTACGAAATAATGTTGTCTGAATCTCAAGAACGTATGCTTTTCATTGTGTCGAAAGGATATGAAGAAGAAATTATCAGAATATTTAAGAAATGGGATATCGAAGCTGAACCAATAGGCACTGTTGTAAATTCAAAATTTGTAACTATAAAAGTAGGGACTACCACCGTAGCACAAGTCCCTGCAAAAAGCTTAGTACTAGGGGGAGATGCACCTGTATATATTCGTGAGCAAAGACGCCCTACATATTTAGACCAAGTACATTCATTCGATATCACTAGTCTACCACCAGTTGACAATTATAATGAAACATTTCTGAAACTGCTTTCTCGTCCATCAATAGCAAGTAAACGTTGGATCTATGAGCAGTATGATGCTCAAGTTCGAACAAACACAATACTTTACAAAAACTGTGATGCAGCTGTTGTTCGGATAAAGGGTACAACAAAAGCACTTGCAATGAAGACAGATGGAAATGGACGATATGTTTACCTTAATGCGCGACGAGGTGGACAAATTGCTGTTGCTGAGTCAGCTCGTAACGTTGTTTGTGTTGGTGCCCAACCGGTAGCAATAACAAATTGCCTTAACTTTGGAAATCCATATGATCCAGAAGTATATTGGCAATTCTATGAAGCTGTTCAGGGTATAGCAGAAGCATGTACTATATTGGAAACACCTGTTACAGGTGGAAATGTAAGTTTTTATAATGAGAGTAATGAAGAAACAATTTACCCAACCCCTGTCATTGGAATGCTTGGAATAATAGATGATATCGATCAAGTAATTGATAGTAACTTTAAAGAACCTGGTGATATAATTTGGGAATTAGGTCGTAATTTCGGTGAAATCGGAGGTTCCGAGTATCTTATGATGATTACTAAAAAGGCAGTCGGTGATGCACCGAATATCGATTTACACTATGAACGTAGTATTCAACAGTGCTTACTCGAAATGAATAAACATAACTTACTCAAATCAGCCCATGATATATCAGACGGTGGTATCGCAGTTGCATTAGCAGAGTCGATTGTTTCTACAAAAGGATTGGGTCTTCATGTAGAATACAATTGTAAAATACGTCCAGATTTCATGTTGTTTAGCGAATCTCAATCACGAATTATTCTCACAACAGAAAATAAACCAACTATTTTGCAAGAAATGTATGATCTTGCTAATAAGTTTAATGTCCAACTTACCAAAATAGGTATTGTTACAGATAGACCACAATTTAACATTAATGCTACTATAATGGTTGATGTTGAGAAAATAAAGGACGTTTACTACAACGCCATAGAACGAATTATTGAGTAATAGGGGGGATACTATTCAACATAATATGTATTATAACATATCTAAGATGTGATTTGTGGAGGTGCGGGGATTCGAACCCCGGTCCGAAGAGAAGACCCACAGAACGTCTCCATACACAGTCCATCTATAAATTTTCGTGTAAAGAAATTCCGATGGACAGGATATTCTTTACACTATCTCAAGTTAAACACCTCGTTAGGTGTTTCGTTGCTCAACCCTGAGAACATTGAGCAACTAGCTCATCATTGCGACGTCTTCATTCCAACAGATGAGCATGTCGAAATGAGACGGGCTACCTTTTTTTAGGCAGCCATTGCGTAATTGTAATTGGCACTTATTGCCTTACCGTTTTTTTTACGTGGATTCGGTAACCACGGTATGCAGTTCTATGCATCCTCATCCCCGTCGAAACCAAGTCACCCCCAGCTATATCTTAATATAATATTTTCTCTTTGTAAATCAAGGTTTAATAATTTACCAGTAATGTGAATAATATTTTGTTTTTCCCCTTAGTTTTAAAAACATTGCTAGTAGCATACCAACTATAAAACCACCGATATGAGCCCACCATGCAACACCACCAAAGCCTGAAGTATTGAAACCGAGTGAAAGAACACCATTGAAAAATTGTAGAATAAACCACATAAAAAGCAAGAAAAAAGCTGGGACTTCAGCAATTTGGATAAATATAAATATTGGAATAAGCGTAAGTACGCGAGCCCGGGGAAAAATCAACATATATGCTCCAAGTACACCGGCAATAGCACCACTTGCTCCGATTGTTGGGAGTTCAGAAAATGGATCAACAAGAATATGGAATATCGCTGCACCAATTCCACATAGTAGGTAAAAAATCAAATACACAAAGTGGCCAAGTTTATCTTCAACATTATCTCCAAAAATCCATAAGTAAAGCATGTTACCAATAATGTGCATCCAACCTCCATGTAAAAACATCGAAGTAAAAAATGGTATAATATCGTGCAATATGAATGTACCTCTAGCAAGTGAAGTTGTTACATTAAGAGGTACTAATCCATAGATATAAAAAAATTGTTCGAGTTTTGGTCCCAAAATAATCTCGTAATAGAATACAATACAGTTAAGAATTATTATAGAGAGGTTTACTATTGGAAATGTTCGCCGAGGATTAATGTCTTTTATGGGAAGCACTTATAGACCAATCCTTTCTCGTTCTTGACGTAACGCTGTAATGACAAATTGAACGTGATCATCAAAAGGTAATCCAAGCTCCATCGCCCCGTTCATAACATCATCTCTGTTTATGTTTCGAGCAAATCCTTTATCTTTTAATTTCTTTTTTACCGACGATACTTCTAAATCGAGTATTTTATTCGGTCGTACAATGGCCACTGCGTTAATGAAACCACAAAGTTCATCGCATGCATAGAGTGTTTTAGCCAATAATGTTGAACGAGTTACATTTGTATATGTTGCATGACCTAAAATGGCATTTATTATTTCCTCTGGATACTCAAGTTGACGAAGGATCTCTGCTCCCTTCAGTGGGTGATCTGGTGCATAGGGATATTTCTCATAATCGAAGTCATGAAGGAGACCTACAATAGCCCATAATTCTTCGTTCTCTCCAAATTTTCGAGCATATGCGCGCATTGCACACTCAACTGCATACATATGTTTACGGAGGGCATCATTTTGAACATATGAATGCATGAGCATTAGCGCGTCATTGTACATCATGGGATGAATCCTTTCTCTTACTTTTTATTTAGACCAGACTTTGGACAGAGCACTTCAAGTATACAATTATCACAGTTTGGATTACGTGCTTTACACACTGTTCTTCCATGTTCAATAATTCTATTACTAAAAGTATACCAATCTTTTTTCGGAAGAACAACCATTAAATCAGATTCTACTTTTATTGGACTTGTGTGAGTTGTCAGACCTAACCTATACGATACTCTACGCACATGTGTATCAACAACTATGCCCTCTGCTTTGCCAAAAGCACCTCCTAAAACACAGTTTGCGGTTTTACGTCCTACTCCTGGTAACAATGTGAGTTCTTTTAGAGTATTAGGTACTTTACCATTATACTTTTCTACCAAGACACGTGATAGAGAAATAAGATTCTTTGCTTTTACCTTGTAAAAACCGGTTGAACGGATAATTTTTTCAACATCTGGTTGACGTGCAGATGCAAGTGATTGAACAGTTGGAAAAACATGAAACAATGTTGGAGTTACCATATTGACACGTTTGTCGGTACACTGTGCTGAAAGTATTGTCGCGATAAGCAACTGATAAGGAGTTTTAAACTTCAAAGCTGTTTTAGCATTCGGATATTCATGCTTGAGCTTTTCGTTAATTATTTTAGCACGAGCTTTTCTTTGTTCTTGTGTTTCATTATATACAGTCATTATAATGTTTCGCTTTCCTCAAGTTTTTCAAATTCTCCAATAGACAATGTTAATTTATTTGGATTATTTCGTTTTAACCCTTTTTGTAAATCACTGCGAACTATATCCCGAAAATGATGTAGCTCTTCCCTATCTGAAAATTCAAATACAAAAACTTCTTCACCTGTATATGATGGTAAAAGATGAGATTGTAAATGATACCATGAAAATTCGGAAAGTGTATTAGTAAGAAGATCATAGCTTGCTGTACTATTGTGCTGAGTGGATTTCACAACTATCTTCCCTTTGTAACGATGAGAAACAAGTTTTTTAGTTGACCGATCGACGAGAATGTATGAAGTAACAATTGGTACAGCAACAGAAGAAAAGTATTGGTTATATTTTTCGGTTAGATTGTTTCGAATAAATAGCTCAAGATGGTAAAGAAACTCTACATGTGAAAAGTAAAACCATGTCTCAAAAAGTCCATGGGTTGTTGTCGTTGGTGAAAGTTGTTTCTTGTACTGAGTAAAGTAGTGAGTATAGATTTTTTTTAATTGTGCATTCAGAGTTGTTGGAAATAAATACTTATAGCCATTAACATTAAATTTTAGATGGTGACTGAGTGGAGTTGTGAAAAGTTCTTGGAGTTGTTCGATTATTATTTTTTTGAGTTCTTCAACATCAGATCTCAATGGTAGCGTTAAAAATTCAGCAAGACTGCCTTGGAGAATTTTCGCGGCTCTATGAAAGCATTCTTTACGCTCTTCGTTAACGTGTGTTTTAAAGTTATCACCCCACTGTCGTAATTCGGAGTAAAATTCAATAAGATTTTGTCTGTACTCCAAACTATGGATTGTTTCTGGCATGGTGTGGATTATTGATGTGTACATGTGATACTCATCAGCAGGGTTGAGCATTTCCATTATTAATCCTTTCGAATTGTTTCAAAGAGTGTTTTGATTGCAGTATTTGACCATGTATTGAGTATATCCCTAGGTTCCAACCAGCCTTTTCTTGCAATACCAACACCATAGTAGGTATCATTGAGGCCTTCGGCATTGTGCGCATCTGGGCTAATGCAAAGTTTTACTCCATGTTGCTTTGCGTACCGTATCCACCTCCAATCGAGGTCCAATCGTTTGGGGTGCGAGTTAATTTCAATTACTTTTTGAAGTTTTGCGGCGACGTCTATAACTACCTTGAGATTTATTGGGTAACCCTCACGTTCTAAAAGTAATCGTCCTGTTGGATGACCAAGAATTGTTGAATATCGATTTTGTAATGCATTGATAATACGCTCTGTTGCTTCAGTTTCTGTCATTTTGAACTTACTATGGATCGAAACAACTACATAATCATATTCCTGAAGAAGAGAATCTGGAAAATCAAGGCTCCCATCTGGTAAAATGTCACATTCAACACCAAGGAAAATCGTAAAATTTGTTAATGTAGTTGATAATTTTCGAACATGTTCAATTTGGCGTTTTGCTGTTTCAATGCTCATCCCATTAGCATACGCTGCAGATTTAGTGTGATCAGCTATTCCTATGAATTTCCAGTGTTTAGCTTTTGCTGCTTCACAAAGTTCTTCGGGTGTAAGCGAGCCATCACTATAGGTAGTATGACAATGAAAGGCACCACGAATATCTTGTTCACTAATGAGCTTTGGTATGCCCGTTTCTGCTTCTTCAATTTCTCCCATATTTTCACGGAGTTCGGGTGGAATTGGATGTAAACCTAACGATTTGTAAATGTCATCTTCCGTTGTACATCTTGGCACTTGAACTTTTGATATAGATGAAAAATTATATTCATTCAAGCTCAAGCCTACTGCTTTTGCCCTTGTTCGGAGGGCAACATTGTGTTCCTTGCTCCCTGTAAAATATTGCAACGCAAATGGGTAACTCTTAGGTTGGACTAAGCGAATATCGCATTGAATTCCATTTTTTAATATTGTAGATATTTTGGTTTCACCACATCCAGTAACTTGTTCAATTTGTGTGAGTTGAATTATTTCAGCAGAAGTTTTTTGTATGTCATATTCTTCCACACTTACGAGAATGTCAATGTCACCAATAACTTCTTTTTTTCTTCGGACACTTCCAGCTACTTCACATAAGATAACACCTTTTAGTTGAGAAATTGATTCCACAAGGATATCTGCTGTATGTTTTGCTATGCTATATAAAAATTTTCCAGTTGACTTTGTTATTTGTTCAATACCTTGTAATATGTTTTCTTCTATTTTTGTTCCAAAACCTTGTAATTTTTGCAATTGATGTCGTTCACATGCGTATTTCAATTCGGAAATACTAGCTATACCAAGCTGTTCATAAAGAATTTTGACACGTTTGGGGCCAAGACCAGGAATTTTCAATAGCTCGAGAACACCTGGTGGAAACATCGATTTTAATTCAGAAAGTACTTTAGTATCACCATGAATAGCGAGATCTGTAATTTTCTCTGCTAGATCTTTCCCAACTCCTTTCAACGTTGTAAGTGAGTTTGAGTTAATGTAAAACATTAGGTCTGCAGTTGTATTACGAATAGTTTGAGCAGCTGTAAAGTAAGCTCGCACCCGAAATGGATTTTCACCTTTTAGTTCTAGTAATGTACCGATTAGTTCTAATGTGTCAGCGACATCGTACTTGTCCATGAGCATTCTCAATTGATTCAACAGCAGCAATAGACTCAAAATAAATGTGTAGTGTTTCAATGATAGGTGCAATTTCAACAAATGTCATTAGTACTTGACGTATTTTTGAAGAATTAGGTAGCCCCTTAAGGTATCCGGCATAAAACTTGCGGAATTCAATAACACCTCGATATTCACCTTTATACTCAACAGCTAATTGTAAATGTCTAAGTATAGTTGATAAGCGATGTTTAATTGAAGGTTCACTAAAGGTACCGTAGCTAAGGAAATTCTTTGTTTGTGAAAAAATCCATGGTGCTCCAATTGCTGCACGGCCTATCATGACACCATCACAATGCGTTGTTTCTAATAATAACTTGATTTTTTGTGGTGAGTGTAGTGAACCATTTGCAATGATGGGAATAGAAACACTGTTTTTCACAAGTTTTATCCAAGAGTAATCAGGATCACCTTTGTGCCCTTGTGATCGTGTTCGGCAATGTATAGTAAGAGCTGCAGCTCCTGCTTGCTCCACAATTTTTGCAATATCGAGGATATTGATACTTTGTAAATCCCAGCCGAGCCGTGTCTTTACAGTAACTGGTAAGGAAGTTGTTGATACTACCGATTTGATAATACGTTCCATGCGAGGAAGATCTCGTAAAAGATCTGCACCAGCACCATTATTTACAACATTCCGTACCCAGCAACCACAGTTGATATCGAGGAAATCTGGCCCTACTTCTGTTGCTAAGTGAGCGGCACGCTGCATAGATTCTGGATTACTACCATAAAGTTGAATTCCGATAGGCCGTTCTTGTGGTGAAAAAGTCATTTTAGAAAGTGTTTTATTCGAATTACGAATAATTCCTTCCGAGTTGATAAACTCTGTATAGACAAGATCAGCACCATGTTCTTTGCAGATTAAACGAAATGATACATCAGTGATGCTTTCCATGGGTGCAAGTGCAATTGGAGTATCGATATGTATCTTTCCGATATTCATCCTTAGTGTGGGAAATATACGAAAGCTCCAAGGGACTTACAAATTCATATAAAACTACATTACGTAATAAGATCTATCTAAACTTCGATACTGTATTGCTTCACTGATGTGGTGCGGTAAAAGTGCCTCTGAACCTTCTAAGTCAGCGATTGTACGACTTACTTTCAAGATCCTATCATATGCTCTTGCTGAAAGACCTAGTTTTTCCATAGCCATTTTCAATAGTGTTGAACAATCCGCGGACATTTGGCAAAATTCCTTTATATCTTTTGATTGCATATCGGCATTGCTATAGATTCCTGGTTTTGATTTAAATCGATATTCTTGCATTTTACGAGCACGTACTACTCGTTCCCGGATAGTGCTGGATAGTTCTCCAACTCTCTTTGAGGAGAGTTCAGAATACTGCACAGTTGGAACTTCAACGTGAATATCTATTCTATCCAGGAGTGGGCCAGATATTTTCCCAATATACTTTTGGATTTGAGTTGGTGAACACATACATGTTTGATTGGGATTCCCGTAGTTACCACAGGGACATGGATTCATAGCACAAACAAGCATGAAGTTTGCAGGATACTCAACCGTCATTTTGGATCGACTTATAGTAACTTTTCCGTCTTCTAAAGGTTGACGGAGGACTTCCAGAACGTTACGAGCAAATTCTGGTAATTCATCGAGAAAAAGAACACCGTGATGTGCAAGGGATATTTCACCTGGACGAGGAATTGTGCCTCCGCCTACGAGTGCTGTATCGGATATTGTGTGGTGTGGTGAACGAAAAGGACGGGTTGCCACTAGTGCTGTATTCGGAGGTAAAAGTCCAGCTACAGAGTGTATTTTGGTCGTTTCCAGTGCTTCATCAAATGTCATTGGTGGTAGAATTGTAGGTAATCGCTTAGCAAGCATCGTTTTCCCTGAACCTGGCGGGCCAATGAGGAGGACATTGTGACTTCCAGCAGCTGCTATTTCTAGAGCACGTTTAACACTCTCCTGCCCTCGTACATCTGCAAAATCTAGAGAATAGGATTGTTCTACTTCAAAGACCTTTTTCATATCGACTGTAAATGGTCGCAATAACGAATGTTCACCATTAAGAAAATCAACTGCTTCCCGTAATGAACGTATTGGGTAAACTTCGATGCCATTTACCATGGCAGCTTCTTGTGCATTTTCTTCAGGAACAAGGACTCCACGTACTCCTTTTTGTTTACTCTCCAGTGCAATTACAAGAGCACCGTGAATTGGTCGAAGAGCACCATCAAGTGCTAATTCACCGAGTATAATGAAATGTTCAAGAATTGTACTTTTCATTTGTTCCGACGCTGCAAGAATACCAAGAGCAATGGGCAAATCGTATGCTGATCCTTCTTTCTTTATATCTGCCGGAGCAAGATTTACAGTGATTCGTCTGCTTGGAAACTTATACCCTGAATTTTTTATAGCAGCAGTAACCCGATGGATGCTTTCTTTAACTGCGTTATCTGGTAAACCAACAATAAAAAATTTTGGCACACTGAAATCAAGGTGTGTTTCAACATCAATGAGATGGGCATCTACTCCATACGTAGCAGCACTCCTAAGGTGTGCATACATTGTTATTTCCCCCTTATGTGTGATAATGATTACTCAGCGAACAGCGTTTTGTATTGTTGTATGGCACGTCCTATGAGTTCGATAGAACGTTTTAGATCAACTACATTCAACATGAATGCAAGACGTACTTCATTTATTCCTTTCCCTGGGGTAGCGTAAAAACCTTGAGCAGGTGCGAGGAGTACTGTTTCTTTGTTTTCATGAAATTCTTCGATGAGCCATTTCGCAAAATGTTCTGAGTCTTTCACAGGCAACCCAATGATAATATAGAAAGCTCCTTCAGGCTTGTAGTATGTAATTTCTGGAATCGTACTTAGAGCTTCGTATACAATATCGCGTCTCTTATGGAATTCTTCCACTATAGGCTGCGTATAGAGCGCTGAATTTTCTAATAACGGTATAACAGATAGTTGATCAATAGTAGCAACAGACAAGCGAGCCATACTGAATTTTAATACAGCGTCAATGATATCCTTGTTTTTCGATGCAAGTGCTCCAATCCGTGCACCACACATATTGAATCGTTTTGAACAACTATCCACAATTATAACCCTGTCACTGAGTTCAGGTATTCGGGCAATACTTATCGGCTTTCGATCATAAGCAAATTCTCTGTATACTTCATCTGCAATTAAAAACAAATTATACGTACGCGCTATATCAGTTATGTTCCGTATTTCATCCTCGGTAAAGATCCTCCCTGTTGGATTTGACGGGTCACAGAAAAGAATGGCTTTTGTTCGAATCGTTATGTACTTCTCTATTACTTCTTTTGGTGGTAGACTAAAACTATTGGAAATGTTAAGCTCAACCGGAACAAGTTTAACACCTGCAAGAGATGCAAATCCATTGTAGTTGGTATAAAAAGGTTCAAATACGATTACTTCATCTCCAGGATCACAAATAGCACTGATGGCAAACGCAATAGCCTCAGAACCACCAGTTGTTACAATAATTTCCTCATCGTCGAAATATATATCGTAGTTTTCAAAGTACTTTCTCCATGCACTAATAGTCTCTGGCAATCCATTTGAAGGTGCATATTCTATGGTGCGGCGAGAAAAAGTTTTAAAAAATTGTTGGACTACTTCGGGTGAGGGTAAGTCTGGTTGTCCAATGTTAAGGTGGTATACTCGTATACCTTCTCTTTTGCGCTTTTCTGCTATAGCCGCAAGCTTACGTATTGGTGATCCTTGAACTTCTCGACCGCGATTTGATATTGTTAATTGTGATAGTGCCATTGCTTGCTCCAGTCACACAATTGTTTTCGTACTCTTCTCCGGTGTTACTATAATTGTCACAAAGTACTCGGGGTTATAGAGTTCATGTGTAAGTTGTACAATTTCATCAATGGTAACACGTTCAATTGCTTGAAGAATCGTATCCAATGGTATAATATCACCAAAGTATAGTTCGTTACTTGCTAGTCGTATCATCCTATTCGGAATGCTCTCTAAGCTCAGCACTAAGCTTCCTTTTAGCTGAGCTTTTGTACGTTCAAGTTCATCACTCGCTACCCTCCCACCTTTTACTTTCTCAAATTCTTTCCACACAAGATCAATACATCGATCAACATTATTTGCATCAGTTGCAATATACGCTCCTACAGCTCCTGTGTCCGACATTGGACTATTGAAACTGTAAATTGAATACGCTAATCCGTAGCGTTCACGAATAGTTTGAAATAATCGTGAACTCATTCCTTCACCGAGAAGTGTATTCAATACTTGTAATATGTACCGTTTTTCATGTTTCGCATGCAAACCAATTGTTCCCATACACACGTGTGCTTGTTGGATTGGTCGATAGAGTATATTTCGGTATTTGCGCTTTGTTGGTTGAGGCTGATACGCTTTAGCGCCGAGTAAAGGTGTTAAAGGGAGTTTATGAAAATACTTTTCACTCAAGTTCACGAGTGTTTCGTGATGTATATTTCCCGCAGCAACAATGATGAGATTATTTGCTCTATACTGTGTGCGATAGAATTCAAGTAAGTGTTTCCGCGTAAAAGACGAAACAGTTTCTGTTGAACCGAGAATTGAGAAATGGAGTGGATGGTCTTTGTAAAGTTCTCTTTCAAATACTTCGTGCACAAAATCATCCGGCTCATCTTCGGACTGTTTAATTTCTTCTAGTACGACCTGTTTTTCTTTTTGAATATGACTAGTTTTCATCGTTGCATTCATAATTAAATCAGCAAGGACATCAAAGGCGAGCGTTGTGTATTCGTCAAGAACACGAGCATAAAAACAAGTATGTTCTTTACTTGTGTACGCGTTCAGATACCCTCCAACCTGTTCAAGACTTTGAGCAATTTCGGTTGCTGATCGTTTTCTTGTTCCTTTAAACGTCACATGCTCAATAAAATGTGTAATTCCATTGTTATGTTCATTCTCACATCGAGAACCGACTGTAATCCACATACCAAGCGAAACAGATCGAACATGAGGGAGATGTTCCGAAATTACACGAACACCATTCGATAACACAGTTTTATGGTACGTAGATTCCCTTACACTACTTTGCAAACGTTCACGAAATAAAGTGGTTCGTTTGTTTCTTTTCACAATACCAACCTCACAATCAATATAAAAAATAGCACTACCACTTTCTGTAAAATGTGGTAATGCTACCAAATCAACTACTAAGATATTGTTTATTTGATGGAGAATCAAGAAATCACACGATTTAGAGAGGCAGAATACTTAGTTCGTATTCACAGACAAGTTTTTTCAAAACAAAATGTGTAGAAGACTTTGTTAATACTTAAATTAAAGCAGTTTTTCTTGTTGTCGTTTTGCAATCATCGATACTATTTTCGTAACAATCATATCAATCGCTACTGTATTTTCAGCTCCTCGTGGTATGATGATATCTGCCCAATGTTTACTGGGTTCAACAAATTCAATATGCATTGGTTTTACTGTTGTGAGGTACTGCTCCATGATACTTTGAACAGATCGACCTCGTTCAGTAATATCTCGTTGAATTCTCCGAATTAAACGCTCGTCGGCATCTGTATCAACGAAAATTTTAAGATCCATGAACTTGCGCAATGCTTTATCAACAAAAATGAGAATTCCATCGATGATAATTATATCTTTTGGCTCAACTCGACGTGTTTCTTTCATACGTCGATGTGTTGCAAAATTATAAATTGGTTGCTCAATCGCTTTCCCTGCACAAAGTGATTGTATATCTCGAACAAGGAGTTCTGTATCGAGCGAATCAGGATGATCGAAATTAATTTTTTCGGGCGGAGTGCCTTGATAGTAACTTAAATCTTTGTAGTATGAATCATGTTGTATAAGTACAACTTTTTGTGGATCAAGTTGTTCAACAATGCGGTGGGCTACCGATGTTTTTCCAGAACCAGTTCCTCCAGCGATTCCAATAACAAAAGGTTTCATAGTAATCAAGATAGAAAAGTTACACTCATAAATGTTATGATCAATTTTATGAGAAGCAAGAAATAATTTGTTGTATTGTTTTCGTTTGAAAAACAGAAGACTTTTTGTAATCTTGGCATTGTATGGTAATTATAATTATTCTTGTGCTATCTGCAGTTATCTATCTTGTTGTGCATATTGCACTTTACCGTGGACTTTCTCAGATCAGCTTCCAACCACAAACTGAAGTACCGTTTGTTTCTATAATTATCGCTGCGCGGAATGAAGAAAAACATTTACCACGTTTACTCAGTGCACTATCTTCCCAGTCGTACCCACACTACGAAATAATTATTGCTAACGATCGATCAACAGATAGCACGGCTGTCATTCTAGAAAAGGCACAACATGAGTACCCCAATTTACGGGTTATAACTATTACTGATTACTCAACGAACTTACCTCCTAAAAAAAATGCTCTCACTCTGGCTATCCAAGCAGCACGCGGTGAAATACTTTGTTTCACAGATGCAGACTGTATACCACAACAAAATTGGCTCTATGAACTTGTTTCCGCATTCGAACCATCAGTAGGATTAGTTGCAGGTTACTCCCCCTACATGATTGGAGAGAGCGCTACAGTTTTGTCATACTTTGTGGCATACGAAGAGTTTAGAGCTGCAGTGTGGTCAGCAGGAGCAATTGGATTGCGATTAGCATGGTTGTGTACTGGCAGAAATTTAGCATACCGAAAGCGTGTATTTGAAGAAGTTGGTGGGTACGAAGCCACAAAGATGTCAATAAGCGGCGACGATGATTTATTCCTTCAAACAGTTCGCCGTAAAACAAAGTGGCACATTCGATATGTCACTAAGCCACAATCTCATGTTACGACGTATCCACCATCAACACTGAAACAATTTATTGAACAACGAAAACGACACTTTTCAGCGGCACGGTTCTTTTCACTCCGTATGAAAATCTTTTTTGTATTATATCACGGAGCAAATACATTTATTTTTTTTATGTTTCTTATAGGTTTTTTTAATCAGTCATTTATCTATTGGTGTCTAGGTGGGTATTGTACAAAGCTTCTTGCTGATCATTTACTTTTGCACAAAGGTGCTTCAATACTGGAGGAACGAAAATTTCTCAAATGGTTTATCCCTATGGAAATATTGTATATATTCTACAACGCAATTATCGGACCACTTGGTCTCGTTTTTAAATTTTCATGGAAACAATAGTAAACCGATCAATGTCAACACACCAATATATTCGTCCATTATTTATTTTTATCATAAAAATAGTTATTACCCTCTTTTTACTTTATTGGGTACAAACTCTTGTTGATCTCAATCACCTCATAGAACTATTTTTTACTGCACGATACGAGTTTATTGTAGTAGGATTCTTACTTGTACCTCTAAATGTTGGCTTACGTATTTATCGTTGGAAAATCCTTGTTTCTTCACTTGGTATAAGCATTGACTGGAAAACTGCAACAAATTCACTTCTTGTTGGTATAGCTCTAGGAAGTTTTACACCTGGTGAAATAGGAGATTATCTTGGAAGAATGCTGCATCTCCCCAAAGCGCGGAAATCACAGATTGTTGGACTCACTGTTCTTGATAGGTTACAAACAATGCTCGCTATGGCTCTCTTTGCTATTCCTACGCTTGCATTTCTTTTTTTTAATGATCATTGGATTTTAATAGGTAGTCTTTCACTGTTGAGTATACTATCACTTTACTTCCTTTTGGGCAATCAATTTTCATTTCTTGTACATCGTTTTCAAAACATTCGGTATGTAGGTTCAATGTCGGCAACACTTTTTAAATTAAAAAAACGGCAACAGGTAATATCATTTTGTTTGATTATCTTTTTAATCCTTGTAATTGGCATACAAATGCATTGCTTTTTGAATGCATTCGTTAGTATCCCTTTCTACGTAAGCGTTCTAGGTTGCTCAGCAATGCTATTTATAAAATCTTTCGTACCGATCAGCATTGGCGATTTAGGAATTCGTGAGTTAACAACGGTTTACATCTTTTCATTGTGGACTGTACCAATGAGCGCATCTATCAATGCTTCGCTTTTATTATTCACTGCGAATGTATTTTCTCCTGCATGTTGTGGAGTCCTTGTTTTATTCTTAACAAACCATACGAATATTTCAACCCTTTTTCGAAATGATTGAAGCCATTCTCTTAACACTATTAGCTTTAACTACACTGTTTTACTTTTTCTTCTTAACTCGTGTACATATCGGGTTATGTCGACTTACACAACATTCTCCCAGGCTTCAAGGATACCCTTTTATAAGTGTTATTATTGCAGCCAGGAACGAAGAAACTACAATTGGGCAATGTCTTCACTCGGTACTTACCCAAGAATACCCTATCAACCGATTTGAGGTTATCGTTGTAGATGATCACTCAACAGATCACACTGTACAACGTGTGCAGGATTTACAACGTGGGTATTCAAATCTAAAGCTACTCCATAATAACAATAGTGGAAAAACCAGTGCGATTACCTTAGGTATTAGTAAAGCAAGAGGTGAAATTATTGCAACAACCGATGCTGATTGTACTGTAACTCCACAATGGTTATTACGAATTGCATCGCATTTTAGAGAAGGAACTGTGCTAGTAGCAGGTCCGGTTGTTTATGACAACTCACCCACACGAGGTTCACCACTTACGGATTTTGATAGAATTGAACTGTTAGGACTTGTAACTGTTGCTGCTGGCTTAATTGGCGTTGGTCGTCCTATTATTTGCAATGGAGCCAATTTAGCCTATAAAAAATCTACATTTCTTCTAGTAGGAGGATTTGGAACCAGTAGTGTCGATAATGATGATGAATTGTTAATGAGTCGCTTCCTAGAAAAAAACTTAGGCACAATTGACTTTATGTGGGAACCAGATGCACTTGTAACAACAAAGCAAATGAACACACTCCGTTCGTTTTTATTCCAACGTATTCGTTGGGCTTCAAAAAAGGGGCACTATAATGATAGGACTGTTTTCATTGAGTTAACTCTCCTTTATTTCTTTTTTGCTTCACTCTTTATTAACCTTCTTGTTGGATTTTTATGGGATACCATGGTTCTTTTACCTGTTGGACTCGCTTATGGAGGTAAAATTATCTTAGATTACTTTACTCTTCGATTAGGTGCTGATCTTTGGAAACAGCATTTACCCATTCCAATGTTCTTTCTTGCAGAGATTTTCCATGTTCCGTATATTGTGATTGTTGCATGTATAGCTCAATGTATTTCAATTCGCTGGAAAGGTAGAATAAAAACGTGTGAGAGCACCTGTTAAACTTTTTCGAAAGATATTCCCTACTCTCCTTTGTACTATTCCATCAACCTCACTTTACTTAACATTTGATGATGGGCCATCGCAATTTACTACTGAAGCAATTCTTGAACTGCTTAAGCAATTTGATATTCGTGCAACGTTTTTTGTCCTGGGAGTTAATGTACGGCGTTACCCAGCTTTACTTGAACGTATAGCAAAGCATCAACATACAATAGGGAATCACTCATACATGCATACCTCTTTCTTGTTCAAGCAAAAGTCGTTGGTAACCGAAGAAATCGAGTCAACAAATCGACTCATTGAAAATATCGTTGGTTACAAGCCAAAGTACTTTCGTCCTCCGTATGGGCATATAACGATATCGCTCCTTCAAATGGTTCGATCTCTAGGAATGGAAACAGTACTCTGGTCCTTTGATCCCAAAGACTATAAACGAACACCAAAAACATTAACTAAAATTAAATTGCATAAAATTAAGAAGGGCGATATAATCTTATGTCATGATAATTTATCTCAACAAGTTGCGTTACCACTAGTCCGTACGATTATCGACTATGCTAACCAAAATTCTCTACAATTTTTGCCTTTATGAGTATTGAATTATTCGTTTTTATTTTTACTATCTGCTACATTGCTTTAGTAGGTATTTTCATTATTGGCCTACAACGACCTCGAGACAACGATGGAGGAGCTCGACCATTCGTTTCAATTGTAATTGCTGCACGCAATGAAGAAAAGACATTGCCCTTGTGCCTTCGTACTGTGCTTAATCAGACATATCCACCGGATCTATTCGAGGTGATTGTCGCAAACGATAACTCGACCGATAATACGGAGGAAATATGCAAAGAATTTTCTACCAAACATCCAAATTTCTCATACATTAATGTTCAAGAAAGCTTATATGCCCTTGGAAAAGCTAATGCACTAGCTCATGGCATTGAGAAGGCACGAGGTGAGGTTATTCTTATTACTGATGCCGACTGTATAGTACCACCTACTTGGGTAGAACATACAGCTCGACGATTTGAGTCATCAATAGGTCTTTCCGGCGGAATAACTTTACCCCAAAGTACAAATTGGTTTTCAGGTTTGCAGACACTTGATTGGGCATTTACGTTAGCAATGGCTGCTTCAACTGCAGCGCTTGGGAGTCAGCATGGAAGCATCGGTAATAATCTTGCATTTCGCAAACATGCCTACAACGCGATTGGTGGGTACCGAAAACTTAAATTCAGTGTAACAGAAGATTATACGCTTGTTCAAGCCATAATCAATACAAAACAATGGGACTACATTTACCCTATCGACCCGAATGTACTTGTAACGACACAAGCGTGCGATACACTCCGATCGTTGGTTCGTCAAAAACATCGTTGGGGAAAGGGTGCACTCGATATGAAAGCTTCTGGTTTTGCGATCTTTACAATTGGTTACTTCATGCATGTATCGATTGTTACCCTTTTCCTACTTACCGAATTTTTAAGCGCTGCAACTGTATCGTTAGTTAAAGTAACCATGGACTATATCTTTCTTTATAAGTTTTTGAAAAAGCTCGGTAAACAAAACGAGTTGCGGTGGTTTTACTACTTTGAAATCTATTTCTTTATTTACGTACTGACGTTACCACTACTTGTATTCTTTGGCGGAAAAGTACAATGGAAGGATCGAAAATTCTAGCCATACTTCAGCAAATCCTTTCACTTTCTCCGTTATTATTTTTGTATGCAGAAATACATTATTCGTTTAAATACTTTATAAGTCTTTTAAAAAAACGCGAGCCCGAAATTATTGCCGATGCTCCACACCGGATTACTTACGGTGAGCCCCTCCCAATTTTATTGCTAATAAAAGATGCGCACGCTTACCCTATCACACTTAAGTCCGTTACAATTTCAATTCGCTCTCTGCAAAGTAATAGACTATGGACCGATCACAACGTATTTGCTGGTTCTGAGTTTATTAGTACAAAGTGGTGGTGGAGAATTTTTTGGTTGAAATTACCTGAAGGTACAAGCGGAGCTATTGAGTGCGATACCGTAGTAACTATCGATGTTAATGGCCAAACACGTATATATCGAAATGATAACTACCGCACCACCAGTCATAAGCCATTAAGAATTTACATTTCAAAAACTACCCTACCTACCTATAAAAACTTATATTTAGGTGAAATTCATTCACATTCATATTACACTGAAGATCAAGTCGAATTTGGAGCACCACTTGAACCAACAGCAATCTTAGCACGGTCATTGGGACTAACCTACTTTGCTGTTACCGATCATTCATATGACCTCGATGACGATCTAGATAACTATCTTTCCAATAATCCTGAACAACCTAAATGGCAGCTATTATTACGCGAAGTGGAACGAATACAGGGTAGATACACGACTATTCTTGCTGGTGAAGAGGTCAGTTGCCGAAATCAACGAAATAAGAATGTACATTTTCTTATTATTAACAACAAAGAATTTATTCCTGGAAGTGGTGATAGTGCTGAACGATGGTTTAAAACACAATCAGAATTTTCAATCGAAGAAATTCTTAAAGTTGTTAATGCAAAAGACATACTCTACATACCAGCACATCCATTTGAAAAAGTATCATTTCTTCAGTCAATTTTTCTCAACCGAGACACGTGGAACAATAGCGACTTTTCAGATAATATATTTGATGGAATTCAATTTATTAATGGTGCCTTAAAAAAATATGACACATTAAGTTATAGCAAATGGATTCAATTATTACTTGAAGGAAAAAGATTACCACTTTTTGCTGGGAATGATGCCCATGGGAATTTTAATCGCTATAGGCAAATTCTAGTACCATTTTTACTTATGCACGAAAATAATGGTCACATTTTTGGGAAATTTCGAACAGGGATCTTTTCTCCAACAAATTCAGTACACGATTTGATTAGATCTGCTAAAGAAGGTAAAACGATTGCTTCGGATGGTCCAGTAGCAAATATACAAACAAGTTATAAGCATCACGATACACTCCTTGGTCAAACCATTAGCACACCACTTACTGATCTGGTAATAACAGCACTTTCGACTGAAGAGTTTGGCGCACTCGATAAAATCATTTTATATGGCGGTATTGTTGGACAAACTAAGGAAGTAACTGTTTTTCTGAAAAAAAATCTTCAATCAATGAATTTTTCGCACATTGTTACTGCTAAATTCCATGAATTTAATTATGTGAGACTTGAAGTTTATACAGTTCAAGGAAAGCAAGATGACAAATCTCACTTTTGTTTAACAAGTCCAATATGGTTTCAAAAGTCATAAATTGTTTTGCACCTCATGACATTGTTCGATATATTCTTAACAATCATGCGTTATGAAGAATACTTTTAATAAACTAGCAAAACGGGCACTTGCTGCTCGAAAACGTGCGTATGTTCCTTATTCAAATTTCCACGTAGGTGCTGCACTTTTATGTAAATCTGGTAAAATATACACAGCATGTAATATTGAAAATAGCTCTTTTAGTCTCACTATATGTGCAGAACGCGTTGTTTTATATAAAGCAATTTCAGATGGAGAGCTTTCGTTTGAAGCAATTGCAGTAGCATCTGATAGTGACGAGTATACAAGACCCTGTGGAGCATGTCGTCAAGTAATTTTAGAGCTTGCTGGGAATATTCCATGTATAATGGTTAATAACAAAGGAAATTATGAGGTAAATCTTCTGAATATTCTTTTACCAGAAGCATTTACAAAAAATCATTTAAAGTAAAATGGATACTCTTTCTCTACACCATGTTCCCTCAGATATTGGTTGGATCGAAGTGATTTGCGGTTGCATGTTTAGCGGAAAGACTGAGGAATTAATCCGACGTCTTCGACGTGCTGAAATTGCAAGGCAAAAGATTGCTGTGTTTAAACCAATTCTTGATACGAGATATAGTGCAAATCATATTGTTTCTCACACCGATCAGTTCTTGAATTCTATACTAGTTGCTGACCCCCACGAAATTGTGGAACATTCACACGATGCGCAAGTAGTTGGTATTGATGAAGCTCAATTTTTTAACGATGATATAATAAATGTGTGCGAACTATTGGCTAACAATGGGAAGCGAGTTATTGTAGCAGGTTTAGATCAAGATTATCGTGGCAAGCCATTTGGTCCTATCCCCTATCTTTTAGCAATAGCTGAATACATAACCAAAACACTCGCCATATGTGTTGTGTGTGGTAATCCAGCTGATCGTACTCAACGAAAAACAAAAGCAAAAGACATCGTAATCGTAGGTGCAAAAGATATCTACGAAGCACGGTGTAGGAAATGTCATCAACCCAATGTGGATGAGTTAGAATCATGAATTTTGAATCGCTTAGCCGAGGAATAGTAGGTATCGTACTTTTACTCCTCATAGCATTTCTTTTTTCAAACAACAAACGAAGAATCCAATGGAAAATGGTGCTAACAGCAGTGGGGATCCAGTTTTTATTTGCAATTTTCATCATTCATGGTGAAACGCTTCGTAAAGTATTTTATCCTTTAGGACTACCAAAGGACATTCTCAATTGGTTAGGTAGTGTATTCGTTTCCCTTTTGCATTTTACTGCGGAAGGTTCAACTTTTGTTTTTGGGCGTTTGGCTATCAACAATACACCTGATAGTCTCGGTGTATTTTTTGCCTTTCAAGTACTCCCAACTATTATTTTTATATCTTCTGTAACATCGATTCTCTACTATCTTGGTATTCTTCAACTTGTAGTAAAAGGAATGGCCTGGATCATGGCAAAGCTTCTTGGTACAAGTGGAGCCGAATCTCTCTCAAATTCTGCGAATATTTTTGTTGGACAGACAGAAGCTCCGCTTCTAATTCGACCATACATTGGAAAGATGACAAATTCTGAATTGTTAACGATTATGGTGGGTGGTATGGCAACAATCGCGGGTGGTGTAATGGCAAGTTACATACAAATGCTAGGTCAAGCTTATGCCGTTGCTAATAACATTGATCTTTCAGAGGCACAAATTAAGTTTGCAGTTCAACTCCTAGCTGCTAGCACAATGGCAGCACCTGCTTCTCTTGCAATTTCAAAAATTCTTTTTCCAGAAACTGAAGAACCGGTCACACGTGGTACTATAAAAATAAAAGTTGAAAAAAATGCCTCAAACATTATTGAGGCTGCGGCAACAGGAGCAAGCGAAGGACTCCAATTAGCGCTTAACGTCGCTGCTATGTTAATCGCTTTTATAGCACTAATTGCTTTTTTGAACCATATACTCATTGGAATTGGTGATATTGTCGGAATCAACGAATGGTTAACACAGAAGTATAATAGTCCTCTCTCGCTTCAACTACTGTTAGGCTTTATCCTTCAATTCATCGCAATTGGAATTGGTGTTCCATGCAGTGATGCTTTTTACTTCGGAAGTTTAATTGGAACAAAGATAGCACTGAATGAATTTGTCGCTTACCTTGATATGTCGAAGCTTGTCCAAACTGGTGTGCTTACCGAAAAAGGAATAGTTATGGCAACCTATGCCCTTTGTGGTTTTGCAAATTTTGCTTCTGTTGCTATTCAAATCGGCGGTATAAGTCCCCTAGCACCTGAACGAAAGAAGGATATTTCAGCACTTGGATTAAAAGCTGTTCTTGGTGGGACATTAGCAAACCTTATGACAGCGACACTTGCAGGAATTCTTTTAGGATAAATGGATGGAATCCGATCTCTCTAACGCTATTCAACATATTCGTTCAATAACGTCACTTCAGCCTAAGGTTGCTGTTGTACTTGGCTCGGGTTTAGGCAATTTTGCATCGTTGATTACTCCAAGCTGTATACTAAGCACAACTGACATACCAGGTTATCCACAATCGTCAGTTGCGGGACATGCTGGTCGTTTGATATTTGGAACTATTCAATCAGGAGACTCTGTATCACCGCATCTCCTTGTGTTTCAAGGTCGGGTACATTTCTACGAATGTGGTTCATTGGAACTTGTAACATACCCAATCCGAATTGCGTCAAGCTTGGGCGTACGACTCCTTATTCTTACGAACGCAGCAGGTGGCATTAATTCAACATTTAAGCAGGGTGACATTATGGCAATTCATAGTTTTATAAACTTTTCATTTCTCAGTATCCCAACAGTACAAGACCATCAACAAGTTGATAGAACTGTTACTCTACGATATCCTGATCAAAAATTATACAAACATCTTATTTCATGTGCTCGTGAGCAAAAATTACCACTTCGAGAAGGGACTTATTGTTGGGTACAAGGTCCATCATATGAAACAGCTGCAGAGATCAAAATGTTAAAAATACTTGGTGCAGACGCTGTAGGTATGAGTACAGTTCCTGAAATTCTTACAGCACTTCAGCTCAAAATGAAAGTGTGCGCACTATCGCTTATATCAAACCTTGGCACTGGATTGTCGCACGCTAAACTTTCACATCAAGAAGTAACTGAAGCTGCAGAACGAGCGAAGGATACATTTGTTCCGTTTCTTAAACGTGTTCTTTTGACGCTTAATCATTATTAACCTCAAAGAGTATGAAATACTTTATAGCATTTAACGATTTGCCATACGAAGAAGTTGGACTCTCAAAATTATTTTGTCACTATGTTTCTGATTATTCACTCGTTGCAAGATTCTTTAATGGTGATTATCGCGACGTATCTGTTTGGAAGAACCATTTTGCTTCCATAAGTAAGCGATCGATCGAACGGACAAAGCTTGTTCAGATATTATTAAATCAAAACAGAAACTTTCATTGTAGTGTGCAAACTCTTGACAACATTGATCGGTTACTCAATGATAATACCTTTGCTATTGTAACAGGTCAGCAAGTTGGAGTTTGTACTGGTCCTCTTTACACACTCTACAAAACACTTACAACAGTAAAGCTTTCGCAGATACTTTCACAGAAATTTTCAAACTACAATTTTGTACCTGTCTTCTGGTTGGAATCAGAAGACCATGATTACGATGAAGTATCTACACTATCAATTCTTACGAAAACGAATGAACTTCAAACGTTTCAATACGAAAATAAATCTTCCCAACGAAATTTGACCCCAGTAGGCGACATTACGTTCGATAGTCAAATTCAAACTTTTTTAACGAGCGTAGAAGAGGCTCTCATCAAAACTGAATTTTCTAAAAAAGTCTTCGATATAATTCGAAGTGCTTATTCACCCGGTATGAATTTTACGCGTGCGTTTGTACACATATTCAATGTATTACTGAGTGATTCTGGATTAGTTTTTCTTGATCCCACTGATCCAGGGATAAAACAACTTTTAAAACCAATATTTTTGAAAGAATTAACCAAGGTGTCCCATACAAGCCAACTTGTAATTAGCCAGAGCGATGAATTAGAGGCTCAATACCATGCCCAGGTGAAACCACGTGCTGTTAATCTTTTCTTAAAACATAACAATGGACGATATGCAATAGAACCGAAAGACAATGGCCTTTTTTTCTTAAAGGGTACACGCCAGCACTTCACAAGTAATGAGCTTATAACAATGGTCGATCGTTCACCAGAGCTGTTTAGTCCAAATGTTGTATTACGTCCACTCTGTCAAGATTTTTTACTACCAACAGTTGCGTACGTTGCAGGTCCTTCTGAAATAGCTTACTTTGCTCAATTCAAACTCGTATATGAGGATAACAATATTGTAATGCCACTTCTCTACCCTCGCGCAAGTATTACAATACTAGAAGAAAGGCCAAGTGCAATCCTAAAAAAGTACAATCTTACAATCATCGATGCATTTCAAGAGAAAGAGTTTCTCCAGAAAAAGGTCATTGAACAACTTTCAGATTTTAAGATTGAACCTCTCTTTGAAAATACGGCAGGAACGATAGAAGAATCACTTAGTTCATTGAGAGATGGATTAGAAAAAATTGACCCCACCCTTGTGCCAGTACTCAATACAACTCTTCAACGAATTCTTGCACAACTAACTGTTTTGAAGGAAAAAACTCAATCAGCACAAGCACGTCAGCACGAAATCGCACTCCGCCAGATTAATCGAGCTATTACATCAATATTTCCTTCATCAACCCTTCAGGAACGTATATTAAATGTAGTCTACTTCCTCAACAAATACGGTTTGGAGTTTGTTCGATGGGTTAATGATGAAATGGAAATAGAATGCCAAAAACACCAAGTACTTTGTATCTAATGTTGATTTGTGAGAATATAGTCCCAAAAGTGAGGAAATGAGATATTGACACATTCGGCATTGAGAATTGTAATTCCTGGAATTCGCAATCCAAGTATACCAAAAGCCATCGCAATTCTGTGATCATGGTAACTTTCTATGGTAGCAGGTTTTATTTCCCGTGGCGATTCAAAAGCATATCCATCATCGTACTCTTCAACTTCGGCACCAAGAGCACGTAAGTTCGAAACAATAGCTCGTATTCGATCGGATTCTTTCTTTCGAAGTTCAGAAGCATCACGGATAGAGCACACACCACCTGTAAAAAGACCAGCAATTGTAAGTATTGGGATTTCGTCGATCACTTTTGCAACGAGTTCGCCTGAAATTGTGAGATTCCCGCGGAGCTCGGCTGAATGAATACGAATATTTCCTACTTCTTCCCCGTTTTGCATTCGTTTATCTTCAATACTGATATTTGCACCAATTGATTGAAGTATATCGATAACGGCAGTTCGAGTTGGATTTAAACCAACATTTTCGATGAGTATCTCAGAGTGTTCTACAATTGAAGCAGCGACCATAAGAAACGCAGCTGCTGAGATATCGCCAGGAACAATGTACTGTTGAGGTTCCACAGGTTTCCCCCCTTCCACCGATACGATCCAATACGAAGACTCCTTTCTAGTTGTGAGACCAAGCATGCGTTCAGTATGATCGCGTGTTAATACACGTTCTAGTACCACTGTTGTTCCTTCAGCGTAAAGTCCTGCGAGGAGTATAGCTGATTTAACCTGAGCGCTCGCTACAGGCATTACGTATTCAATTGCATGTAGCTCTTTAACGGGTTGTATAGTAAGTGGTGCCGTATCATTTTCGGTCCCCATAATATCAGCGCCCATTTGGCGCAATGGTTCAATAATTCGTTTCATAGGGCGTCTATTGAGTGATTCATCACCTGCAATTGTTGACGCAAAGGATTGTCCAACAAGAATACCAGATAGTAATCGAATTGTTGTCCCTGAATTGCCGGCATCTAATAGTGTTTCTGGCTGATGAAAACCTCTTAACCCTTTTCCAATTACTTTCAACTGATTCATTGTACCGTATGTTTCAATGCCAAGCTTTTCAAGGCAGTTCTTTGTACTAAGAGGATCAGCAGCTCTTGAACAATTAATAATTTCACTTGTGCCTTGAGCGATCGCACTAAGCAAGAGTGCACGATGTGAAATTGATTTATCCCCAGGAACCTGAAATGTTCCTTTTAAGCCCTTCGAAAGTGGTACAATAATATTCATTGATTAATTAATGGCGTTTTGTTGAGTGTTGTGTTTTATGCTGTTGGACTTTTTTATGTTGACCTTGTTGTTGCTTTTGTACCGGACCTGTTGCTCTTCGTTTTTCTTGGGATCGCCGAATTTCTTCAGCAGCATTTTCACCTCCGGGGAGTAATGCCTTCCGACTTAGACTTAATTTCCCATCCTCATCTATATGCATAAGTTTCACTTCAATGATATCACCGACTTTAAGGAAATCTTCAACTTTGTCAATTCTGTTTACATCAAGTTGTGAAATGTGTACCAATCCTTCTTTCCCTGGTAGTATTTCAACAAATGCCCCGAAATCAGTAACTTTTTTCACTGTAGCTTTATATGTTTTACCAACTTCTGGACTTTCTGTCATTCGTTGAATATAACTCAATGCTTTATCAGATGATTCTTTTTCAACTGCAGCAATTGTCACAGTACCATCGTCTTCAATGTTAATTTCAGCACCACTGTCTTTTACAATTTGCCGAATTGTTTTTCCTCCTGGACCAATGAGTGCACCAATCATATCAACAGGTATTTTCACTGTCTGAAGGCGTGGTGCATACGGTGAAATTTCTGGACGCGGCTTATCAATAGTCTGTGCCATAATGTCGAGAATTCTAAAGCGCCCTTCTCTCGCTTGAGCTAATGCGTGCTCAAGTATCTCAAAGGAAATGCCTTTGATTTTTATATCCATTTGAAATGCTGTTATACCTACTTTCGTAC
Source organism: Bacteroidota bacterium (assembly GCA_026416125.1). Taxonomy (GTDB): domain Bacteria; phylum Bacteroidota; class Ignavibacteria; order UBA10030; family UBA10030; genus JAOAFT01. Next base: position 59,408 of record JAOAFT010000001.1, read on the forward strand.
CAGCAACTTTAAAATCCATATCACCTAAATGATCTTCATTACCAAGAATATCACTGAGGATTACAACGTGATCACCTTCTTTCACTAAGCCCATTGCTATGCCAGCCACTGGTCGCTTCATTGGAACGCCAGCATCAAAAAGTGCTAATGTCCCTGCACAGACTGTTGCCATTGATGATGAGCCATTCGACTCCAAAATGTCTGATACTACACGAATTGTGTAGGGGAATTCTGATTCATCTGGGATTAATGCTTTGAGTGCACGTTCTGCAAGGTTTCCATGTCCAATTTCACGACGACCGGGCGATCCAATTTTACCAATCTCACCAACACTGAACGGTGGGAAGTTGTAATGGAGCATGAACCGTTTTGTTGTTTCAGGTAATAACCCATCGAGGACTTGCTCATCCATTTTAGTTCCAAGTGTTACGGTGGTTAAGCTTTGTGTTTCACCACGAGTAAAAAGTGCTGACCCATGTGTTCTTGGAAGTAAACCAATTTCGCATGTAATTGGACGAATATCCGAATAACCTCTTCCGTCGAGCCGTTTTCCTTCATTGAGGATTGTTGACCGCATTGCCTCACGTTCAAGGTCATGAAATATTTCTTGAATGCGAATCGCTTGGTCAGGGTACTTTTCTGCCAATGCTTGTTGGACCTGTTCGCACAGCGCAGATGTTGTTTTTGAACGCTGTTCTTTTGTCATGACAGTACGAGCCATGTCTCTTAATTGGGATTCTGCTAAATTTTTGACTGCATCAATAAGCCCATCAGGAAGTACTGGTTGTTGGATCGTGCGTTTTGGTTTCGTAATATTTGCCGCAAATTCAAGTTGTGCTTCACAAAGTACTTTAATTGCGTCGTGACCGAATCGTAGTGCCTGAAGCATATCATTTTCGGAGATCTCTTTTGCCTCACCCTCAACCATAACAATTGAGTCAATTGTGCCAGCTACTGTAATATCCATGTCACTTTTTTCAAGTTCAGAAAAGGTTGGGTTGACAATGAATTTACCATCAATACGTCCAACACGGACTTCGGCAATTGGGCCATCGAATGGTATATCAGAAATCATGAGTGCCGCTGAAGCTGCACAAGCTCCAAGAACATCAGCATCATGTTCCTTGTCTGAAGAATAAACAGTAACAAGTATTTGGGTTTCATTTTTATACTCTTTGGGAAACATTGGTCGTATTGGTCGATCAATGAGACGAGAAGAGAGAATTTCTTTCTCTGTAGGCTTCCCCTCGCGCTTAAAAAAACCGCCGGGTATTTTCCCTGCAGCCCCCATTTTCTCACGATATTCTACTTGCAGGGGGAAAAAATCTTGTCCTTCCACAGGTTTCTCAGCACTCACAACGGTTGCTAGCACCATCGTATCAGCATAACGCACCATGACTGCCCCGTCAGCTTGTTTAGCAAAACGACCTGTTTCGAAGGTAAAAGTCTTTCCGCCAAGAAGAACTTCTTTCACTACTGTCATAGTTATCACTTCCTTACAAATTAGAATGAGTTTTATTTACGAATGTCGAGTTCCTCAAGTATTTTTCGATACCGGTTAATATCTTTTTCCATAAGATAGTTGAGTAATCGGCGACGTTTTCCTACAAGTTTTAAAAGACCCAATCGTGAATGATGGTCTTTTTTATTTTGCTCAAGATGTTCTGATAATGAATTAATATGTGCTGTCAATATTGCGATTTGCACTTCTGTTGATCCACAATCGTTTGGATTTTTACCGTATTTTCGAATGATTTCCTGTTTCTGTTCTTTTGTAAGTGCCATAGTTACTCCTTTGTGAATAAATTATTTATCACGGAATTGTTGAATTATTGAATAACCAATTTCTTTATCCTTATTCATTTGCTCAATAAGTTGTTCTATAGAATCAAATTTTTGTTCATCACGTAAACGGTGTAATAATTCGATTTTGAGTTCTTTTCCATAAATTGTTTCTGAAAAATCATAAATATATGTTTCGATATGAAGTGTACCATTCGTTGAGAATGTTGGCCGATAACCAATGCTTGTTAAACCGTAACTGTGTTGTTTCTCGAGAGTAACTCTGGATACATAAATTCCAGTATGAGGTATTAACTTAGCAGATGGTACACGAATATTCGCAGTGGGATACCCTAACATTCTACCACGCTTGTCGCCTTCAACAACAGTACCAGTTAGGAAGTATGGATATCCAAGCATTTCGTTAGCAGCCCAAATATCGCTCTCAATGAGCGCCTTCCGAATTCTCGTACTACTGATAGGTTGTCCATTGAAGCGTATTGGGTCAACTGTCATGACTTCAAATCCAAATTCTTTTCCAATAGTACAAAGTTCAGAAACTGAACCTTGCCGATCTTTTCCAAACCTGTGATTATATCCTTCGATAACGGCTGCAACACCAATTCGTTTGACGATATACTCACTGTAAAAATCGTGATATTTAATTTGTGAAAATTCCTTATTGAATTGTACGACAAGTACAGTTTCAACACCTACCTTTTCAAAAAGCAAAAGTTTTTCATTGAGAGTTGTCAACACTTGCATTGGAGATACTTGGTTGACAACGAATTGTGGATGTGGTTCAAATGTTATAACAAGATGTCGTAACACATGATCCTGTGCATAGCTTAAGAGCGATTGAAGTATCGCCTGGTGTGCCCGATGAACACCATCGAATGTACCTATTGATAGAACCGTCGATTTGTTATATGGTATATCCTCAAACGAATAGAATACGTTCATGAGACCACTCCTTGGTTTGATACCTTTGTTGTAAGTTCATCGATAGTAAATGCATTGTCTACAGTGAACGTTCCTATTCTCGTACGACGGAGGGAATAAAGAATTGCACCACACCCTACCGCGTTTCCAAAATCGTTGATCAACGATCGTATGTACGTTCCTTTTGAGCAGAGCACACGGAAATGAACGAATGGCATTTGAATCCCTGTTATTTCGAATTCATGAATCGTTATAGTACGTTCTTTTCGAGGTATTTCTTTTCCACGACGTGCATATTTATAGAGAGGTTTCCCTTTTATTTTGATTGCGCTGTACATTGGAGGTATTTGCTTGAGTTGCCCTTTAAAACGTTGTAATGTTTCTATGAGTAGCTGTGGTGTAACAGACCTGTAATCTGAGTATTCAATGACCGCTGTTTCTGTATCATAACTTGGTGTTCGTTTACCAAGTTCCATTGTACCAATATACTCTTTGTCAAGATTCATGTATTGGTGTATTTCTTTAGTCTTTGTGCCGACGCATATAACAAGTAAACCAGTTGCTTTGGGATCTAATGTCCCAGCATGACCAATCTTTTTTTCTTTGTATATTGACCGAATTTTCCGTATAACATCGAACGATGACCAATCGATAGGTTTATCGATTAAGAGGATAAATCCTGGTTTATTATTGTCACTCAGAGTTTTCATCCGTAGTATGAGGAGCCTCAGTTCGTTCAGAGTTGATTTTCTTAAACAAGAGTTCAAGTCGTTGTGCTCGTTCAATACTCTCATCGAGGACAAACGTCAACGCTGGTACAAAGCGTAAATGCAGTACTTTCCCTAAAGCAAAACGGATAGCGGGTTTTTGCTCTTCGAGCATGAGCATTGATTTCTTTTTTTGAGCTTCATCGCCATACACGCTAACGTATATTTTTGCATTCCGTAAATCAGAACTCATTCGAACTTCTGTTACCGTCATGAGGCCATATTCTTCCATCAAAAAATTTCGTTCAAAAAACATACCGACTTCTTCTTTTATAAAGGAAGCTACTTTTTCAGCACGAACTGACATATACATCTCACTCTAATGTTCGTTTTACTTCAACAAGTTTGTATGCTTCAATAATATCACCAACTTTGATATCGTTATAATTGTCAAGCATAATGCCGCACTCAAATCCTTGCTCTACTTCTCGTACATCGTCCTTAAAGCGTTTCAATGAAGCAAGCGTGCCGTTGTAAATTTCTATTCCATCGCGTATTAAACGTACTTTATTATTCCGCGCAATTTTTCCATCTTTGACGTAACAACCAGCTACCGTACCGACTTTCGATATTCTAAATATTTCACGAACTTCCACTGTCGCAAGAATCTCTTCAGTGATTTTCGGTTTTAACATCCCTTCTAACGCACTTTTAACATCGTTTATCGCATCATAAATTATGTTATAGAGTCGAATATCAACGTTCTCTGCTTGTGCAAGTTGTCGTGCTTTAAGATGTGGCCGAACGTGAAAACCTATAATAATTGCATTCGATGCTAACGCTAGAAGTACGTCGGATTCAGAAATTCCACCAACTCCTTTGTGAATAACACGCACGGCTACTTCTTTTGTAGAAAGTTTCATAAGCGAATCTGCTATAGCTTCAGCAGAACCATCAACATCAGCTTTTACAATGATGGGAAGATCACGAACTTCTCCTTCTTTAATTTGTTTCGATATCTCATCAAGTGTGAGACGCCGTGCCTGACGAAAATCTTGTTCACGTTTGAGCTGTTGCCGTTTCATACTTATTTCTCGAGCTTCACGTTCATCTGCGAGGACTATAAGCTCATCACCAGCTTGAGGTATGCCATCAAATCCAATCACCTGGACTGGCTTTGAGGGTCCTGCTTCAAGTACTTTTTGTTCTCGTTCATCAAACATTGCACGGACACGACCACTCCATATACCACAAATGAAAGGATCACCTACCCGTAGTGTACCTTTTCGGACCAATATAGTTGCAGTAATACCTTTACCTCGATCCAGTTCAGCTTCTATAACGGTACCTCGTGCTGGGCGGTTAGGATTAGCTCTTAACTCCAACATTTCTGCTTCGAGGAGTATTTTTTCCAACAAGAGATCAACATTTTTCCCTGTCTTTGCTGAAATCTCAACGACTTGTGCTTTCCCACCGTAATCTTCAACAAGCAATCCTTTCTCTGCAAGTTGTTGTTTAATTTTCTCTGGATTAGCTTCGGGTTTATCGATTTTGTTGATTGCAACAACAATAGGTACACTAGCTGCTTGAGCGTGGCTAATAGCTTCTACTGTTTGTGGCATTACACTATCATCAGCAGCAACTACTAGTACAACAATATCGGTTATTTGTGCACCACGAGCACGCATAGCTGTGAATGCTTCGTGCCCTGGAGTATCGAGAAATGTAATTTGCTTTCCTCCAGGTAATGTTACCTCGTATGCACCAATATGTTGTGTGATACCACCAGCCTCTCCTGCTACTACATTCGTGTTACGAATGTAATCGAGAAGCGATGTTTTACCATGATCAACATGTCCCATAATTGTAACAACTGGTGGACGTGGTTGCAGTTCTTCGGGAAGATCTTCACGATCGATTAATAGATCTTCAGCAAAAACATCTTGAAATTCGACCTGGTAACCAAATTCATCCGCAACAAGTGTAATAGTATCTTTATCAATCCGTTGGTTAATTGACACCATCATACCGAGATTCATAATCTTCTGGATAACCTGTGCCACTGGTACATTCATCATATTCGCAAGTTCACCAACGGTGAGAAACTCTGTGACACGGAGATTAGTTTTCTCACGTTCAATCTTTTCGAGTAATCGTTGTTGTTCTTCTTCTCGCTTTTCCTTCTTTTTCTTACGGATAGCGGCACGTGTAATAACAACATCACCTTCTTCTATTTCCGCAAGAGTTTCGCGTATCGCACGTTCAACTTCGACCTCATCAACTTCAACTCGTCGAAGCTTCTTTCGTTTTTTACTTTTAACTTCTTCCTCGTCTATAATCGGTTCTTCTTTTACACGTTTTTGCTCTTGAATGATTTTTTTCTTCTTTTTCTTCTTTTTCTTCTTCTCTTTTTCTTCATCTTCTTGTTTAATTTGCTCTGCTGGTACTGTTGGTCTTGCTAGATCGATCTTACCTTTTATCGTAAGACCACGTTGTTGTCGTGCTACAATTTCGAGTGGTGTTAAAGCAATTTCTTTTTTCTCTTCATTCTTTTCTTCATCTTTTTTGTCAATCTCTACTGGTTCAATCTCTTTCGACAATTCTTCTTTCAATTCTTCTTGAAGAGTATGTACGTGTATTTCTTCAGTTTGCTCAACGAGCTGAGATTCGGTTGGTGCTGCAACTTGTTCTACTGAAACGGGTTCTGCAACACTTTTTTCATTGTTTATTGATTTCTCTAGGTAAGTTTCTGGTACTTCAGTGTGTACATTATGTTCATCAGGAATGGAGAATTGCTCTTTAGCTAGTTCACTACTTAACGGTTGTACAATTTCTATAGGAACTTCTTCTTTCTTTTCAGTTTGTGGTAGTTTTACCTCTTTTGGAGCTTCTTTGGTAATTTCTTTTTTCGATTGTGGGACTTCTTTCGAAATATCTTTTTTCTTTGAAAGTTTTAGCTCTTGCAATTTACGCTGGTGTCGCTCGGCAAGGTCTTTATCTTTTTTGAAATGTGTGTGAATAAGTGATAACATCTCATCAGTCACAGGGGACATATGAGATTTCACTTCGAACCCTTTTTTTCGGAGAAACTCGATGATCGTTTCACTCGAGATATTGAGTTCTTTAGCAACGTTGTAAATTTTTACTTTTTTTGATCCGATATCTGCCATAAAAGTATCTGGTTACAGTGTGTATTAATGTTTCTCGTTTTCTTCTGTCGTTTTTGTTGTATCTGACTTTTGTTGTTCTTGGTTTTTAAGTGATGCATTAACCTCGGCAAGTAATTCATTGACTTCTTCTTCGTTTTCTACTTCTGCTTCTTCAAGGCCCTTTTTGAGCATTGCAACAATTTCATCGACTTTCTCTGGCTCAATGCCTAACGTGTTAACTAATTCTTCCTTTGGAGTTTGGAGTACATCGCGTACAGTTTGGAAATTTTCATCGAAGAACCGATGGAACAGGACATCGCCAAGTTCTTCACGAAATTCAGAAAGGTCCATATCATATTCTTCTTCCTCAACTCCTTCACGTTGTACTTCAATCTCGTAACCAGTCAATTTTGAAGCAAGCCGAACGTTTTGTCCTCCTCTTCCAATTGCTAACGATACTTGATCTGATGATACGACGATTACCGCTTTCTTTTGTTCTTCATCAACTTGGATATCTTTCAACTTAGCTGGTGCTAGTGCGCGTTGTATAAATACAACAGGATCATCAGAATACGAAATAACATCGATGTTCTCATTGTTTAATTCACGAACGATAGCATGGATACGTACTCCTTTCATACCAACGCATGCTCCAACAGGGTCAATCCGTTCGTCGTGTGAGAGTACAGCAACTTTTGCACGCTCGCCAGGCTCGCGTGCAATTCTTTTGATCTCAATTACTCCATCGTAAATTTCTGGTATCTCAATTTCGAATAACCTCATGAGGAATTGCGGATCTGTTCGCGAAATAATGACTTCGGGATTCCCGGCTCGTTTTCGTACTTCCTTTACAACAGCACGTATTGTATCGCCTTTCTTGTATCGTTCTTTGTAAATCTGTTCACTCCGTGGAAGGATAAGTTCATTTTTGTTGTGCATGACTAGAATATCGCCTTTCCCTTTCCGTATTTGGTATATTTCTCCCACAACGAGTTCACCAATTGCACTCGAGTATTCAGAGAATATAGTCTCTCGTTCTATTTCTTTTAGTCGTTGGTTGAAACTCTGTCGTGCAGTTACTATCAAACGACGACCAAAGGATGTAAGGGGGACTATTTCAACATACTCGTCTCCTGGATTTAATTCATCACCCGATTTTTCACGCGCCTCTTGAACACTGATTTGTGTAGTTGGATCTGTAACAACATCAACTACATCTTTTTCAAGATAAATTTCAATGTCACCTTTATCCATATTGACTACTATATCGTAACGAGCATTCGGACCGAATCGTTTTTTGACCATCATACCGAATATTTCTTCAATAATACCAGCTAGAAGGTCTCTATCTATTCCTTTTTCTCTTGCTACTTGCGCAAATGATTCAACTATTTCATGATTCATAGTGATCCTCCATACAACATTCTGCCATTACCATGGCAGTTGAACAATCGATTCAACAATGTTTTCAAATTCGATAGCTAGGCGCTCATTATTCTTCAGTTTGTAAACTACCGTGGTCCCCTCAACTGCTTCTAACACACCATTAAATGAGACAAGCTCCTCACCAGAGCGATACTTTACACGAAATGTTCGACCAATATTTCGTGGATATTGTCGTATATTTTGTAACGATCGATCGAGACCTGGTGACGACACTTCAAGATCGTATGTACTTTCAATAACGTTTGCAGAATCTAGTACGTGTGAAATTTCTCTGCTTAGTTGTGCACACTCTTCGACTGTAATACCAGTGTCTGTATCGACAAATATTTGCACTGTCTTTTTCTTGTGCCCTATTCGTACATGGATATCAATTAAGAATATATTTCTGTTCTTGAGTATTGGCTCAATACATGTTCGAACTTGTTCAATTAACGTTTCAACCATATTAATTTCCCAAAAAAAATAGCCCGACTCACCCGGGCTATTTACACAAGTGCATTTTAAATATACACAAACCTTCTTGAAGAAGCAAGTTTACAACGTAAAGTTTAAAAATTGGTAAAGACAAAACGTTTTTCATAAAATTCTGCAATTATTTTCGCTGCTTCGGCTGGATCATCTGTAATATGGAAAAGTGTCATATCACGCTCTGAGATCATACCTTCTGCTAATACCTTTTCCTTAATCCACTGCAGTAAACCATTCCAGTACTCTGTACCGATTAAAATTATCGGGAATTGAGCTGTCTTTTTTGTTTGAATGAGTGTAAGAGCTTCAAAGAATTCATCTAATGTCCCGAATCCACCTGGCAATACAATAAAGCCATGTGCATATTTTACGAACATCACTTTACGTACAAAAAAATGACGGAAAATTTGTAATCGGCCTCGATCAATATATGGATTTGGTTGCTCTTCACGAGGTAATTCTATTGCTACGCCGACAGATTCTCCCCCCTGCTCTTGTGCACCCCTGTTAGCTGCCTCCATAACACCTGGTCCACCACCGGTAAGAACATTGAATCCTCGTTTTACAAGTTCCTTGGCAACAGTGCGAGCTAATTCATAATACTTTGATCCAGGAGCAACACGGGCAGAACCAAAAATTGAAACTAACTTTCTTTGCCGTGACATCATTGTAAAACCTTCAACAAACTCAGCCATGATCCTAAATACACGCCAGATATCCTGCTGAGTAGTCATTAAGTCACGGAGTTGTTCATCTTGAATTTGATCATATTCAGATTTTACAAAATTCCCATTTCCATTTTGCATTGAGTGTACTCCTTTTATTCTAACAAAATTTTCTTAATAATTTCCCCTGCGAGCTGTACATCATCCATCGTTACATCACGATGAGCTACAGCACGAATAGTCGTAGTACTCATAACAGAAAGTAATACACCTTCTTTTTTTAATTTTTGTGCTATTTCTTCTGCTGTAATGCCGTTTTTTGTTACTTCCATAACAAGTATATTTGTTTGAACAGTGTTTTGATCAATAGAGATTGTTTTCACGTTTTGTAAAGCATTAGCTAACCACCGTATTTTCTCATGGTCATGGGCAAGCTCATCACGATGGTATTTCAAGGCATAAAGTGCACCAGCTGCAATGATGCCCACTTGCCTCATTCCACCACCAAACATTTTCCGATAGATGCGAGCTTTTTCAATGATCTCTTTTGTTCCAACAAGAGCAGATCCTATTGGAGCACCTAAACCTTTCGAAAAGCAAACTGTGATTGTATCTGCATAACGAGCGTACTCTTTAACAGAAATCCCTGTAGCAACTGAAGCATTCCAAAGCCGTGCACCATCCATGTGAACACGAATATCATGTTTTTGTGCTATGGAGTAAATATCTTTTAAAACATCGAGTGGAAAGACCGTGCCACCTGCTTTGTTATGTGTATTCTCTAAGCATATCAGCGTTGTCTTTGGATTATAGTATACAGGGAGTCGAAGTGCCGACTTTACTTGTTGTGAGGTAACTATACCATAACGTCCTTCAATTGGACGAAGGAGAACATTCGATAAAACAGCAGCAGCTGCTGTCTCGTAATTGTATATATGAGACTGTGCCTCGACTATAACTTCGTCACCCGGATTTGTTTGAGCTTTTATTGCGATCTGGTTTGCCATAAGACCAGAAGGGGTAAAAAGTGCATCTTCTTTTCCCAACAAAGAAGCAACCGTTTCCTGAAGCATATTTACGGTAGGATCTTCTCCATATACGTCATCACCAACTTCAGCTTCAGCCATAGCAGCACGCATCTCAGGAGATGGCTTTGTAACTGTATCACTCCGTAAATCGATATACTTCATAATTCTACTTTTTCCAAAATACTTTCGTAATAAGATAAAGAAGAAGACATATTGCTGTTGCAACTATTCCTTTGGCAAAGAGATCGCCATGATGTACATAGAATGTTTCAACATTCATTGGATATATCGACGTAGTAAAAGATAGTGCTTGAAACAATTCTGTTTTGCGCTGCACAGTGCCGGTTGGATCTATAACAAGTGATATTCCCCCATTTGCAGCTTGTACAATCCAACGCCTTGTTTCAACTGCTCTCAACGCAGTATATGCAGCATGTTGGTAAGCACCGGAAGTATTGCCCCACCAACTATCGTTTGTAACGACTATAAGAAATTCAGCACCACGTTTGACAAATGCCCGAACATATTGTGGAAATACAGATTCGTAACAAATCATACTAGCAAACTTTACTGAACGTTGATACAGAAATGGTTGTATTTCAAAAATGGTGGTATCGGTACCCTTTCCCCAACTCGATATACCTACATTCCACTTTAATGGCTCAATGAGAAATTTGAATACTTCCGCATATGGTATGCGTTCCGCAAACGGAACTAGGATATTTTTCCTGTAGACGGTTTGTGGTATTCCATTCGTGTCAAACAATACAGTGGAATTGTATGATTCAATAAATACATCACTTGTACCGAGTCGATCAGCTGTAACAGGTGCATTTTCATAGCTATAAACAGAATAAGTTGGCAACCCTGTGAAAAGCGAGACTCCAAGCGAATCAATTGTGTTTTGAATTCGTTGTAGCAGTTTAGAATATCGTGGAAGGAAAATATGAATTGGTATTGCTGTTTCAGGCCATAGGAGCAAATCGATCCCCGATCGAGCACATTCAACAGAGTATTGTAGATGGATTTCCACTTGTTTTTCTGGTGGTATGTACTTTGTTGAATCAGCATCCCATTTTTGCCATGGGTCAATGTTTGCCTGCACGATGGCAATCTTAATCGGTTGTGGTAGATGATAATTGTAATTTTCTTTCACAGAAATGCCATATATATATGGTAAGAGAAATATAAGTAAAAGAGTTGTACTTAGAGCAATTATTTTTTTGTTGTGATATGCACCTTCTTTTGTAATAATCTTCTGTGTCAATTCATAGAGAAGGCAATTAAACATCAGAATAATAAACGAAAGGCCATAGACAGAGGTGAATTCAACAATCTGAATTCGTGAACTGTCGTAAGCTTGGCTATTTCCAATTATTATCCATGGAAATGCATACTCTGTTAAAGAATGGAGATATTCAAATGTTATCCAGAACACAATGAACGCAACATACCCAATGCCGCGTCCTACTTTTTTCCGAACTACCAATGCAAGCCAAACAAATGGAAGGTACAATAATGGATGAACTATTAGGAGTACTCCTCCTGCAATCATCATCCAGCGATCCTTACCAACCACGAATCCACCAACCCAGTACAGCGTAGTAATGTGAAATACTAAGAGAAATATGTAAGTGTACAATAAAGACTGATCTAGTTTCTCAGTTTTATCGTATATCCAGAAGAGTGGAAAGAATGCTATATAAGCAAGTGTATAAAAGGGTGATGGTGGAAATGAGAAGCCAAGAATAAGTCCAGCAATTCCTGCAATCACATATGGACTGTATGTTCTGCGAAATGCCCCATTCATGAGGTTCGGCGGTGTCTCGATAACTTATATGAAATGAGTGTGCGCTCAAAAAGAAGGTATAAAAGTAACACAGAGCCACCTATGATAAGTCCTAATAATCCTCCAGCAATAACATCGAGTGGATAGTGAACTCCAACATAGACACGAGAAAATAAAACGATAGTTGCAATAGACCAAAACCACCAACGATAGCGAGGAATACAGTATGCAAGAACTATCGCTGCAGTAAAATTATTTACAGCATGCGATGATGGAAATGAATATCCTTTTCCACACCCCACAAGGAGGTGTACATCAGGAAGTACATGGCATGGACGTGGTCGCATAAAAATTTGTTTAATGACAAAACTATTTAGTTGATCACTGATTAGAACTGCAATTATTAAGAGAATTGCAGCAAGCCGAACATTAGGTTTACCTCGTATCAACATCCATACTAACAGTGTTATTGCACCAACGATAACAATGCGATATTGATTAAAATCTGTAATAATTGGCATAAGAATATCAAATATCGGGTTCTGTAGTGCGTGATTCACAAAATAAAATGCTTTTGTATCATATTCCTGGAGCAAATGAATTATCTCTTGAAAATTCATAGGGAACTACGTTTCAATTTTTTAATGAATTTAGACATGATATAGAGAAGAAACAACGTGACTAAAACTATGGTAACAATCTGCCCATACGTTTCAAGGTAGGAAACAATTTCTTGCCAATGAGAACCGAGTTTGTAACCGGCATAGAGGAGAAGAATATTCCATACCATTGAACTCATAAATGATAAAATAATCGTTGGAAGATACGGTAATCGCGACATACCAGCAAAAAATGAGACAACAGCTCTTGACCCAGCTAAAAAGCGGTTTACGACAACAACACCATATCCATATCTGTGAAACCATTTTTCAACAGCACGAATACTGTCAATTGAAATGAATTTCACTTTGCCTTGTTCAACAATTTTTACATCAATCCATTTTCCAATTTCGTACATCGTCATGAAGCCAAGGGTGCTTCCCACTGATACTAAAAGAAGTGCAAGTAAGAAATGAATTTTTCCTACTACAATAAGTGAGCCTGCAGCAACAACGAGTATATCACTTGGAAAGGGAGGTACAATATTTTCAATGTATGCTAACGAAGTTATAGCTATGTATATCCACAGAGGGTCGAGTACTTTTATATACTCTACAATAGTCTCCACAATTGAATACCTCAATTATTTGTGTTCAATCATATACAATAATGCAATTGCAATTGCAGCACATCCTTCTTTTCGTCCCAGTGCTCCTAATTGCTCATTTGTTGTCGCCTTTATAGAAACGTTGAAAGGTTCTATTCGCAGTACACGAGCAATCCTTCTTTGCATAGCACCTATGTAGGGTGCAAGTTTTGGTTCTTCAGTAATTACTGTAGCATCGATATTCCCAACACGGTAGTTTTTGTTTGTAATTAATGTATAAACGTGCTTTAGTAATGCAAGGCTAGATATGTTTTTATACCTATTATCGGTTGGTGGAAAATGATTTCCGATATCACCCAAAGCTAAGGCTCCAAGTATAGCATCACAAATTGCATGGAGCAGTACATCAGCATCCGAATGGCCTAAAAGACCACGTGAAGAGCGTATTCGAACACCACCTAAATATAATTTTCTAGTTGATGAAAATGCGTGGATATCATACCCTATACCTACTTTAGGGAGTAAAAACATTTGTGCGCTTTTTTTTACTGTAGTCTTCATTAACGAATTTCAAATGTTTTATACTTACCACTATATGGTTCCCACTGTACTATGATATCTTTAACATGTGCAAGCCGTGGACCAACCTTTACCATCGTAATGAATTCCTCTACCGCACTTCTTTGGCCTTCTACTTCTATTTCTACATCGCCATTAAATAAATTTCTTGCAAAACCTGTAAGATTCAATTGACTTGCACATCTTGCTGCGAAATATCGGAATCCAACCCCTTGAACAATACCACGAACAATTATATGTGCTCGTGCTTCCATATAGCAGTAAAGCAGTAGTACCTATTCATATTTTCATTAAAACAAGAAAAGGACGGCCCTTTCCGTCCTTCTTTACGTGCCCGGAGCGAGACTTGAACTCGCATGCCCTTTCGGGCGCCGCCCCCTCAAGACGGTGTGTCTGCCAATTCCACCATCCGGGCATTGTGAGCGTGGATGGAATCGAACCATCGACCCTCTGCTTAAAAGGCAGATGCTCTACCCCTGAGCTACACGCTCAACTATTCTTTCAATTGCAATATACAAAATGGTTTTTCGAATATCAATGATTTTCTTTTTGGTCAGCGATTGGATTTAATTCTGAGGACGATTGTTTTTTCTTTTTATAGATGATTCCAAATGGAATTATTACACAATACCCTAGTACAAGTAAAATCGGTGCAACAACTAATGGTAATGTTCCGTCCCAAGGACTTTGTGAAAGCGCTATATATCCAAGTACAATCAAAGTAATACCAACACCAAAGATTAAAAAATTCTCTTGTGTAAACGGGAGAGAAATATTTTTCCTGCTGGATAATTGTTTCTTTAGTTCACTTTTTGCCATCGCTATCACCTCATATGTTTATAGGAAAGCCCGACGCCGGGGGATACGTCGGGCTTAGAATTGAACTTCAGTATGTAAATCACATACCGTTCATTCGTGGTAGTAATATACTGCATTTTCTCATAATGTCAAGTTAATGGTGACGTAGTAGAAATAATTTCCCATCTACTAATCGAAGAACTTTATGCGCCCGACGAGCTAAATCCATATTGTGGGTTGCTACAATAAAGGTTACACCAAGCTCTTCGCACAAGGTTAAGAGTAATTGATGAAGCTCTCTACTATGTTCTTCGTCCAAGTTTCCAGATGGTTCGTCAGCTAGCACCAATGCAGGATTATTCATAAGTGCACGAGCAACAGCAACTCGTTGCTGCTCACCACCAGAAAGCTCATTTGGCATATGATCGAGTCGGTGTGCTAATCCAACTTTACTTAGTAACGATTCTGCACGTGCTTTAACATCCTGAAAAGCACGACCAGCAATAAGTGCAGGCATACTAACGTTTTCGAGTGCTGTAAATTCGGGAAGTAAATGATGAAATTGAAATATAAAGCCCAGTGATTGATTCCTAAATTTCGCCAATTCGTCATCTGTCAATTTTAGTAATTCTTTGTTAAAAATTTGAATTGTACCACTTGTTTGCCTATCTAAACCACCGAGGAGGTGAAGTAATGTACTTTTACCTGCTCCTGATGGGCCAACAATAACAACAAATTCGCCTTTTCGTACTTCAATGTTAACCCCTTTCAGAACAGGAAGTGTAATGTTTTTCCCCGTAATATATTCTTTCCAAATATTCTCGCCATAAACGATGACAGGCTTTCGAGTTATTCCCATCGTAGTGCCCTCGCTGGTAATACTGATGCTGCTCGTTTTGATGGTATTATTGATGCTATTGAACAAAAACCAATAGCTGCAGTACCAACTACAATGAAATCAAAAATTTTCGCTTTAACTGGTATTGCTGGAATGATGTATACAGTTGGATCAAGTGGAAATAAGTGGTATCGTTGCTGAAGAAATATAAGCAAATACCCTATGCAATAGCCAAGAAAAGTACCTACAATTCCGACGAACAATCCTTGCAATCGGAATATTTTCGCTATACGTTGATTTGATACCCCCATTGCTTTAAGTATTCCGATATCACGTTGTTTTTGAATTACAGTCATTGTTAACGAACCTAAAAGGTTGAACGAAGCAACAACAATAATCATACAGAGAATTATGTATGCTCCCCAGCGTTCAATTTGCATTACCGTATATAACTCTCGATGAAGGTCGAACCATGTCATCACGCGGAAAGTATCGCCGAACTCTTGAAACAGTTCGTCTTTAAAATCTTCTGCTTGATAAGGATTCTTGAACCTGATATCGTACCCATCTATTAATTCTTTTGTTGAGAACAATGTTTGAGCACTCGAAAGATCGGTAAAAGCAAAAAAACTATCGTAATCTTTGTTATTTGATTCGTAGATTCCTATAACGTGGAATTTTCGTATGTGTGGTAATCCTAATTGAAGTGCCGCTATTTCTGCTCCAACTGGACTTAGTACAGCTAATGTATCACCAACAACAACTCCTAAGCGATCAGCCAAAACAAAACCGATAATAATTCCAAACCCGTGTTCGTGTAGTTCACCGTTTCCTAAGATGATTTTACCTTGAACTCCTGAAACCGATGGCATCATTTGAGTATCCATTCCGGTTATGGTTACCACTTTGTTAACATTTTTTGCAACGAGTAATGCTTTTCCACTAACATATGGAGCACACGAGAGTGTACTATCCATTTTATATAATCTCTGAAGTATTGGAGTATAAGAATTAGTTCCTGTTCGTTTTATAGCTTCAATTCGTAAGTGTGGGTCGAATTCCATTAAAAGTGTTGTCACTAATTCAGAAAATCCATTGTATACTGATAGAACAAGAATAAGTGCTGCAACACCGATCGTTACACCAATAACTGAAATAGTTGAAATAAAATTCACGAATCGAACTTCTCTTCTTTTAAGGAAATACCGCACTGCTATGTACTTTTCGAAACCCATTAGAGAAAACGTAAAAGTTTAATTGGATCAAGTTGCGCTGCTACCCGCGATGGTATAAGCGATGCGAGAAAACTCATACCGATTGCAATTGTACTTACAAGAAAAAAGTTCCATACTGATAGTTCTATAGGAACATGAGTCATGAAGTAAATACCAGAAGGGAGTGGAAAGAACTTATATTGTAATTCCAGCCAGCATAAAACAAATGCCACTATGTTACCTAGGACAGTCCCAACTACTCCTATGTGTACACCTTGGATGATAAAAAGCCGAACAAGTGTTTTCCGGTTCATCCCGAGTGTCTTCATGACTCCAATCTGCCTTGATTTTTCCATGACCATCATAAGTAGCGTTCCAACAACGTTTACAGTTGCTACAATAATTATAAGTCCAAGAATTATAGGTATTGGCTTTTTTTGCAATTCAATCCACATGAATAAATTTCTGTACATTTGGTACATACTTTTTGCATAGTAGGGGTAACCAAGAAACTCTGGAATTTGCATTGACAAGGAATCAAGTTTACTTACATCATTCACAAGAATATCGTAACCAGACACACTCGGCCCCACTTGAAACAGACGTTGAGCATTCCGTAAGTGAATATAAACGAAACTTGCATCGTAATCGGCCATACCTGTTTCATAGAAGCCAACTACTTCGAACTGCATGATACGTGCCTGTGAAAGGGTAAGTGAACTCCCTCCTAGTCCATAAACCAGAACCCGACTCCCAATAGAAATTTCAAGCTTCTCTGCTAAACGCTTCCCGAGGATGATACGTTGAATACCCTCTTTTCTCTCGTCAATATCGTACACTCCTTCAATAAGTCGTTGTTTAGCTGCTGAGAAATCTGTTTGAGGGTCGACTCCTTTAATGAGAACTCCTTCAATACCTTTTTCAGAACGAATCATTCCTTCACGTTGAAGGTATGGAGTCATTTCCATTACATCCGGAAATTGTGCCATCACTCTGTGGATAATATCATCTGGATCTTTCAACATTTGATTCTGGAAGGCAAAAAGTTGCATGTGGGAAGTAAAACTTACCACGTTCTCTTTGATTGTTTTTTCAAAACCATCAAGTATCGAAAGTGTAATAATAAGACTGGCAACACCTAGCGTAATTCCTATAGTTGCAAAAAGCGTTATAAATGAAATAAATCCCCTATTGTGGCGTGATGTGAGGTATCGAAGTGCAATAAACTGTGCAATACTGTATTGTGGTTGTCTTTTCCTCACGCGCTTTACACTTTATGAGATGTTTGAAGTAAATAACTCTTAATAAATGTATCAATCTCTCCATCCATGACAGCTTGTACATCGGTAACTTCAACGTTAGTGCGATGGTCCTTTACGAGCTGATATGGTTGAAAAATATACGATCGAATCTGGCTTCCCCACTCGATTTTTTTCTTTGTACTCTCAAGTGCATTGAGACGTGCTTCCTCTTCTTCACGCTTAAGCTGGTATAAACGAGATTTTAACATCTTCATAGCACGTTCACGGTTTTGAAATTGTGATCGTTCCTGTTGGCAAGCTACAACAATGCCTGTTGGTATGTGTGTTATGCGAACAGCAGTTTCGACCTTATTGACGTTTTGCCCTCCTTTTCCACCAGACCGAAAAGTATCAATTTTAAGGTCTGCTGGATTAATCTCTATTTCGTAATCATCCTCGATTTCAGGATACACAAAAACAGAAGCAAAGGATGTATGTCTGCGTGCATTTGCATCAAATGGGGAAATACGTACTAAGCGATGTACTCCATTTTCTGCTTTTAGGTAACCGTAAGCGTATTTCCCTATTACCTCGACAGTAGCACTCTTAATTCCAGCACCATCACCTTCTAAAATATCAGCTAAGTAAACCTTAAAACCATGACGCTCACACCAACGAGTATACATTCGTAAAAGCATTTCAGCCCAATCTTGAGCTTCTGTACCGCCAGCACCAGAATGAATTGTAAGTAGAGCATTTTTTTCATCATCAGGACCATGTAACATGCTTTGCAATTCAAGTTCTGATATTTGTGCCCTGATCTTTTCAAGTTCAGCGTAGAGTTCTTTTTCAAAACCTTCTTCTTGAGACTCTTCAGCAAGTTCTATGAGACCCAGAGTGTTTGCTAGATGATTTGAAAGTTCATTCCACGCATTAATCCAACTTTTCAATTCATTAATGCGTTGGAGAATTTTTTGAGCTTCTGTAGGGTCTTCCCAAAAACGATCATCAAGAGTTTTTGTTTGGAGACCATTAATTTCACGTTCTTTCTCTTCGAGGTCAAAGGTACCTCCGTAGTTCTTCTAATCGTTTTTGTTCTTTCTCAAGTTGTATTCGAAGTTCGTTGTAGAGCATTGTTACATCTCTTATACAATTCGAATGTGAAGTTCTTGTAATTGTTTCAGTTCGACTGTCGATGGGGCATCATCCATCAGTGATAGTCCACTCGCAGTTTTTGGAAATGCAATAACGTCGCGGATGGACTTACTCTTTGTCATGAGCATAAGAATACGGTCCATCCCAAATGCTATTCCCCCGTGTGGTGGTGCACCATACTTGAAGGCTTCAAGAAGAAAACCAAATTTTGTTCTCGCTTCTTGTTCGCTGATTCCAAGCAGTGTAAACATTTTTGTTTGAAGTTCTGGAGTATGAATACGAATACTTCCTCCACCAATTTCATTTCCATTTAAAACAATATCATAAGCTCGTGCCCGTACTTTTAACGGGTCATTCTCTAGGAGAGGAATATCATCGGATTTGGGTGCTGTAAATGGATGGTGAACTGCAATGTATCGTTGTTCATCTGCATCATACTCAAGCAAAGGAAAATCAACTACCCAAACAAACTTCCAAATATTATCTGGAATAAGATTATGTCGATTTGCCATTTCAATACGGAGAGTACCCAAAATAGTCAACGTCTTTTGCCACGGTCCCGAAACAAGAAGAACTAAATCACCTATTTGTGCTTTCGAGCGTTTGACGATTGTTTGAATTTCTACCTGTGATAAAAATTTCTCTGCTGAACATTCAATTTTTTCCTGGAGTACCTTTATGTATACCAAACCACCAGCACCAAGAGACTTCACATAGTTCGTTAATCCATCGAGCTGATTCCGTGTATAGTTTCCTAACCCGTTAAATGTGAGTCCTGCCACAATACCACCACGTTTAATTGTATCACTGAACACCTTGAAATTTGACTGTGCTAACAAATCTGTAAAGTGAATAATTGTAGCGTCGAATCGTATATCTGGTTTATCACTCCCATACCGCTCCATTGCTTCTGTATATGTTATTCGCGGAAATGGTGTTTCAAGTTCAACGCCAATTGTATCTTTAAAAAGAGTTTTCAGAAAACCCTCAGACACGCTGATCACATCATCTTCAGCAACAAACGACATCTCAAGATCGACCTGAGTAAATTCAGGTTGTCTATCTGCGCGTAAATCTTCGTCACGAAAACACTTTACAATTTGGAAATACCGTTCGAAGCCAGAAACCATTAATATTTGCTTGTATGTTTGTGGAGATTGTGGGAGTGCATAGAATTTTCCTTTATGCAACCTACTTGGTACAAGAAAATCGCGTGCTCCTTCGGGGGTGCTTTTCATGAGAATTGGAGTTTCGATCTCAAGAAATTGTTTGCTATCAAAGTACTTTCTCGTTACTTGATAGGCCTTGTGTCTTAAGAAAATGTTTTTCTGCATGGTTGAACGCCTAAGGTCAAGGTATCGGTATTTTAAACGGACATCTTCGCTTACATTAATTGTATCTTCAATTGGGAAGGGGGGGGTATCCGACTTATTAAGAATTTCTAAGTATTTACCGTTGATCTCAATTTCACCGGTTGCTATCGCTGGATTGATCATGTCAGCTGGACGTGGAATCACTTCCCCCGTTACAACAATTACATACTCAGAACGAAGGGTCTTTGCTAGCTCATAGGTTTCTGAACTATGTTGAGGCGAGAAAACGACCTGCGTTTTTCCATAGCGATCACGTAGGTCGACAAAAAGTACCCCTCCATGATCACGGGTGGTATCTACCCATCCGACAAGTGTTACTGTCTGTCCACAATGTGTTTTTCGAAGTTCACCGCATGTATGCGTGCGTGTACGAAACCTTTCCACTGTTACGTTCCTTTTCTACCATTTTTAAATAAAAATGCGAGATGCCAATGTTGGCCTATTGTGGCATTCTCGCATTCTTCATTGTCGTTTCAATTAGTATGTTTTTCTATTTTATCGATTAAAACCTTTTTGGGAACAGCTCCTATAACTTGATCAACAACCTGACCATTTTTGAAAATCAACAAAGTAGGAATACTCCGTATTCCATATTGCATTGCTATCGATTGGTTTGTGTCGACATCTACTTTTCCTACTTTAATTCTACCGGAATATTCACTTGCGATTTCTTCTACTATCGGGGCTATCATACGACAAGGACCACACCATTCTGCCCAAAAATCGACAAGTACAGGAATTTCAGATTTCAATACTTCATTTGTAAAGTTTTCTTGTGTTAAAGTGATTGTATGCATTCTACCCTCTTTTTTCGATCAGTTAACCTTCAAGACGGAGTGAGTCATCACCAAATAACTTACGAATTTCGTTTGTAAACTCTGGAATAGGGTTTACTTTGTAATAGCGAGAATAATATAACGTGTTTTTACTCAAATTTCCACCAGTGAAATACATGTAACACACACAGTTACCACTATAATGACGAACTAATCGTACGAACTGATACACTTGATCTTCGGTCACGGTGTTAAGATCGATTGTTACATACACAGATTTTGTAAATTTGGCACGAACCTCTTCAATTGGTATGACTTCATTAATGATTACTTTTATAGCGTCTTCTGATCCATCATTCTTCCCTACAAGCATGACTATAGTACCAGGCTGAAGTAATACGCTATACTTTTGATAAATATCAGCAAATGCTATGCATTCAGCTTTTCCGGTAAAATCTTCAATGGTAAGGAAAGCCATTGTTTTCCCACGTTTATCAATTTTTTTCTTCAAATCTGTAATAATTCCACAAACCCTAATTGTAGTATTAGGACGTACAGAATCAGGATTACCTAAGCGTGCTGTTGCAAGACCATCTATTTCTTCGCGATACTTCAAGAGTGGATGGCCTGATACATAGAAACCTAGCACAGACTTTTCCTTTTCCAGTACTTCTCGTTCTGACCATGGTTCAGTTACTTTAAGGAGTGGTCTATACACTTGCGTAGATGCTTGAGCATCAAACAAACTTGATTGACCTCTGTTTTTGTGTTCTTGAACGGTTTGCCCATACGCAAGAATGGACTCAAGCGAAACTATTAACTGTGATCTATTGTTATGGAGTGAATCGAATGCACCGGCGAGCACTAAACTTTCAATAGTTTTTTTATTGACAAGACGTAAATCAACCCGTGCTACGAAATCAAAAATATCGATATATTTCCCTTGCTCATTCCTCGCACGCACTATTTCCTTTACTGCTTCTACACCAACATTCTTTATAGCACTCAAGCCAAAACGAATTCCGTGTGGTGTAACCGAAAAATCAACGTTGCTCTCATTCACATCCGGTGCTAGTACATGAATCCCCATTTTACGACATTCATCGATGAGAACGACAATTTTATCTGTGTTTGCTATTTCACTTGATAATGTCGCAGCCATATACTCAGCAGGGTAGTGGGCTTTTAGGTATCCCGTTTGGTAAGCGAGTACCGAGTAAGCTACACTGTGTGATTTATTAAACCCATACTCTGCAAACTTTTCAATCAAATCAAAAATTTCTTCTGCAACAGACTTTTCAATCCCACGTTGTATAGCCTTTGTTGTAAACTCGGATTTTTGTTGAGCCATGAGTGCCTTATCTTTCTTACCCATTGCTCGGCGGAGAAGATCAGCTTGTGCTAGTGACATCCCAGCTATTTCACTTGCTATTCGCATAACCTGTTCTTGATACACAATAATTCCATATGTTTCCTTCAAGATTGGTTCCAGTTTGGGGTGCAAGTATGTTATTGGCTGACGGCCTTCTTTGCGTTCAATAAATACTGGGATGTTATCCATTGGACCAGGACGATAAAGTGCGTTCATTGCTACTAAATCAGTGATTTTTGTTGGGCGTAACTTACGAAGGTAATCCTGCATCCCTGAACTTTCAAATTGAAACAGTGCAACGGTACGACCTCGAGAAAACAATTCGAAGGTGATGGGATCTCCATCAGGTATATTCGACGTATCAATGGAAACTCCATGATTTTCCTGTATTAATTTAATTGCATTTTCAATAACTGTGAGCGTACGTAATCCAAGAAAGTCAATTTTCAAAAGACCAGCATCTTCGAGATCCTTCATGTTGTACTGGGTAACAAAATCGTTTTGCGATGTTTTATACATTGGTACATAGTCACTAATATCCCCTGGTGTAATAACAACTCCAGCTGGATGTATTGAAACGTTTCTATTCATTCCTTCTAAAACACGGGAAGTTTTTATGAGAAGTTGTATCTTCTCATCTGTACTTTCTTTCACCCATTGCAGTTCTGGAATCAGCGCCAGTGCTTCATCGATTGTAAGTTCTTTTCCACTCATAGGTATTTGCTTGGATATTGAATCAAGTACACTGAGTGGTATTCCAAGTACTCGACCCACATCCTTTATTACTGCACGAGTTCCTAATGTACCGAATGTAACAATTTGACCAACACATCTTTCACCATACTTTCGTTTTACATATTCAATGACAAGTTCTCGTTTATTGTCAGCAAAATCTATATCGATGTCGGGCATGCTGACACGATCAGGATTCAAAAAACGTTCGAAGAGAAGATCATAGTGAAGTGGATCAATTTCTGTGATATGAAGTGCATAGGAAACGATGCTCCCAGCAGCACTTCCTCGGCCAGGGCCAACTCGTACACCCATTTCGCGTGCAGCACGCACAAAATCTTGTACGATGAGGAAGTAACTTGCAAACCCCATCCTTTTTATTACATTGATTTCATGATTTACGCGTTCTTCTATGGTTGGAGTAATCTCCTTATACCGTTGTGTTATTCCTTGCCATACAAGCTGTTCAAAATACTCATCAGGTGTTTTGGCATTCGCTCCCTCAGGTAAAGGAAACAGTGGCATGTGACTTTTTTTAAGTTCTAATTGAAGTGTACACTTCTCAGCAATTTCAATTGTACTATGAAGTGCTTCAGGAAGTGATTTGAAAATCTTTTGCATTTCTGAAGCAGATTTAAAGTATAACTGGTCTGTTTTGTAACGCAAGTTCATGTAGTCTGGCGTGTAAGTACTCGTTGCATCTGGTATATTGAGGAGAATATTGTGAGGGATCGCATGCTCTTTCTTAATGTAATGACAGTCGTTCGTAGCAACCAGTTTACAACCAATTTTCTTTGCTAGCTTTGGAACTTTTTCCAAAAGCACTTGTTCTTCTAATAATCCGTGATTTTGAAGTTCAAAGTAGAAGTCCTCTCCAAAAATATCTTTACACTTACGAGCCAGAGCTTCAGCATCGCTATCATTGTTCATGAGGAGTTGATGGTTAACTATTCCACCTCGACATGCTGTTGTCGCAATGATCCCTTCGTGATATTGCTCAAGAAGCTCAAAATCAATACGTGGTTTATAGTAAAAACCTTCTGTATATCCCCGGGTAGAAAGTTTCATAAGGTTTTTATACCCCTGCTCATTTTTTGCAAGAAGTAAGATGTGATTGTAATTCCTTCCTTCCTCCTTTCCACTTTTTTCTAGTTTTCGCTCGAATCGTGATCCAAAGGGAACAATGTAAGCTTCAAACCCCAGAATAGGTTTAATTCCTGCATTCTTTGCACGCTTATAAAACTCAATTGCTCCAAAAAGAACACCATGGTCAGTCAATGCAACGGCAGGCATTTGTTGTTCAACGGCAGCTTCAATCAACGATGCGACCGTAGCAGCACCATCAAGAAGACTGTAATCTGTGTGGTTGTGAAGATGTACAAAATAAGACATGATTATCTAAACTTCTATATTCTTTGTGGAAGCGAGTTTACTGCGTTACGCTCGTCGTTTTGTTATAAGCTAGTACTTGATAGAATTCTTTGAAGAGTAGAAATTGTAGCATCTAGTGGTACTTGTATCCGTTCACCCGATCGTCGTATTTTTACCTCGATGGTGTTTTGCTTTAAACCTTTCTCACCTACGATAACTTGAACTGGCATACCGAGCAAATCTGCATCTTTAAATTTAAAACCTGGTGAAGCATCAACCCTATCATCATAGAGTACTTCAACACCTGCATTTTGACATTGTGTATACAGATGTTCGCAATATTCTTTCGTAACATTGTTTTTAATATTCAATGCTACAATATGAACCTGATACGGTGCTAAAGCTTTACTCCAAATAATACCATCACTATCGTTGTTTTGTTCTATATAGCATGCTATTATTCGCTCAATTCCAATACCATAGCTGCCCATAATAACTGGCTTCGATTTTCCGGTTTCGTCCAAGTATGTTATATTTAATGCTTCGGAGTACTTCGTACCAAGTTTGAAAATATGCCCTAATTCGATAGCATTTGATATTTTTAATGGAGCAAAACATTGTGGGCATGGTTCACCTTCCTCGACAGTTCGCAAATCGTAGTACCCCGATATTGGAACATCCCTACTGAGATCAATGTTAGCAATGTGGTAATCGTTCCTATTTGCTCCACTAATGAGATTATTCGCGTTTTGAAGTCGTTTATCAGCAATAATTGTAAATCCTTGCAGATTAACTGGTCCGATGGACCCAGCATCAGCACCAGTCAAAGCACGCAGTTCTTCTGGATCTATAGGTTGTATCTCTCCTCCACCTAGAGCAGAGGATAATTTTGCTTCATTCAATTGGTCATTACCCATCATAAGTATGAGAATAGGGCTTCCATTATACCTATAAGCAAGAGCTTTTGCAAAGTGTGTATGATCAAGTTTAAGAAAATCAACTAATTCATTGATTGTCTTAATGTTAGGTGTATATATTTCTCGCAGAGGTTCAGAAACAATTGAGCGGTGTTTCGGTGGAATTGAGGAGGTTGCCACTTCAGTATTTGCTGCATAACCACATTGAGAACAAAGTACAGCTGTATCTTCACCGTAGTTTGAATCAATCATAAATTCTTGGGAGCCGGTACCCCCCATTGCTCCAGTTGAAGCGCCAACAATAAAAAAGTTTAACCCACATCGAGTAAAAATCCGTTTGTAGGCTTCTTTATGTTTTTCATAGCTTATATCAAGGTCTTCCCAACTTCGATCCAATGAATAAGAATCTTTCATTGTGAATTGGCGACCTCTTAATACTCCTGAACGAGGTCGTGGTTCGTTTCTAAATTTTGTTTGTATTTGGTACCATGTTTGTGGTAAATCTTTGTATGATTGAATGTGTGTACTAGCTAACCAACCAATAACTTCTTCATGTGTTGGTGCGAGTACTAAGTCACGTTCTTTTATACTGAAAATAAAATTAGGAATATTCCGACGCCCAGTTTGTATCCAAAGTGATTCTGGATTAAGTGCTGGTAAGTGAAATTCTTGAGCACCAATAGCATTCATTTCTTCTCGAACTATGTTCATTGCTTTCATCATGGCACGCCAGCCAAGTGGCAAGTATGAGTAAACTCCAGAAGTTAACTGACGCATTAAACCAGCTCGGAGCATAAGACGATGACTTGGAATAGTAGCATCTGATGGTATTTCTTTTAACGTAGGAATAAACGCTTCACTTATTCTCATAGTATACCCTAACTAGTACAACAAATAAGAAACTTTCAATACAGCACCGCATGATATTTACACGTGAGGTTGAAGAAAGCAGCAAAACTTAGGTGTACCCCCGAGAGGATTCGAACCTCCGACACGCGGTTTAGGAAACCGCTGCTCTATCCATCTGAGCTACGGGGGCAGTTCCAATATGCAAAATATACAAGAAGTTTGTACTTCTATCAACTGTATTTTCAAACACAGTAGTATTCAGGTCTTCGATCACCGAATAGATGGTTCCACTGGTTAATTGCTTTATTGTCAGCAACTCGACAATCTATTTCTACTACCTTCATACCTACTTCAGACTTTGAAAGTCGAACGAGAATATCACCATGTGGGGAAACAATTTCGCTTGTACCAATAAATGTATACTCGTTACCTCCTCGATGCTCATACCCAATTCTATTGGCAGTAATTGTATATACCCGATTTTCAAGGCAACGAGTAACCATGGCATCTGGACAGTATGGTAAGACTAAATTTGATGGGTGTGCAATAATTTGTGCCCCCCTAAGAGCGAGTGTTCGGGCACTTTCTGGAAAAATCCAGTCAAAACAAATCATTAGTCCAATTTTCCCAATCGGAGTATTAAAGACTTCAAACCCCAGATTTCCCGGTGTAAAAAAAAGTTTTTCCTGATTAAATAAATGGACCTTGCGATAAATTCCAATTAAACCATCAGGACCTACCAACGCTGCAGAATTATAAATGTTTATATCCTTTTCAGGAAATCCGTATGCAATGTAACATTTTTGCTCGTACGCAAAATCTGCCATCCGTTGATATGTTGGACCGTTACTTTCTTCTGCCAAGGACTGTACCTCATCCTGGCTTATGAAAGAATATCCCGTTGCAAACAGTTCAGGGAGTACATAGACATCTGCTTTCTCTAATTTCATTAAGTCAATTGCTGATGAAATATTTTTATCGACCTCTCCAAAGAGCGGATTTGTTTGAACTACACCCACTTTCATTGTAAGTCCCCTTTAGTGTTTAAGGTATGTTAAAAAACTAGTAATTACATTCTGAGCAGTTGGTATATCCGTTTCAAGCCAGTAAATGGCATTCTTGTTCTGAACAAGGTAATGAACTTTCCCTCTCCCTAAAAAAAGATACACGATATTTCCATCATATTCAAATTTACGTAAGTGTGAATAACGGAGTACGTTATTTTCAATTTTTCTGATAATTGTTTCATATTCGTTGGAAGCATAACTTTTATCATAAAATTCAAAACAGTAAACTACACATATACCAGATTGGTTTCCATATTTCCATACCTTATAGCTTTTTACTTCTTGTTCAGGGTAATACACCGCTACACATTGCAATCGAGCATCTTCATCTTGAACAGTTTGGATAATGGTCAGATCTCCTAATGCATGAGGAAAGCTTTTGTTCGTTGCCTGATAAATAATGAAAAGGATACCACCTATTCCTAGAATGGTACCTATGAGCACCGCTAAGCTTCTATTTCTTTGTTTATTCTTCATGACGTACCTTGAATCCTTTTTTCATCCACGATCGTGCAAGGAGTAATGCAATAGGACTTATGATTGCAATCAATCCATAAATAAACCACATTGTTTCTGTGTTCATGTGCTCGGGTGGTGTATTAGCTGGACAATAGTTCATCAAAAACCAGCCGGAGTAGAGACTTGTAATAACTTTCGTTAGAAACCAAGGGAATTGCCCTATTCCCATGTAGATTCCAGTCATGTTCTTTGGAGCTATTTCAGCAACCCACTGTAAGAAACGGGGTTGCCAAATTGCTTCACCAATAGTCATGATTATCAAGTATGCAAAGACAGCATAAATTGAGGGACCAAGTGCCAGAAAAAATGTTGGAGTTGCCATTACAAAAGTTCCTACAACCATCATATCGTACGTGTCACGTTTCATTGTAAGAGCTGCAACTAGTGGTGCAAGAATAAAAATAAGAATAGGATTAAAATTCACAAAAAATTCGAAATTATCGCTCACTAGACCAGTAAATGCTCTCCTGAAGTACATAGGAAGTGTTAGCCAATTATGAGCAAAAAGAGTTTGTACTGGTATAAGAATGAAAATAAAAAACAAAAATCTTGAATCACGAACAGGAAAATTTCGTATGTAAAATCTAATTTCCTCACGTAGTTTTTTTCTTTCTTCTACCTGTGTCGCTTTCAATCCACTTTGATAAAGAGCATCAGCGACTGCCTTCCGTGTTAAAAGAAATGCGACACTGAGAATCCCTATTACAGTAAAAGCAACATACACCCAAAATACTCCTAAAATGCCATATGCATGTCGTACCGTTGGTGAAATTAACCCTGGTAAAAATCCACCTAAATTCATAAGAGCATAGAGCATTGCGTAACCCATTGTAGCATCATTTCCTTTTGAAAAATACTTAACTGCAGTATAACATGTTGGTTGATAAATTCCATACCCTACGATAATTCCAAAAATTCCAACCATGGCAAAAATATGTGTTGAGGACCATAAACCAGTCGAATGAAAGAGTGTAGGACTTAGCGAGAGAAGAATTCTTCCAAGGAGCATCGTAGAAAGAGAAATAAGTAGAGCTTTCCGTGGACCAATAACATCGACTGTTGCACCAAAAAAGAGCATGCTTAGTGTAATACCAGCCGTTAGAACACCAACCATTTGTCCAGCATGAATGTCGTTTAGCCCAACATATTCATTGAAGTAAATTGCTAACAAACCAACGATTCCAAAGTATGTAAGTCCTTCTAGAAAGTATGAAATGTTAATACCCCACAGTGCACGTGGAGCTTTAACTAAGTTGACAAACGGTTGTATAAGTTGGTTGGATGTTTGTTTTAGGATTGAATACGGACTGAAGACATTTGCCATTCAATAACTCCTTTTATTGTTTGTAGTTTGGCGACATTGTTTTTCCGGTAATACCCGCAATACCGTGAATGTACCCTTTAAGAAAATATTTGAACTGTGAAGGATTTGTGGCTAGTAATGGAATTCCGATTGTACGCCATACACCAACAAACGCCCGATACTTCTCAATTTCTGTGTAAGAAAAAGAAAGTAACCTATTGCGTGTAAGGTAGTAGACGCGCCAATCACTAATAATAGGATAGCTGAATTGTTTCCCCAAGAAATTCCCTTTTTTAACTTGTTGTTGGGAGTAATCTTTATGATGAATAATAGATGACTTTACTTTGTAAATTGTGACACCAGCTTTGATAATACGTCGTGCGTACTCTAAGTCATCATTGTAAATAAAGAAATCCTGTCGTGGAAATCCTATCTTTGCAACAACATGTTTGTTAACCATAAATCCTACAAACATCCAATGTTCAACGCTTTTCAAATCCCCCACAAAACCATCGTCATCATTATCGCAGTTCGATGCGAAACATGATGTAGGGAAGGTTTTTGTATGGGAGAGAATCCTTTCCAACGCATCAGTAGCGGGAATTGCATCATCATCCATTCCCCACATCCAATCGAAACCACATTCGTACGCGTACTTTATACCATCATGAAATCCACCAGATGATCCACCGTTTTCATTTCTACGAAGATAGTGGAAAAGGTCAAGAGAGAAGAGTTGAGAAGTACGAATCCAATGGTCAGTACCATCGGTACTATGGTTATCTACAACAATAATAGCATCCGGTCTACGTGTTTGTTGTAGTAATGCATTAAGATTTTGTTGAAGGAGGGGTAGCCTATTATAGGTTACGACAATTGCTGCTACTTTCATATCAAGGTTCTCCAAACTCTTTTTGTACTGCTTTGAGAGCATTTGCAATAACGTGGTGCATATCGTAGTATCGATATTCTGCTAAACGTCCACCAAAGATTACCGATAGTTCCTTCTTTGCACGATCTGCATATTGTTCGTAGATCCGCATATTTTGGGGAGTATTTATTGGGTAGTATGGTTCCATCCCATCAACCCACTCACGTGGGTATTCACGGGTAATAATTGTTTTTGGTTGAGTACCATATTCAAAGTGTTTATGTTCAATTATCCTTGTGTAAGGTATTTCACGTTCTGTGTAATTTACAATGGCATTCCCCTGGTAATTCACAACATTCAGTACTTCATGCTCAAAATATAGGCTTCGGTATTCTAACTTACCATAACAATAATCATAGAATTGATCGATCATTCCTGTATACACAATTCTCCGTGCTATTCGTTGGAATGACTGACGTTCTGAAAAGAAATCGGTTTGTAACTTTACTTCAATGCCTGTCAATAACTTCTCAAAAAGTTGAGTGTATCCACCAATTGGAATTCCCTGGTACAAGTCATCAAAATAGTTGTTATCGAATGTAAAGCGAAGAGGTAATCGTTTAATTATAAAGGGTGGCAATTCGGTTGCTTTTCTCCCCCACTGTTTTTCTGTATATCCTTTGATTAGAATTTCGTAGATATCGTGACCTACAAGTTTTAATGCTTGTTCTTCAAGATTAGTTGGTTCAGCAATGGCAACAGCGCTTCTCTGTTTTTCTATCATTGCTTGTGCTTCTTGTGGAGTTGTTACTCCCCAAATCTGATAAAATGTATTCATGTTAAATGGTAAGTTATAGATCTTACCTTTATGCATTGCTATTGGTGAATTCGTAAAACGATTCATGGTTACAAACTGGTGCACATAATTCCAAACACGTTGATTGCTCGTATGGAAAATATGTGGTCCATAGACATGTACGTTTATTCCTTCCCTTACTTCGGTATAACAGTTTCCACCAATATGATTTCGTTTTTCGATGACAAGACATTTTTTATTTCGACGATGTGCTTCATGAGCAAAGACAGCACCAAATAATCCTGCACCTACTATTATATAATCATACATATGGTACTCTAGATAAAATTGTTCGTATTTTTGAAAATGTTAATGTTAAAACACCTTTTTTCTTGAGCACAGTGTACATAGCACCAGCTATGTAAGTTTCAGTTATAATCCATGCGAGTGCTGTTCCACGTTCTGCAAAGTGTGGAAGCAAAAATACATTAAGTATCAGACAAAAGAACATCCCAACAGTTGTAATTCGAAGATAATCAGTATCCATTTTTAAATTCAGAAGACCTTGTATTCCACACATACCACTTAAACCACGTAAAAACAACAACCATGCAAGAATCGTAAGAACAGATGTTGCTGGTATAAACTTGGTTCCATACAATATGCGAAGAATTGTTGGTCCAAGAAGCGTAACGATGACTGAAAGGAAAAATGTTATGACACCTACCCATACAACTCCCTGTTCAAGGATTTTAACACCACGCCTGTGATCATCGTGCATCGTTTTGCTAAAGAAGGGATATAAAGTTTGTGTAAGAGGGTACAGGGTAAGGCTTTGAACGATAGTTACAATCTTTTCTGCTGCGGCGAAATACCCTACAGCAACATCACCAATAAATAATCCTAACAAGACAGTGTTTGTTGTTGTATATAGATTTATAGTGATGCTAGAAACAAATAAGCGAAATCCGTCATGCAAGAGTAATGCAATTTCACGGAGCTTTACTCGATAAAACATCAACGAGTATCGATAGATAGCATATATACACGCAATGATACCAACAACTAGGTATCCAAGAGAGGTTGATACAGGAACAAACAAATAATCACTTTCTGTGCGAAGAAAAATAAAAATACTAATTGTAAAAATTAACTTTATAAGAAAATTAAAAAATGCAACCTTTTGAATTTCTTCAATCCCCTGATATAAGAACATCGGGAATAAAGCAAACCCAAGATTCATACAATACAATGCAATATATATTTGCCAATTTGTAGCAAATCGAGGTATAAGTAATAACCCCATCAGTGGAACCGCTAAGCAAAAAAATAACAAGAGACGTGCTGAAAGAACTGTGTAAAATATTCTTGAAAGGTAAACACGATCATCGCGATGTGCACTAACTTCTCGGGTTATAGAAAGATCAAAGGAATAGAGAACTACTAATGTAAAGTACTGAATAACGGCCTGCGCAAAATTAATTGTACCATACCGTTCAGGACCTATTATCCGCACAATGTAAGGTAAGGTGATGAGAGGAAAAATATAATTTGCAAATTGCACAAGATTGAGTGAAAAGAAGTTTTGAAGTAAGCGTTTGATAGTACGTTCCATTTTATATTACTCAGTTTCTCTCTTAATATAGAGAACTGCTAATGGTGGTAATGTTAGAGAAAGAGAAAATGGTTTCCCATGGTGCGGTACTGGATCAGCAAAAAGTACACCAGCATTCCCCATATTGCTTCCACCATAAAATTCTGAATCACTATTAATAAGTTCTCGGTATTGACCGCTTTCAGGTACACCAATACGATAATTAAAACGGGGAACTGGTGTAAAATTGCAAACTATGACAATTTGTTCACGTGTGTCAGCAGATTTCCGTATGAATGATATGACACTATGCGCAACATCACGAAAATCAATCCATTCGAAGCCTGTGTAATAAAAATCTACTTGATGGAGTGCGGCATACCACTTATACAATTTATTCAAATCCCGTACCCACCGTTGAAGACCTTGATGCAGTGGGTATTGAAGCAAGTGCCAATCCAATGATGCGTCGTGATTCCACTCGTTCCATTGGCCAAATTCACCCCCCATGAATAATAGTTTCTTCCCGGGGAAGGCATACATCAAACCAAAAAGTAACCGGAGATTAGCAAACTTCTGCCAAACATCCCCTGGCATTTTTGAAAGCAAAGAAGCTTTCCCATGAACCACTTCGTCATGGGAGAGTGGAAGTAAGAATCGTTCTGTAAACGCGTAGAGGAGTACAAATGTGAGCAAATCATGATGGTACATGCGAAATATCGGATCTTTACTAAAATACTCAAGCATATCGTGCATCCACCCCATGTTCCATTTTAAACTGAATCCGAGTCCACCAAGTTCAATGCTATGTGTTACTCCAGGCCAAGCTGTTGATTCTTCAGCGATTGTGAGTACTCCAGGATAATAGGAATGGACGAGTTTATTCACATCCTTTAGCAATTGTATTGCTTCAAGATTCTCACGGCCTCCATAACGATTTGGTATCCACTCCCCTTCTTTCCTCGAATAGTCTAAGTACAACATCGAAGCAACTGCATCAATTCGTAATCCATCGACGTGGTACTTTTCTAACCAGAACAATGCATTACTAATAAGAAAGTTTCGCACTTCATGCCTACCATAGTTAAATACATATGTTCCCCAATCTTGATGTTCACCTAACCGTGGATCTGCATGTTCGTATAAGTGAGTACCATCGAATTCACCTAACGCATGTGAGTCTTTGGGGAAGTGTGCTGGAACCCAGTCGAGTATTACTCCTATGTTGTTTTGATGACAGTAATCAACAAAGAACATAAAATCTTGAGGTGAACCGTAGCGACTCGTTGGAGCAAAGTACCCTGTAACCTGGTATCCCCACGATCCATCAAAGGGGTGTTCCATAATAGGAAGAAGTTCGATATGTGTGAAGCCATTTTCTTTGATGTAAGGTACTAATGCATACGCAAGTTCTCTGTATGTAAGCCATCGATTTCCTTCTTCTGGTTTTCGTGCCCAAGATCCCAGGTGTACTTCATAGATCGCAAGTGGTTCACCAAGATGATCAGATTGTTTCCGTCGTTCCATCCACTCTGCATCGTGCCACTCATAATTACTAAGTGAATTAATACGAGCAGCAGTTCGTGGCCGAAATTCCATTTCCGTGCCGTAAGGATCAGTTTTATCGAGAATCCTTCCATCCTGAGTTTTAATTTTAAACTTGTATAGTTGACCCTCAGAAATACCAGGAATAAATATTTCCCAAACTCCGGAACTTCCTAAAACCCTCATTTGGTGATAACGGGCATCCCAACCATTAAAATCACCAATAACACTTACGCTCCGAGCATTTGGCGCCCATACAGCAAATTGTGCCCCAGAAATTCCATTTACATCAATGCAATGTGATCCGAGCTTCTCGTATATTCTATGGTGATCGCCAAGATTGAAAAGATACAAATCATAATCACTTAACGTTGGTAAAAAGGCGTATGGATCGTGAAAGAATACTACCTCACCACTATACAGTTCTTTTATAAGTACATAAGGGAAATACTCTGTTTTTTGCTGAATGAAAAGTTCAAAAAATCCATCAGTTGTGATTCGATTGAGCTCGTATCGTTCATCGGGTGCCACTGTTGGTGCAATCCACATTCGTTTTGCATTTGGATGAAATGAACGAATAACAACACCCTTTACACCGTTGTACTCAAGAACACGCAAGCCCAATACGGTGAATGGATCATAATGATCAACTTCACGGATTTTCCGGAGGCTTTCATTATCTACAAGTTGAATACTCATTTGTCACACTTTCAAATACAGTTTTTTTCTCCGTATGTAACTTTCAATACGTTCTGGTACCAAATAGCGAATTGATTCACCGTTTGCAACTTTAGTTCGAATTTGTGTTGATGAAATATCAACAAAGGGGCCTTTCAACTGTACATATGAGCAATCTTCTCGTGGCTGTGCACATGGAAATCCAGGACGTTCATACACAACAAGCTGAACAAGTTCTATAATTCTTTTTGGTTCTTTCCAAGTATGGAAAGTATTGAAATTATCCGATCCAAGGAGAAAATATATCGTTTGCTTTGGGTACAATTTTCGAAATTCACGTACCGTTTCAACGGTGTACGAAACACCTTTTCTTTGTATTTCGAGATCAAGAATATCGAAATGTAAATTCCCTTCGATGGCTAATTGTAACATTGCAATTCGATCTACAGCACGTGTACACTTGCTTGTTTTCTTATGTGGTGGCCGATATGCTGGAACGAAGAACACTTTATCTAACTCTAGTTGTTCTCGTGCACTTTCTGCTATAATCAAATGACCAATGTGTGGCGGATCGAACGTTCCACCGTAGAGACATAGACGTTTCATTGCGATACAAATTTATATATTGCTTTTGTTTGTTCTGCACACTGTTTGGAATGAAACATTTGAGCTCTTTGTTTTGCTTTCATCGAGTATATTCTATGTATGTCATCATCATTGAGTAGTATCTCAATTTTTTTCACTAAATCCAATTCATCGTTCGAATCAACAATGAACCCACTATCGCCAACTATCTCTGGAATAACTGCTGCGTTAGTACCGATAACTGGGGTACCAGATGCCATTGCTTCAATAAGTGGTAATCCAAATCCTTCATACAGTGAGGGAAGTACAAGCATACGTGCCCCTTGGTACGCAGCACGCAGCTCGCGTTGTGAAACACGCCCAGGGTTTATAAGATGTTGTTCAATCCGTAACTCTGATATCAAGGTTCGTAGTTCATTATTCCTTGCGATACTTTCACCTAGTATAACAAGCTGTACTCTATATTGCTTCAGTAATTTCGAAAACGCGTAAAGTAAGAATGGTAGATTTTTATGCGGTTTCAGTGCACCTACGTACAAAATATACGGCGATGTTATTGAATACTTGGATCGGAACTGCTCTATGAATTCTGTCCGTTCTTGCTCATAATAATACGCTTGTACTCCTAGGTACGTAACGTAAATTTTACTGTCATCTACATCAAACATTTGACAAAGATCATTCTTAGTAAACTGCGAATTCACAAGTATTGCCCGTGCTGATTTACACGCATGAGATATCATACTATATGCATAGGCACGTTGGAGAATTGAAAACATAGTCTTCATACGTAGATGTATGAGATCATGGATCGTTACAACACCTGGTATTGGAAGACAAAATGGGAATGTGTAGTGTGGTTCATGAAACACCTGAATACGACTTTTTCGTACATGGATGGTAAGAGAAAAGAGTTCTCGTAATGAGTACAACTTCGACGGTTCGAGAATAAAGTGACCCTGTAACTTATTTCTAAGTATTTCATATTGTTGTGGTAAAATAAAGTATGTTAGCTCGAGCTCATTATCAGTTTGGAAATGGTGTACTAAGGTTTGGATGTATGTTCCTATACCATAATCGAAGTATTTTCGTATGTCAATTCCAACATGGAGTCGCATGCTATGAACTTTTCAGGTACTTCAATACAGCAGTTGCTATTGCTCTTTCTTTTGGCATAACATACTTGAGTGCATACTTTAAGAGTAAGTATAAGTTTAAAACATAGTTATTAAATTTGGAACAATATTTTCGATAATACCGTATTTGGCTTTTACGATATTCAAGGAGTATAAACGAATTCGTGGATCTAGAGCTCTTCCCCTTATGATGCAAAAGACGTATCGAAGGAACGTATACCACATAATACCCTTGTGTTGAAACTCGCTTACAAAGGTCAACGTCTTCGAAGTACATAAAATAGTGTTCATCAAAACCACCAATACGTGTAAAAAGATCACGTGATATACAAAATGCTGCCCCGCTAACCCAATCAACATTCATTGGTTGTTCAGGAGGAATGAGTGTATGCTCACATTGCTGCATACGTTTTACTTTATACTCGCTCATCGGAGTGGGAAATGTACCATACGAAAGTTGGAAATTACCATTTGGATATCGTAACTGTGGTGCAGTAACACCAATGCTTGAATTCTCTTCTAAATATTTAACAAGAGGTGTAAAGCAATCCTCTACAAGTTCTGTATCGTTATTGAGAAAAAATAAATATTTCCCTCTTGCTCGTGCAGCACCAACATTATTCGCTGCACCAAAACCTCTATTCTCTGTAAGTTCAATGAGTGTGATCCATGTATTAAACTTTTGCAGTGCAACAACACTATGATCACAAGAATTGTTGTCAACAACGATCACTTCAAATGGAATTTTTATGGGTACTCTATTGATTGACTCCAAGCACTGAATTGTCCATTCACACCCACGATAATTAACAATGATAATAGAAAGAACTGGAGTCATTCAGCAATCCAGTGAAGGAGTTAAACTATTGGGGTTACTTTTACTTGTTTGATACGTCGTGCACTCTTTGTAAGAATTTTAAAAATAAACTTTTCCGTTTGTATTTCTTCATTCACATCTGGTACTTTCCCTGTAATTTTTTGTAAGTATCCGGCAACAGTTTCATAATCATTTGACTCTGGAATTTTTTCTCTAAATTGTTCATTAAAATCAGAAATCGTGAGTGCACCATCAATAATAATTGATCCATCACTCGAACTTTCAACAGTTTTCTGAGCTTCATCGTATTCATCAAAAATATCGCCGACGATCTCCTCAATAATATCTTCCATTGTTATAAGTCCCTCTGTTCCACCATATTCATCAATGACAATCCCCATATGTACTTTGTGTTGTTGGAATTCACGAAGTAGTTGACTAATTTTTTTCGATTCAGGGACAAAGTATGGAGGTCTGATTATATCCTGAAGAATTATTAAATCGCTATGTTCCATTAAGCTCAAAAGGTCTTTACTGTACACAATACCAATAATGTGATCGAGCGTACCTTTATAAACAGGTAAGCGTGAATAACCTTCTTCTATAACTTTTCTAATTAGTTGTTCACGTGGTAGTGAAACATCAAGCGCAACAATATCTGTACGTGGAACCATAATTTCTTTTGCGGTAATATCGGAAAATTCCAATATACTCTTAATGAGCTCATGCTCTGTTTGATCAAGAGCACCACTTCTGGAACTTGCATCAATAACTTGTTTTAGCTCATCCTCAGAAATTGATGTCCGGAGTAGTCCTTTCCGAATTAAAAACGTATGAAGTATGTCCTTCAATGATTTCACTGTAAATCTACGGTAGTCGTTGTTTAAATTTCTGGTATGCTGTAGTACGGACATTTTCTTCTGTTGGCACAGGGTTACCAATTTCATTCAGCAACTTGTCAATGTGGTTTAATCTATCTTGTGGATGAGGATGTGTAGATAGGAGTGTTTCCCATGCAGCCCCTTTGCGTGTTCCAGCGACTTTTTCAAAGAAAAATTTTATAGCTCCAGGATAATATTCTGTTGATTGTAAATACTTCACAGAGTATGCGTCTGCTTCATCTTCATCACTTCTACTGTACTTTAAGAGAGCTCCTGTTTGAAGAATTTTTGCAATAGTATTTGCTGTCATGCTCGGATTTTCACCTAGTGCTATTGAAAGCAGTAGGGATGTGCCATATTGCATTGACATTTGTCGAGTACTATGTCGACATTCAGCATGGGCAATTTCGTGAGCAATTACTCCAGCAAGTGTTGCCTCGTTATCAACAAATTTCATTAGACCTGTGTATACATATATATAGCCCCCAGGTGTACAGAATGCATTCACCACAGAGTCATTGTGAATAACTTCGAACTTGTATGCAAATTTATTTCTGTACTTAATATACGGTGAAGCTAAAATTTTTTTTCCTATAGCTTCAATGTATTCCTTAATATCGGGTCTATCATTCAAAATGGGATACTGTTGCGGGTTTTTACGTATTGCTTCATCAAATTGACGTCCAAGCTCAACGTCTTTAGAATCAGGAAAAAAGTTTATTGTTCGAAGTGTAGAACATTGAATTGTTAAAACACTAAGAATTACAACAATGAAGTATGATATTAATTTTCGCATTCCACCACCTCCTAGTACAGTACTTCTAACAGACATAAGCCCTTTGCTGGCGCATACATTGCTGGTGTTGTTACTGTGGAGTTTGAATAAAGCAATGCATGAAACTCATCTCGTGTCATTGCACCACGCGCTACATCCACCATAGACCCTACGAGAGCACGTACCATTCCATGAAGAAATCTATTTGCTGTGATAACAAACCGTAAGTATTCATTTATTTCGTGCCATTCCGCTCTCAGAATTGAACAGAATGTGTTCTTACGTGGAGTATCCTTCTTACAAAAAGAACGAAAATCATGAGTACCAACAATCATAGCAGCACATGTATTCAAAGCTTCAGTATTTAATATATAGAACAGTTCCCAAGCATACAACCTTCCAATAGCAATGGGTCGGCGAACGATTGTGTATTCATACACGCGAGCTTTTGCACTGTATCGTGCGTGAAACGTATCCTCAACTTCCTCCAATGAACGAACTACAACATCGTTTGGAAGTATTGCATTAAGACTTTTAGATATTTGTTGAGGATTAAGTGGGTTTGTTACCTTAAAGCTTGCAACCTGTCCTCGGGCATGGACTCCAGAATCTGTTCGTCCAGCACCAACTATGCGAATATTCTCTTGAGTGACGGTATAGAGTGCTTTCTCCAAAACATGTTGCACAGACCGTCCATTGTTTTGAACTTGCCAACCGACGAAGTGGGTTCCGTCGTATTCCAGTGTCATTTTATACGTTGGCATCTCCTATATGTATTAAGTGTTAGAAGGAAGTACGAACATGCAGATGTACAGTTGGTACTCCGGCATACTCGTTACTATTCACAATGATTACATCAATAGAGTTGGTTAATTCTGTATTATAGGATGAAGCCATACGACCAGCGCGGAAAGCTGAAATAAGACGATTCAGCACTGCAATACCGAGAACAAATCTCGCATAATTCTTTGCCTCACTACTTTTTATTCGATTTGACTTGAAAATTCGCCGATTTGCATCAGAATCCCATTGCCATGCAAAACGCGAATCAGTGTACACACGATCGTACTCACGTGCAATGAGTTTTGCATTGTTGTACGCTTCCATTGATATATAATTACCAATGTTTACATCATACTCATCGTCAGTACTTTGAAAGCTTGCCCCCGCGTGAACCCTTGCGAATGAACGTGCATCTTCGAGGAGCCATTGACTCCGTAGTTTAAGTGTGGTATATGCTATCCAAATTCCTCCTTCAGCTAAGAGGTGGTATCGTGCTGCAAGTGAGTTTCCAACGTACCATTCTCCTGTACCAGGGAGTACCAATGATAACATAACAGCTGTAACAACTGATTTTTTCTTACTATTGGTATATTCGATACTTGGTACTGCACTTGACACCATCCGAATACCGTGAAGATGATCGTGGTGATTGAACACTAAACATTGCTGACTTTGGGTATTGCTTATGAGTACAAAGCACAAGCATATCACACCACACCAATGGAAATTGAATTTTACCATAGAATATTCCTTACGAATGCTCGATCAATAAACCACTACAGTGATCCTCGAAGACGTTCTCCACACGAACAGTTTTCATTGTATTTTTTAAATTGTATGAGGATTTACATTCAACTCTAATATATTCATCAGTAAGACCAGAGTAAATGCCTTCACTTATTTCCGTCTCGAAAAGTACTGTAACTGTTTTTCCTAAGAATGATGCAATAAAAGAAGATTTTTTATTTTTACTAAGCTCATGGAGCTTTGTACTCCGTGCAGAACAAGAGAACGTTGAAACGTTCTGACTAAATGTACTCGCTACAGTAGTAGGACGATTCGAATACGAAAACACATGCAGGTAGGAAATTGGTAATTGTTCTATGAATTGGTATGTTTCATAGAAAAGAGACTCCGTCTCTCCAGGAAAGCCTACTATAACATCAACCCCAATAGCAGCTGTTGGGTAGTGTGCTTTGATTGTTAGGACTCGTTCTTCGAAAAGTTCTCGTGTATATCGCCGCCCCATTTGACGAAGAATCGAATTCGAACCAGACTGCAATGGAATGTGCCAATGTTTACAAAGCTTTTGTTCGGAAAACCAAAATGCTAACAACTCATCCGTAAGCAGATTTGGTTCTATGGAACTAATTCTAAGTCTTTCAAGTCCTTCAATAGTTACTAATGTTTGCAAAAGGGATAGTAGAGTTTCACCATAGGGCTTTCCATAATCACCTACGTTAACACCTGTGAGCACAATTTCTTTGTACCCTTGAACAACAGCATCTTTCACTTGTTGGCTTATGATCTCTTTTGGTACACTTCTACTATTTCCACGAGCGACAGGTACGATACAGTATGTGCAGTGATAGTCACATCCTTCCTGTACTTTTATAAAGACACGCGTCCTTTCTTTGTATCCAAGTGAACTTGCAGGGTGTATGATGCTTCGATCTATTGATACAACATTTTGATGTGCACTACGTAAAGAATCATTTTCCAGGTAATTGAGTATTGAGAATTTTTCTATGTTCCCAAGTACTAACGACACCCCTGGCAGAGTACGAAGTGTATCTGGGAAACACTGTGCGTAACACCCAATCACTACTATTTGAGCTTGTGGCAAGCTTCTTCGAGTTCTTCGTATAATTTGCCGACATTCACGTTCAGCGTGGTGTGTTACACAGCAAGAGTTGATGACGACTATATCTGCAGAATCATTGATATTAACAATCGAATACCCGTGTTGCTGAAATTGTTGTGCAAGGGCACCAGTTTCAGCAAAATTCAGCTTACATCCGAAAGTATGGAAGGCTACACGTTTCATAAAAAAAGAGAGTCGTCCTATGAGTGGAGACACAACATAAAACGACTCTCGAACAATAAATTAATGATGCGACGAATCATCAGGAGTTAGTTCGTCGATATTCTTTTCAGATTCGGGTATGTGGAATGTACCGCTTGCTATATCGCGCATTGTCATTGGTTGCAATTTGTGAGCTGCAACATATTCATCAACAAGTTTCTGTTCTTTCCCACGCAAATATTCTAACGCGGATAGAACAATTTTCTTATTTTCTTTTTCGAATTCTATTACCTTAAGGTTAAGTGTATCACCAATCTTAAAAGAATCGGAAAGATTCTTAATAGGTGTTTGTGACAATTGAGATGCTGGTACAAACCCGTCGACACCAAGTGGGAGTTCGACGATTACTCCTTTATCAATGATTCTGACAACTTTCCCTTCAACATCTGTTCCAACTTTGTACTGCGTTTCGAATGTATCCCAAGGATTGTCTTGTAATTGCTTATGACCTAGCGAGATACGACGTTGTTCAATATCAACAGCAAGAACAACAACTTCAATTTTTTCACCCTTTTTTACAACTTCACCTGGATGACGAATTTTCTTTGTCCACGATAAATCAGAAATATGAATCAGTCCATCGACCCCTTCTTCTAATTCGACAAAAACACCGAAGTTTGTCAGGTTCCGGACCACACCAACATGCTTTGATCCAATTGGATACTTTTGCATCAAGGTTGTCCATGGATCCGGTTCGAGCTGTTTCATACCGAGTGAAATCTTTTTCCCTTCTTTATCAAGGGAAAGAATGATCGCATCAACAATTTGTCCCATTGAAACTACTTGCGATGGATGCTTAATGTGCTGGGTCCAACTCATTTCTGAAATATGAATGAGACCTTCTATACCTTTTTCAATTTCAACGAAGGCACCATAATCGGTGAGTGAGACAACCTTTCCAGTAACTTTTGATCCTACAGGGTACTTTTCTTCGATGTTTTCCCATGGATGTGGTTGGAGCTGTTTCATCCCTAGCGATATTCGTTTCTTTTCTGCATCGAAGTCAAGTACAACAACATTTACGGTTTGATCAAGTTTTACAATTTCCGATGGATGATTCACACGTCCCCAAGAAAGATCTGTAATATGTACCAACCCATCAACACCACCAAGATCAATGAAAACACCAAAGTCTGTAATGGCTTTAACGTGACCTTCAAGAATTTGTCCTTTCTCAAGTTTATCGAGAATAGCTTTCCGTTGGCTTGCAAGTTCTTCTTCAACTAAGACCTTATGGCTCACAACTACGTTTTCTGATGGATGGTTTACTTTGACAACACGGAACTCCATTTCACGACCAATAAAGGCGTCGAAATCGCGAACAGGTCGTACATCAATTTGAGATCCAGGAAGAAAAGCATCTAGTCCCATTAGATCAACGACAATACCTCCTTTCGTCCGACGGATGCATTTACCTTTTAGAATTTCGCCTGTTTCATACGCTTTTACTACACGTTCCCAAATTCGAACGAAGTCAGCTCGTTTACGTGATAGAACAAGTCGGCCATCCTTATCTTCAACAGCTTCAAGATATACTTCCACTTCATCGCCAATTTTGAGGTCTTTGATATTGGGAAATTCGGTAATGGGAACTGTACCATCGGATTTAAAACCAATATCAATTGCGACTTCGGTTTCTCCTATGTGAACGATTTTCCCTTTGACAATCTCTCCAACACTGAATGAACTCAGTGTTTTTGTGTACATTTGTTCGAGTTCTTTATATTCGTTTTCCGAATATCCACGGTCATCGAACGTTCCCGTCGTTTTTCTTGTTTCTGGCATTGAACCTCCAACTGTCTCTTTTTTAAATTAAAACAGCACCAATTGCAAGCAATGCATTACTATAGCCAGTCATCACACTATAGTAAAACATGTTGCAATTGAAAATTATTGTTATACATACGGTTAATTATGATGACTGTTAAATTTATTTTCCAACTCATTCTTGATTTTTACCATCAACCATTGAGGTGTTGAAGTTGCTCCTGTTATACCTATTGTTCTTGTGTTTTCAAACCAAGTATCATCAATTTCCGTACTATCTTCGATATAGTACGAACGTGGGTTCGTTTCTTTTACTATTGAGAAAAGTACTTTTCCATTCGAACTATTCTTTCCAGCAATAAACAAAACAATATCGTGTGTAGCAGCAAATTCCCGTATTTTCTTTTCTCGCCCTGAAACTTGACCACAAATTGTATCTTTGACATGAAAATCAATTTCTTCCCGTGTTAGAACAACTAGCTCCTTTGTTCTATAAATGAGTTTCTCTTTAATTGCGTTGAACTTTGATTTGTCCATCGTTGTTTGCGAAAAAAGCACCATCTTCGAACGTAACGGTATCGTTTCTACTTCTTCAACACTTGTTATTACAATTGCTTCCCCGTTCGTTTGACCTATGAGTCCAACAACTTCTGGGTGCTCACTTTTTCCAAAAATTATCACCTGATAACCATCTAAATAGAACCGCCGTATACGTTCCTGTACTTTTGTTACAACTGGACACGTTGCATCAATAAGAGTAATCCCATACTGTTCAGCTTTCCTGTATGTTTCAGGTGGCTCACCATGAGCTCGTATGAGTACCTTTGAACCACGTATTCGCTCAAAATCATCCTGGGAAATAACAGTGAGACCTTTTTGTTGCAACCGTTCTGTCTCAACAGGATTGTGAATGATCTCTCCAAGCGAATATAGTACTTCACCCTTTGCGAGTTCGTGCTCTGCTAATTCTATCGTTCGAACTACTCCCCAACAGAAACCCGCTGATGGATCAATGTCAATTTTCATTGTTCAGACAATATTTTTTTTGAACGTACTCAAAAATTTTTTGTACTTGTTCATCAATGGTTAGATGTGTCGTATCAATTTCTATGGCATCATCAGCTTTACGCAACGGACTTGCAGAACGTGTTGAATCTTTGTAATC
Source organism: Bacteroidota bacterium (assembly GCA_026416125.1). Classification (GTDB taxonomy): domain Bacteria; phylum Bacteroidota; class Ignavibacteria; order UBA10030; family UBA10030; genus JAOAFT01. The sequence goes on from JAOAFT010000001.1 coordinate 104,174, forward strand.
ACGATCCACTAGTTCTTGTTCTACCTGTTGTTGTGAAGTAGTAATACCAGTTTTCTGTAAGTCAGCCATACGTCGTTTTGCTCGTTCGTCAACATCTGCAACCAAAAACACCTTCACTTCTGCATCAGGAATAACTACAGTTCCTATATCCCGACCATCTACAACAACACCACCTTTCGCTGCAAGTAAACGCTGCAATTCAACCATTACTTCCCTGAGTTTGGGATGACTACTCACAAGACTAACATTCTTTGTAACCTCAGGATTTCGAATTTCTTGAGTTACATCTCTACCATTGAGAAAAATTCGATTTCCACTTTGGTCACGTTCAAATGTGACGCTACATCGCCTTGCAAGATCGGTTAATCGGTCTTCGTTTGTTAAGTCAATATTTTCTTCTAGTGCTTTCAAGGTTATTGCCCGGTACATTGCACCGGTATCTATGTGCATGTAACCTAATTTTTCTGCAAGTAACCGTGCTGTTGTACTTTTACCTGAAGCAGCTGGCCCATCAATTGCAATTCTTATACGCTTATGCATAACCATGTACTAATTAATATACTCAAAATCTTTACGGAGAGCAATGAAGCATGTCAAAATTGTTTGTGTATCTTATAATAATTCCATATATTGTAACGCATTAATGATGAATTGCACCCGTAGCTCAATTGGATAGAGCATCAGACTTCGGATCTGAGGGTTGGGGGTTCGAGTCCCTCCGGGTGCGCAGCGCATGTTAACGCCACTCTATGAGAGCTGAGGAGGCCACCATGTCAGATCGACCAATGTTTTTCCATTCAATACGTGAGTATTGTATTCGATATCCTGCTGTGTTATCAGGAATAATAATTTATCTCTACCTTTTTTTTGCAATTGTTCGATACCTTGTCAAGTTTCACTCAGGAAACGCTTCTCTGCTTGATGGCATCGAAACTTTTGATGCTCTTCCTTTTTTATGGCTCTTAGCATATTCAATGATCAAAATTATCGAACTTCGTCACCAGTACCTTGAAAGCGAAAATAAACGTTTGCTCACAGAAAAAGAAATACTTACCAAAGAAACTCAACTGAAAACCTTACATGATGTAGCCCGTGCATTTCACCATCGGATTAACACTCCTCTAACGATCATTAATTTTGAACTTGGATTTATAAAAAAGAAACATCCACTTGATTCTTCACTCCAGAAAAACATCGAATCTATTGAAGATGCTATCAACGAGATAAAAGCTGCGATCCTTGAATTTGCAGAGGCATCGACAATCCCTCCCAACAGCAACGAGAAACAACAAAGTCACTAACAACGGAGTCTCAACAACATTGAATACAGTGGTCAATTCAAAGCATGCTGATTTCATGCGACTTGCGCTTAAAGAAGCAGAAAAAGCATTCCAAGAAGGAGAAATTCCTGTAGGAGCAATTATTGTTCATAACAACAAGATAATTGCTAAAGGACACAACCTTGTCGAACGTCTGAAAGATCCAACAGCACATGCCGAAATGATTACTATTACCGCAGCTGCAAGCTACTTATCATCAAAGTGGTTAGAAGATTGCACCCTTTACGTCACGCTCGAACCATGTCCTATGTGTGCAGGTGCAATTGTAATGGCTCGTATTCCCATTCTTGTCTTTGGAACGTTTGATCGCAAAGCAGGAGCATGCGGTACATTGTATAATATCACCTCTGATGGGCAATTAAACCATAGTGTTCATGTACTTAGCGGTGTTCTTGACAGTGAGTGTGAATTCATTCTGAAAGAGTTTTTCCGGACTAAACGCACTACGTAGCACTTACTCTGCAGCAGCATTTTGAAGCTTTTCAGCTCTATCAGCTAAACGTAGCTGTTCAATTAACTCATCTAAATCCCCATCCATAACGCGGTCCAGCGAATACAAAGTAAAGCCAATGCGATGATCAGTAACACGGTTTTGAGGAAAGTTGTAGGTTCGTATTTTTTCACTTCTATCTCCACTGCGCACCATGGAACGCCGTTGTGCACTCATTTCTTTGTTTTGCTCCTCTACCTTCATTTCATAAAGTTTTGCTCGTAGCATTTTCATAGCGCGCTCTCGGTTTTGGAACTGTGAACGTTCTTGTTGACACGCAACAACAATCCCTGTAGGTTTGTGAGTAATTCTCACTGCTGTTTCGACTTTGTTTACATTTTGTCCACCTTTGCCACCAGAACGAAATGTATCAATTTCTAGATCAGCTGGATTTATATCAATTTCTACATCTTCTACTTCCGGTAATACGACTACTGAGGCGGCAGAAGTGTGGACCCGTCCTTGCGCTTCGGTTTCTGGGACACGTTGAACACGGTGAACACCACTTTCATACTTCATAAATCCGTAAGCACCTTCACCAGAAACTGTAAAGATTACCTCTTTAAACCCACCCATACCGGTTTCGTTCCAATCCATTAACTCAACCTTCCAGCCTTTACGTTCTGCATACCGTGTATACATTCTATAAAGATCGGCAGCAAAGAGAGCAGCTTCTTCACCGCCTGTTCCTGCTCGTATTTCCATAATAAAATTTTTATTATCGTTGGGGTCAGGAGGGATTAAAAGATATTTCAATTCTTCTTCAAGGCGAGTAAGTTCTTTTTTTAGCTTCTCATATTCTTCCTGTGCGAGTTCTTTCATTTCAGGATCGTTTGATGTTTCGAGAAGTTCTTTACTTCCTAGAAAATCTCTATACACTTTTCGATACTGTTCTGCAACTTTTACAATAGGTTCAAGTGAGCGTAACTCTTTCCCCAATTCTTTGCTCTTTTGTCGATCATTAAGTACTTCAACACTTGACAAGAGTGAGTTAACTTCATTGTACCGCTCGAATAATTTTTCAATTTTATCGATCATTCTGTTATCTTCTCTGTAATCAGTTAATACTGCTAATTTAGGTTTAGAGTATATCTCTTACCTCTGTATTAAATATACGGAAGAATTTTTGTATATAGAAAATCAACGATATAATTGATGGATCACTTAATAATCTAATATTCGGCTGGTAAAGCTAAGAGTTGCTCATAGGTAAACACAGGGCCATCTTTACAAACATAAACAGGACCTACATTACATCGACCGCACTTCCCAACACCACATTTCATCCTGTTTTCTAGTGTTGTAAAAATTGCATTTGGTGTGAATCCAAGTTTTTCTAGCACTGGGAAGGTATACTTAATCATGATTGGTGGACCACAAACAATTGCTATAGTATTTGTACTCGAAGGTTCCTCTTGCTCTACTATGGTTGGAACAAATCCAACCCGACCGTTCCAGTCTGGTGTTTCACCACCTGGGTCAACGGTTGTGATAAGTTTCATATCAGTCCGTTGTGACCACTCTGTAAGCTCATATTTATACACTAAGTCTGCAACAGATCGGGCACCGTATATAACTGTAATGTTTTCAAACCAGTCTCGTAAATCGAGTGCGTTCCATATCACACACCGCATTGGTGGCAGAGCAATTCCACCTGCTATGAAAAGAAGATTTTTTCCTTTCCACTCATCGATTGGAAATACGTTGCCATAAGGGCCACGAAAACCTATAATATCACCTTCTTCTTTTTGAGCGAGAGCCTTTGTCACACGACCTGTTTGTCGAAATGTGCATTCAATAAACTCGCGTCTGGTTGGAGATGAAGCAATACAGAAGGTCGACTCACCCTCACCAAACACTGAATATTCTGCAAATTGTCCTGCTTTAAAAGTAAAACTCTTGCCTTCTTCCTCATTAAGGAATTGCAAACGAAATGTTTTAACTCCAGGAGCTTCGTCAATAATTTTGACTATACGCATGAGGTAAGGTTTGTAAACGTTCTTCGTACTCATCATCGATCAGCCTTCACTTCTGTCATTTCCTTTGTAATGGTGCAAAGGTGTTCTTTAAGGTTCATATCAGCCGGACATAGCCGTGAACATCGACCACACCCAACACACCCAAGGAGATTTCTATTTTGTGGTATATATGAAAACTTGTGCATAACACGTTGTCGCCATCGCTCACTTTGAATGTGTCGTGGATTATGACCTGACGTGTGGAGCGTGAATAGTGAAAAGCCACATGAGTCCCAGCACCGTAATCGAACACCCTTCGTTTGAGTACCTTCATCTTGTATGTCGAAGCAGGAACAGAGTGGACATACATAGGTACAGGTACCACAGCCAATACATCGAAGTGATGCATCCATCCATAGTGGGTGATTAAAAGCATTTGCTAAACGTTGTGTTATCTCTTGCGGTGTAAACTCTTCTCGAAGAGTAACAATGTACTGGGCAACATCTTTTGGCTCTGATGGTATAAAGTTATCACCACCTTTTTTGACAAATGCATTACCCTTTTCAGTAAGTACGATACCATAGTATTGATCATTGTCAATCGGAGTAAGGAGAACATCACTCCCTCGTGAATCATTCGGTGATACACCCACTGATGTACAGAAACAATAGGAATCTGCTCGTGTGCAAGCAATGGAAATAATAGTGAGGTTTTCAGCTCGTTGCTCTACGAATGGATCCCCAACACCTTCGTTAAAAAACTCAATGAGCAGTGAAAGAGCTACTGCATCACAAGGACGTGTCCCGAAAAGTATTGTCGGGAGTGGTTGAAGCTTTTCCGCAAAGTCTATAAGGTACACATTCCCAGCATTATACTCGTGTGCTAGCATCGGTTCAACACGCGGAAACACGAGATCTTTTGGTGATTCGTCGCTTTGGATAAAATCGAAGACAATAGATTGAACTTCTTGTACATCACGGAAAAATAATTTTTTCCCACGACGAACAGGTGCTACAAGTCTATTCCCTACTGCAATAGTATTTGTGAGAACATCAAGCAAGTTTTCATGTGTTATTGTGAATGTGCGATGACTCATATGGTTCTCAAACTATCGAATAAATGTTTCTTTATCATCAACACGGAATGTTGAAAGTGCTGATGGTGCATTACAATCTATACCTGGTGTAAAAGCAAATTCTTCTTTAACAACCCTCGTTGCTTCAATAGTCAGTAAAGCAATTGGGATGCCAACCGGACATGCAATAGTACAAGATCCACATTCAATGCAACGTCCAGCTAAATGCATTGCTCGGTTGATATGCCATTCGAACACTCCAACCGGATGTGGTGCTACACATACCCACTGTGGTTGATTTACATCCGTTATACACTTTTCACAGTAGCAAAGAGGACATGCGGCACGGCAAGCATAACACTTGAAACATTTTGCAAGCTCTTCTTGCCAGTACGTAAAGCGTTCCTCTATGCTCATTTTCTTCAATAGCTCAATTTCTTCTATTACAAAAGGTGGAAAAATCACTGGGTTGTTCCGTGCATATTGTTCGAGATCTTCTTTTTGAATAAGTGCTCGTACAGTATCATTTTCTCTGACAAGAACTACAACGTCACCAATCGATAGTTGATGTTCTGCTATAAGTTGAACGATTGTACGAACTGTTGCTGGTGTTGAAACAACCGCAATGGGAAAACCGAATTTCCGTATTTCTGGTTTATTGAGGTATACAGCAAGATTTACTCTGCAACGATCGTCCCAAACTAAAAGTCGTACTGCTTCAAGGGTACGAATGAATACTGGTCTAACCCTTCCTTCGGTCCCTTCACCATACCCAATAATGACACTGACAGCTTTCTGTTCTAACAGTTCGTGTGCACGTTCGTGTAATTGCTTCATACGCTACTTCCTTTGTTACCTTATCCTCGGAAACCACCGAGTGCTTTTTCAAATTCATACCACTGCTTCATATTAATGAATTCCTTTGCAGGTCCAAGCTCCCGAATCTCTCTAACGGCTTTATTAACGAGGTCAGCCCATTTAGCACCTTCGGCAGCGGAGACCCACGAAAATATGATGCGCCGAGGATCAATTCCGATGTATTCTAAAAGGGTTCTAAATACAATCCAGCGACGGCGAGCATGGAAATTCCCAGAAGTATAGTGACAGTCGTTTGGATGACAACCAGAGACAATAACACCATCAGCACCACGCTCAAATGCTTTGATAATCAGATTATAGTCAATGCGCCCAGTACAGGGAAACCGAACAACCCGTACATTCGGAGCGTAGTGAATACGACTTGTACCTGTTAAATCTGCACCTGCGTATGTGCACCAATTACAAACAAAAGCAACAATTTTAGGTTCAAATTCCTTCATTCTGCAAAGAGCTCCACAACTTCTGCATACATTTGTTCATTGCTGTAACCTTGAAGATCAATAGACTTTGAACGGCAAAAAGCAACACACGTTCCACAACCTTGACACAATCCAGGGTTAACACGTGCAACAGTTTTAACTAAAGTACCATCACGTGTTCGCAGTTCTTCCCTCTCAATTGCACTGTATGGACACGCTGTTTGGCACATGAAACATCCTACACACGTTGAGTATAGAGGCGGTGCACACCTGTTAACAACAGCAACAATTGGCTCTCGAGTTAATTCATCTCGTGAAAAGAGTGCTACTACTTTACTTGCGGTTGCTGAGGCTTGTCCAACTGATTCTGGAATATCCTTTGGAGATTGGCATGCTCCTGCAAGGAATATACCTGCTGTATTTGTTTCGACTGGTCGTAATTTCGGATGTGCCTCTGTAAAAAAACGGTGGCGATCGTAACTAATATGGAGTGCTTGAGCAAGTTCTTCTGCTCCTGGATTAGCAACACCTGCTGTCGCAAGAACAACCATATCAGCTTCAATTTCAACTGGTTCAGCTCCAAGGAGCGTATCAGCGCCACAGACAACGATCTTTCCATTTCGTTCATACACACGTGAAACTCGTCCACGAATGTACTTTACGTGATCTTCTTCGATTGCACGACGTACAAATTCATCGTATCCTTTTCCTGTTGCACGAATATCCATGTAGAATACATACGCTTGACCATCATGCACTTTGTGCTTGTAGAGCATAGCATGTTTTGCAGTGTACATGCAACATATTTTAGAACAGTACTCAATTCCTTTAGCAGGATCACGAGATCCAGCACATGTTATGAATACAACTTTTTTAGGAATTGCACCATCAGATGGACGTCTTACCTCACCGAGTGTTGGACCTGATGCTGAAAGAATTCTTTCAAACTGTAACCCTGTAACAACATCTTTGTATTGTCCATAGCCATATTCAGGGAAAAATGTTGATTCAAGTACTGTGAAACCAGTTGCGACTACAACAGCACCAACTTGCACATTTATAACTTCATCGTTTTGATCGAAGCGAATTGCTTTCGTAGGGCATTTCGATTCGCAAAATCGACATTTGCCAGTACGGAAGTACGTACATCGTGAACGATCGATTACTGGTTTATTCGGAACAGCTTGTGGAAAAGGTATATATATTGCAGGACGAGTGCCTAACCCCATATTGAATTCGCTCGGAATCTTTTTAATCGGACATGCATTCACGCACTCTCCACAACCTGTGCACAGTTTTTCATCAATACTCTTGGCTTTTTTACGAATACGCGCTACAAAATTGCCAATAAACCCTGTAAGACTTTCAACTTCAGCATAGGTGTAAAGTGTGATAGAAGGGTGTTGTGCTACTTCAACCATCCTTGGAGTAAGTATACACTGTGAACAATCGAGTGTAGGGAAAGTCTCCGATAACTGTGCCATATGACCACCAATCGATGGTTCTTTCTCGACAAGGATAACACGATGCCCAGCATTGGCAATATCAAGCGCTGCTTGAATACCAGCAATCCCACCACCTATGACAAGAGCTGTCTTCGTTACAGGCACTTTTATTGGATAGAGCGGCTGGTTTTTACGTACTTTTGCAATAATTGTTTTGACAATATCAATTGCTTTTAGTGTTGTTTCTTCAGACTTTGGATGGACCCACGAACAATGCTCACGGATATTGGCCATTTCACAGAGGTATGGATTTAATCCAGCCTCTGCACAGGCCCGACGAAATGTTGGCTCGTGCATTCGTGGTGAACATGCAGCTACAACAACACCTGTTAGATTCTTCTCTTTAATCGCTTCCCGAATAAGATTTTGCCCTGGATCTGAACACATGTATTTATAATCGATGCTGTATGCAACACCAGGGAGTTGAGCGCAAGCTTTTGCTACTTTTTCACAATCGACTGTCGCTGCAATATTTTCACCGCAATGACATACAAATACACCTATACGTGCCATACGTTTCTATCCTTTTAGACTGATGTCGATACGATGGACTCTGTTGAAACAAAGTGTCGGGTCATACCAAGTTGCGCAGGTGTAAGACCAAGCGCAAATCCGATCACTTGAGTAATAAAAAGCACAGGAATAGTATATTTCTTCCCTGTGACGTGTTCAATCACACTACGTCGCATATCGAGGTTTGAATGACACATCGGACAAGCAACAATAATAGCTTCCGCTCCTCGACAAACAGCATCATCAAGAACTCTACCACAAAGTTTCCCTACCAATTCAGTTCGAGTAATTGAAAAACTTGCTCCACAACATTCGGTTTTCATTCCCCATGGAAGAGGATGAGCACCGATTGTCTTTACGATTTCCTCCATTTGTTGGGGGTCTTCAACTCGCTGTACATTTGTGATTCTTTGTGGACGGACAAGGAGACAGCCATAGTAACAAACAACGTTCTTTGTAAATCTTTTCGGTAATTGTTTTGACACTTCTGGTGTTATAACACGTTCAAGAACATCGAGAATTGTAAGGATGTTCGTTGTTCCAGTATAAGAGAGATGATACTTCGCTTGAAGCTCATTTCGCACTTTAGCATTCTCAGTAAGTTCGATTTTTGCGATAGCAAGCCGACTATAACATGCAGCACATGGGACAACGAGATCTTTTAATTGTTGTTGTTCGGCTTGAGCTAAAATCGTAGCTGGAAGTGCTACTGAGAACAAATGATCAATTGCATGAGCAGAACTCGCACCACAGCAATTCCAATTTTTGACCTCTTCAAATTCTAATCCGAGTTTTGGTGCAATAGCACGCAGAGACTCTAAATACTCGCGTGACGATGCCTCAAGTGAACAGCCAGGGTACAATCCAAATTTCATAGCGAGCTCTCCTGCTTCTTCCACGTAAAGAGTTGTTTAATGGATACACATTTATGGGGAACGACTGTGAGTTTCCCTTTCAGAAAAAGAACCGGAGCAAGGAGAACATCTTGGAAGAAATGTCGTGTACGAATTTTGTACTCAACGATCATCCCAACTTCCCACAACCGACCAAAGCGCTTTATTGTATTGAGAAATGAAACATGGAAAGCTACAATATCCTTTGCTCGTGGATGGATGAGATTCTGTCTTAGCGACTCTGAACGAAGTACATCCATCACACGAGGAATATCAATTTCCATCGGACAGCGAGTACTACACGTATGACACGAGAGACACAGCCAAATTGTATAGCTTTGTAAAACTTCTCGATCATACCGCTCGTTTTCCACTTGAAGCATACGGAGTATGATACTTGGTTTTAGATCCATTGCAGATGCTGCAGGACAGCCCGCAGAACATTTCCCGCATTGGTAACACCGTTCTACATGTATTCCTAACTTGGAATATAAAGTACCTGAAAGGGTTGATCTATATTTTTGATCTTGTAGCATAACATTTACTCACTTTCGTGGAAGTGGAGGAGAGTCTTGGGAATGGAATAATCGACGTGACTGGAAAGATATACTGCCTAAGTTAGAGGATCAATTATATATTTTCAGTATACTCTCTTTCGCACTACCCCTTTACTTCGTTCAACTTCACCCTTAACACAAAAATATAATACTCGCTAACGTACCAAGATTCTTTCACTTCCACACTTACTAATATTTCTAACATTATTGTACAAAAATTTTCTAAGAAAAGAAACTACATTTTTTACTCCAATGTTCTGAAAGTACCAATAGAAAAAAGTATATAAATTTTAAGGATTTTAATGAATTTGGGCACTATTTTCAATGTATCAATCGTTTCCAAATGCTTTCGTATAGTAATCCTCCTTTTCATTTGTGTGTACGTGGATAAGACCTGCCCGAACGAGTTGTACAAGCGCACGTGATGCTCGACGTTTTGAAACATTGACGAGTTGCGCAAATTCTTTTACAGTAATACGTTCGTGTTCATCGAGGTACTCGAAAAGACGTCGTTCCGCATCCCCTATAGCAATACGAAGTGGTGGTGCATTAGGGTTTTCAGCTTCCAAAATTTTTACAACCTCCTTACTAGCCTCAACAGTCTTATCATTCACACGAATGTAGACACCTGTACCAACGTGTTCGTCATCATCACCATCGACAAAGAGAACGTGAGGCTTTTGTGTGCTTTCTGGAATCGTGACAACTAATACATCCCTCCCTTTGTATGGTACAATGTCTATAAGTGGCTGCAATGGTGGTTCACAATAATACATACTAGCAGTAAGTATGAGTTCTATTTCTTCTTTTTCACTTCCTATACCGACAATCGTTTTATCATCATCAATCCCAAAGAGAATAATACCACCCTGTGTGTTTGCAAATGCTATCATTGTTTTTGCAATCTTTTTGGGTGACGATACACGTCGTTTGAATTCTAGTTCTACACCTTCTCCTTGCTCTAGCAGCACCTGTATGTCCTTGTAATTCATTGTAACTCCTTTCTGTTTAGAGTCCACGGGCTTCCATACGGCTAAGAATAAGTGTTGCTCGTCGTTGAATGTACCTCGAGTCAGAATTCGCATGGAATCTACGCGGATTTGGGATAACAGCTGCTAAGCGTGCAGCTTCTTCACGTGTAAGTTCTGAAGCAGATTTTCCAAAATAGTGTCGAGATGCCGCTTCAGCACCGTAAATACCATCTCCCCATTCAATGAGATTGAGATACAGTTCAAGTATTCGTGTTTTGCTTAAAGTTCGTTCCATATACCATGTTAAAATCCACTCTTTTATTTTCCGGATCGGATTTTTGGAAGGTGAGAGGAAGAGATTTTTTACAAGTTGTTGTGTGATTGTACTTGCACCTCGAACTGCACGAAATTCTTCCAAGTCTCGTTCGAGTGATTCTTTAAATTCATACCAATCAAATCCCTCGTGACTCCAGAAGGTACCATCTTCTGCAACAATCACAGCATCACGTAAATTTGACGATATTGATTTCAATGGTACCCATATATGTTTTTTCCTAAACTTTTTCCCTTCGCGTTTTGCTCTCTCTGCGTGGTACCGCATGAATGCAGTTTCATGCGGGTTGTTCTGTTTTAATTTTTCAATATCACCAAATGGAAGGGTAACGAAATCAATGCACAGTAGCAGAGCAAGAATAATTATTCCAGTTCGGAAAGGGTGGTTTCGAACCCATAACCATGTATTTTTAAGAAGTGATTTCCAAGGCAACGGTTGTACGGGTTCTTGTTGGACACTTATGGTGTGTTGGTCGTATTGATCCATTTACTCCAAAAGTGTTGGTTGGTTCCTATCTAAGTAGCTTTGTAAAATGAGTGCAGCTGCCATTTGATCAAGTTTACCACTTTTTTGATTCCGATCCTTTTTCTTTGTTCCTAACGTGCGAAGAGTACTGTGAGCTATCGTTGTTGTAAATCGTTCGTCCCATGGTATTACGGGGCACGATGTTACTTGTCGTAGGAACTCAATAAATTTTATAACCTCTCGAGCTTTCTGTGTCATTTGACCTTTCAGGTTGTATGGCATTCCCACTACGAAGAGTTCTACATCTTCCTTTTGTGCTATTTCATAAAGCCGTGTATATACTTCTTTGTTGTTTTGAAGCGTTGTATATGGTTGTGCTATTATTCCCAATGGGTCACTTAACGAAATACCAATTCGTTGAGTACCATAATCAATACCAAGAATTCGTTTAGGCATATTCTTTACCCAGTAAACCGCTCTACCGTTGTTACGTTAGGAATACGACGAAGCTTCTCCATAATACGATTGAGGTGATCGAGATCTTTTACATAAAGTATGATTTTTCCATCGAACGCAGTACCTTTTGTATCCATGTTGACACTACGGATATTTGTATTTTGGTAGGAAGAGATAGCGTGTGTAATATCACTGAGTACGCCTGGTCTATCGTCACCAGCAATGTGAATTCCTGCTATGTAATCTGCACCATTTACAGGTGGCCATGAAACTTCGACTATGCGAGCACTCTCAGCAAGGCGAAGAGTGAGTATATTTTTGCAATCCTTTCGATGTATTTTGATCCCCTCTCCAGTCGTAATGAATCCGATAATCTCGTCTCCAGGTATTGGATTACAACATTTCGCATGTTGATAAAGGAATTTATCTTTGTCACCTCCAATTGAAATAGTTGTTACAAGTTCTCGTGCAGTAGCTACAAATTTATCGAAGAGTGTTTGCGTTGTTTCGTCATCGGGTGTTGTTGTACCTTTGTCTTTGGTTTGCACGAGGAAAGTTTCGATTGCAGCGTCGAGATCAATTTTATCCTCAGCAATTGCTGCAAAAAATAATTGTCGATCCGTATACCTGAGTGAGCGAATAAATTTATCAATCTCTTCTTCTTTCCAATGAAGCTTTCGCCGTTTAAGTTTCTTTTCCAATATTTCTTTTCCGGTCTCTGCTTTCTTTCTTATTTCTTCTCGCACAAATCGACGAATGTGGGCTTTTGCTTTATGAGTAACGACAAACTGTTCCCAATCAGGATTTGGTGTTTGGTTCTTTGAAACAATGATTTCTACTTGATCGCCACTCCTAAGAAGTGTGTTGAGAGGAACAATCCTGCCATTTACTTTGGCACCAATGCAGTGGTAGCCAACATCAGAATGGATTTCGAATGCAAAATCGATAGGTGTTGCATTTCGTGGCAGAATCTTAATATCGCCTTTTGGTGTAAAGACATAGATTTCATCCTGGTAAAGCTGAAGTTTGAAACTTTCGAGTAACTCCTTTGGGTTCGTTGCTTCTTTTTGTTCAAAAATATCGCGTACCCATTGAATCCAGTTCTCAACTTCTTTATCGAGGTTTGTACTTTGACCTTTATACTTCCAGTGGGCTGCAACACCTCGTTCTGCAACCTCATGCATTGCGCGCGTCCGAATTTGTACCTCTACCATTTTACCGCCAGGACCAACGACTGTTGTGTGAATCGATTGATATCCGTTCAGTTTTGGCACAGAGATGTAATCTTTGAATCGCTCAGGGATTGGTTTGTATATCTGTGTAATAATACTGTAGACAAGAAAGCAATCACTACTTTTCTCTGAATCAATTATTATTCGTACTGCAAAAAGATCGTAAATTTCTTCGAGTGGTTTTCCCCGAGTTATCATTTTATTGTAAATACTGTAGATGTGCTTTGGTCGCCCTTCGATAGTGTACTTCAGGTTTGAATCTTTTAACTTTTGTTCAATCCCTTCAACAAACTTTTTGATGTACGTTTCACGTTCGTGTCGTTTCTCTCGAATTTGTTTTGCTATACGATCGTACTCTTCTCTATTTAGGAACTTAAACGCAAGGTCTTCGAGCTCCCACTTTATCTGTGCTAACCCGAACCGATGCGCAAATGGTGCATAAATTTCGAGAGTTTCTCGTGCTAACCGTTGCTGGCGTTCAGTTGAAAGCGGCTCAAGCGTACGCATGTTGTGCAGACGATCAGCAAATTTTACAAGCATCACACGAATGTCATTAACCATTGAGAGAAGTAGTTTTCGGTAACTCTCAGCCTCCGTAATTTCTCTGGTTTCGAACACATCACTAATTTTTGTAACACCGTCAACGATATTCGCAATAACATCTCCAAATTCAGCACGGATATCATCAAGGGTATACTCTGTATCTTCAACAACATCGTGGAGCAGTGCACTTGCCACTGAGATATCATCAAGAGGTATTTCACGAGATACTATCCTAGCAACTTCATACGGATGGTAAAAATAAGGTTCACCAGACTCTCGTAGTTTACCTTCGTGGGCATCTAAACTCATGAGAAAAGCTCGACGGATGAGACTTTCATCGACCACCTTTAGATTGCTTCGACACTCATCGAGAAGCTCATCGAGATATTTTTTATAATCTTTTTGTAAAACAACGTCTGTAACCATATTTTTCTGCAACTCTTATAAGTCCAATTTACAATATAAGGATTCTCCTCCGAATGTCAAGAATAGCAAGGTACAAGTGTTTTTGTTACATTGTTTCTACCAGTAACTATATAAATTGGAGTGCTTACCTGTGGGATACTTAACAAACGAGGATCGTTTACGTCAATTAGCAGTCAATTTTTTTTACAGCAAAGAAGATCCATTCCAATTACATGTAACTGACGATGTCATATACCGTCTCCGGCTTTTACATCCTGCTTCAGTTGGTGAAGAGCGTACAACGGATGGTCCTATTGCGTGGACTCTCGTAATTCCAACGACAGTTGACCTTATGTCCATGTTTTTGAATTGTTCAATCAATGAGCACGAACTCTACGTCCATACTCCTTCTAGCACTAAGTACACAGCAGTCTATCTCTGTTCTGCTATCGTTCTTCCTGAATATCGTCGAAAGGGAATAGCAAAACGCTTAATAACACAATCAGTACAGTCAATTCAGAATGATAATCCATTGGAAGCACTCTTTGTTTGGGCTTTTAGTCTTGCAGGAGAAAAACTAGCACATTCCGTAGCACGAGAATGTAAACTTCCACTTTACCTAAGGAAAAAAGAGTATGGGCACGACCATCAAGTAATCTGATGGTCGTGTTTCACTCTACTTACCAAGAATGTATTTTTTATATCGATTGTTAATACGACCCCAATGGAGATTCCCCAAGAAATTATCAATGTACTTTGCACGCCCAGGACCATCTTTGTGGTAGTATGCGTGTTCAAAAACATCGAGAGCAATGAGTGGAACACCACCCCAAATTGCACCATAGTGATGTTCATCGACAAGAATATTCAATAAACGTCCTGAATACAAGCTGTCAAACACAAGCAATCCCCAACCACTTAACTTTGCTGAAATAGCTGTAGCCTTAAAATCTGCTTTCCAGGCATCAATGGAGCCAAATTCCTTTTCGATTGCTGCCCGTACTTCAGGTCCTTTCGATGGATCACCATCACCACCAAGCACTTCCCAGTAAATATCGTGAAGTAATGCACCAGAATGATTCCATGTTAATCGACGTTTTAATTCACCAATAAGACTGTAATTTCCATTTGCTGTTGATCGATCAGCGGTTTCTAGCGCCTTTTCTATTGTATTCAATGCCGTCACATAACCTTTGTGGTGTGTATTGTAATGCCAATCAGTTGTTTCAGGGCTTGCAACAGATGCCAAAAGCGTCTTCGCTTCATCATCACTGTAAGGGCGAGGGTTAAATTTCCATTCATATGCCATAGTTATTCCTCCTTTTATGTTTGTGTAATTAAGAATTAAAAATTAAAATTCAATAATAACCGAGCTGTTTCTGACATCATACTAGGATTCCATGGTGGATCAAAGACAATTTCGACGGAGGCATTCTTAACACCCGGTATATGCTGTACACGTCTCTTAACATCGGCAGCAATTATTGGAGCCATACCACACCCAGGCGCTGTAAGTGTCATTCGTACGGTGACGTTTGCCCCACCTGAACTTTCTTCTTGGATTTGAATTCCATATACTAACCCCAAATCAACAATGTTTACAGGAATCTCTGGGTCATAACATTCCCGAAGAACATCCCACACTTGTTCCTCACTTACTTTGTGTGTAATGCGGGCATCAGCTCTCTGTGGTGTCTCCACAATATTTTGTTTTTGATCATCCATACTCTTCTCACAACGCTACTGACAACAGTCTCCACCTCCATCACATTTACAATTTCGATCGTTTGAATTTTCAAAGTAAAAGCCTTTTCCATCTGGACCATCAATGAAATACAATGTTGACCCTATAAGGAATTGATAGCTTTGACGATCGATATATACTTTCAAGCCCTCAATTTCAAAAGTCTGATCTATTTCCGGCCGGTGTGTATCGAACCCCAGCACATACGATACACCACAGCACCCACTCGATTTAACACCAATTCGTAATCCCATTGCTTCTGGAATTTTCTGTTCAACCCTGATGCGTCGAATTTCATCTACTGCTTCTGGGGTAATTGTTATTGTTTGTATTTGGCCATTCATACGCTCCTCACTTCTTTTGTATATGATACATTTGTTTTTACTACGATTCATTTACTCAGTTGAAACAACTGTATTCTTATCCTCAATAATCCCTTTCAAAGTATGCCATGGAAGTGACGCACATTTTACCCTTGTTGGGAAGGCACTGACCCCAGAAAAAACTTCAAGTTTTCCAAGTTTTTCTCGTTCTTGGTTTGATATGTGTTCTCCTGTAACAAGTTTGTGAAAAATAGTAAAAAGTTCTTGTGCCTCGTGGATAGTCTTTCCTTTAAGCATGCTCGTCATTACCGAAGCAGATGCTTTTGAAATTGCACATCCAGAACCAACAAATGAAATATCGTCGACAATATCACCATTAAGTTTTACATAAACCGTGTACCGATCTCCACAAAGAGGATTGTACCCTTCTAGAAATCGATCAGCATTTTCTATTTTTCTAAAATTTCTTGGATTTTTATTGTGATCAAGAATGAGATCCTGATACAACGTTTGTATTTCAGACATGGAAAACCTCTTTTACTTTATGAATTCCACGCACAAGGTAATCTATTTCCTCTTTAGTAGTGTAAAAAGCGAATGACGCACGTGTTGTTGCAGGAATTCCAAAGTGCTCCATCACTGGTTGGGCACAATGGTGACCTGCACGTACGGCTATTCCTTCTTCATCAAGGATAGTACCAACATCATGTGGGTGAATATTTTCAATAAGAAATGAAAGTACCCCAACCTTTTCTGCTGCCGTACCAATAATACGTACTCCATTGATAGCTTTAACTTGTTCTGTTGCATACGTTAGTAATTCTTTCTCATACATCGCTATCGTACTCCAATCAAATTGTGTGAGGTACTCAATTGCCACTCCCAATCCAATAACACCAGCGATATTTGGAGTTCCAGCTTCGAATTTATATGGCAGTTCATTGAAAAGTGTCTTCTCAAAAGTTACCGATCGGATCATATCTCCACCACTTTGGTACGGTGGCATCGTATTCAGTATCGACTCTCTTCCATAGAGCACCCCTACCCCTGTTGGCCCACACATTTTATGAGCGGAAAACACCAGAAAATCGATATCGAGTGCTTGAACATCAACACGAAAATGGAGCATAGCTTGAGCAGCGTCAACCAGTACTGGAACACCATGAGCGTGTGCTATTTGAACGATTTCTTTCACTGGTGTAACTGTACCAAGTGCATTCGATGCATATGTAACTGCAACTAATTTTGTTCGTTTCGTCAACATTTTTGTGAATTCGTCGAGTAAGAGTTCACCATTCTCATTCATTGGTATAATTCGCAGTTTTGCACTTTTCTCTTGGCAAAGTAGTTGCCATGGTACAATATTAGAATGGTGTTCGAGGTGTGAAATTACAATCTCATCGTTTTCTTGGACATTCGCTCTTCCAAACGTTGCTGCAACAAGATTAATACCTTCTGTAGCCCCCCTTGTAAAAATCACTTCCCGACGAGATCGGGCATTAATGAATGAACGTACAAGCTCTCGTGACCGTTCGTACTTTTCCGTTGCTATCTCACTTAAGGCATGAACACCTCTATGAATATTTGCATTTTCTGATTCGTAAAAGTGTCGCTGAGAATCTATGACACATTGGGGTTTTTGTGTTGTAGCAGCATTGTCTAAATAAATTAATCGTTTACCATTACGAATTGTTTTCGAGAGAATTGGAAAATCATCCCTCACTTCTGATATTGAAAAAAGTCGTTTATTCCCTAATAGCATACCAGCTCAAATTTCAATGTTCTAGTTTTCTTGTAACAACGTTTTCAATTTGTGTACGAACAGGTAAATGCTCAATTCCTTCAAGAGCTTCATTTGCAAAACCAATTGTTAACAGTGTTCGAGCAGATACTTCATCCACTCCTCTGCTTCGGAGATAAAACAGTTGGGTTGCATCAAGTTGCCCAACTGCTGCACCGTGTGTACATCGTACATCGTCAGCAAATATTTCAAGTTGTGGTTTTACATGCATCATTGCATCATCGCAGAGAAGTAACGTTTTATTCGATTGTTGAGCATCTGTTTTCTGCGCCTGGGGGTGTACGTAAATTCTTCCATTGAATACTCCACGTGCTTTTCCATCGAGAATTGCTTTATATAACTGTGTACTTTTACAATGAGGGTAATTGTGCTCGATTAACGTATGGTGATCTATCAGCTGTGTTCCAGAAGCAAACGAAAGTCCTCTAAGCTCACTGCTACACTGTTCGCCTGCAAGGGAAACAACAAAATCGTTTCTATGAAGTGCACCACCAAGCACGACAACATTCGATGTGAGCGAACTGAGCCGATGTTGTTCAATTCGTGTGGTATTAACGTGATACCCACGATTACCCTCTTCGAAAAGACGTGTATAGTGTAAACTCGCCTGTTCGCCTAGATTAATTTCTGTATAACTATCAACAAAGTACTCACCTAAAGAAATCGACGTATGTTTTTCTATGATTGTTACGCTCGCTTGTTTCCCAACACTATACCGATTCCGCGGAAAAAATGCGGTTGGCGTATCAACATCGGTCGTAATAAAAAGAATTTGAATTGGTTGCATCAGTTCAACGTTATCAGGTACCTCAATCCAAACACCATCCACAAAAAAAGCCGTATTTAATAGAACAAATGGTGAATTTGTTTTATCTAATGGTTTGAAGTTCTGTAAATGTGAATGTTCTTTATAGTCGTTTATCACCCTCAACACACTCCCAACAGTAATTGAAGGAATGGTATCAGATAATGTATCTGACACAATGCCATCTATAACAACAATGTGATATGCACCTTCAACAAAGTGTTGTTGAAGAACATTTTCCGGTACACTACCAATGCGATCAGCAATTTTAAAACATTGTCTTGTAATCGGCTGGATATTCGTGAACCGCCAGTTTTCATCTTTTCTGTGAGGGAATCCTCGCTCAAGGAAGGCATCAAGCGCAGTCAGACGTTCCTGAAAACGTAATTTCTCGCTCTCTCCATTCTTACGGCTAGCAAATTTTTGGAACTGCTCTTTGTACCACTGTAGTATGTTTGTTTCATTACTGTGTGTTACCATTGATAATGCTATCCTTATACTTCTGTTGTCTCACGAACCCAATCATACCCACGTTGTTCAAGTTCGATTGCTAATTCTTTTGATCCGCTTTTTACAATTTTCCCATCAACAAGAACATGAACAATATCTGGAACAATGTAGTTTAGTAATCGTTGATAGTGAGTTATCACAAGCATGGCATTTTCTGGTTTCCGTAATGAATTTACACCATCAGCAACAATACGGAGTGCATCAATATCAAGACCAGAATCCGTTTCATCCAGAATAGCTAACGTCGGTTCAAGTACAGCCATGTGGAAAATTTCATTCCGCTTCTTTTCACCACCAGAAAAACCATCATTAACAGCTCGATTAAGAAAATTTTCATCGAGGTCGACAAGTTTTAACTTCGATCGAACAAGTTTGAGAAAATCCATCGCATCAAGTTCTTCAAGTCCCCTGTATTTTCGAATTGCATTGAGAGCAGTTTTTAAGAAATACGCATTTGTCACACCAGGGACTTCAACAGGGTATTGAAATGCGAGAAAAAGCCCCTCTCGAGCCCGATCCTCTGGCGTCATAGCCAATAAATCTTTGCCTTTGTAAAGAATTTCGCCCTCAGTGATTGTATAGAGCTCACGCCCAGTAAGTACTCCTGCAAGTGTACTTTTCCCGGAACCATTTGGCCCCATAATAGCGTGAACTTCACCTACATTTATTGTTAAGTTAACCCCACGCAAGATCTCAGTTCCCTCAACTTCTGCATGGAGATTTCGTATTTCCAAGAGATTCATAGATGATCCTTATTAAATTTATCCAACACTACCTTCTAAAACGACACCCAATAATTTTTGTGCTTCAACAGCAAATTCCATTGGTAACTCTCTGAAGACTTCTCGACAAAACCCATTAACTATAAGGTTCACAGCATCCTCAGTTGAAAGACCACGTTGGCGACAATAGAATATCTGTTCTTCATCGATTTTCGATGTCGTCGCTTCGTGTTCAACTTTCGATGTTGTATTCTTCACTTCGATATAGGGAAATGTATGTGCACCACACTGATTACCAATGAGTAATGAATCGCACTGTGAATAATTCCATGAATTCGCTGCACTCTTTTTAATCTCTACCAAACCGCGGTAAGAATTTTGCCCTTTGCCAGCTGAAATTCCTTTTGATACAATTGTACTACGAGTATTTTTCCCAATATGAATCATCTTTGTACCCGTATCTGCTTGCTGGTAGTGGTTTACAACAGCAACAGAATAGAACTCACCAATTGAGTTATCACCAACCAAAAGGACACTCGGGTATTTCCATGTGATTGCTGAACCCGTTTCTACTTGTGTCCATGAAATTCTTGAATTCACTCCTGCACACTTACCTCGTTTCGTTACGAAGTTGTAAATGCCACCTCGTCCTTCTTTATCACCTGGATACCAGTTTTGCACTGTCGAATATTTCACGTATGCATTATCGAGAGCAATAATTTCTACAACCGCTGCATGTAACTGATTCTCATCTCGAATTGGTGCTGTACATCCCTCTAAGTAACTGACGTACGCTCCTTCCTCCGCAACAATGAGCGTACGCTCGAACTGCCCAGTTTCTGCTGCATTGATTCGAAAGTACGTCGAAAGTTCCATTGGGCAATGAACACCTTTGGGAATATAACAGAATGAACCATCGCTGAAGACTGCTGAATTTAATGCTGCAAAAAAATTATCATTGGGAGGTACAACAGTTCCTAAATATTTACGAACAAGATCAGGATAGTGCCGTACTGCCTCAGAGAACGAACAAAAAATAATCCCCATCTCTTTCAATTTCTCCTTAAACGTTGTTGCAACTGAAACGCTATCGAACACAGCATCGACTGCAACCCCCGTAAGCCATTTTTGTTCTTCGAGTGGTATTCCAAGTTTCTCATAGGTGCGAAGTAATTCAGGGTCAACCTCATCGAGACTCTTTGGACGTTTTTTGGGTGCAGAATAGTACGATATTGCCTGGTAATCGATCGGAGGGTACTGTACATTACCCCAGTGTGGTTCTTCCATC
Source organism: Bacteroidota bacterium (assembly GCA_026416125.1). GTDB lineage: Bacteria > Bacteroidota > Ignavibacteria > UBA10030 > UBA10030 > JAOAFT01. The sequence goes on from JAOAFT010000001.1 coordinate 125,403, forward strand.
GTTAACCATGACTTATAAGCTTTTAAACGCCATTCTAGCAACCACTCTGGTTCTTCTTTTTTCTCGGATATTTTTCGAATTACCTCTTCATTCAAACCAGGTGGTAATGTATCGGATTCAATTTTTGTCACGAATCCGTACTTATATTCTTGGCTTGTAACTTCTGTAACAATGTTGTTAGTATCGTTCATATGTCTTCATAAAATTTTTTGTAATGTCACATTTTGAAAGAAGGTATTGATTTCACGTTGAATTTTCCCAAGTGGTTCGCGAATAGTACAAATATCAAACCGTTCACAACATTCTGTGTCTTCACATCCACATGCTGTAATCAATGGTTTTTCATTATCAATAATATCAATGATTGTGGCAAGCGAAATTTCCTCCGGTTTCATTCTAAGTGTATACCCACCCCGGACACCATGAAGAGAAACTAAAACCCCTGCTCTAGCAAGTTTCTGTAAAACTTTCGCTAATAAATCATATGGTATGTTGTATTCATCAGAAATTTCCTTAGCTGTGAATATTGCTCCACGAGGCCCTATGGCAAAGTGCTTAAGAGCAATAAGTCCGTATTCAACTTTTCGGGAAAACTGAAGCATAAATACGACTGTATAAGTCCGATTTTTATGTATTAAAAAAAGCGATATGCTCGCTGTTCATTTCTGTACTGGTAAGATGCTAATATTTCAAATAAGTTGCAAATATCAATCAAATAAATTTCGATTCACAAGAACAAAAAAATAGGAACAATTGAAACTAGTGCGATTTCTCCGTACTTTGAATTTTAGGAATAGATATATGCGCATTGGTATTACATGTTATCCAACCTATGGAGGGAGTGGTGTTGTTGCCACCGAACTTGGAAAAGCGTTAGCGAAACGAGGCCACATTGTGCATTTTATCAGTTATGCAATTCCATCACGACTAACCGGTTACTACGATAATGTTATCTACCACGAAGTGGAGATATCAACATATCCGCTCTTCGATTTTCCATTATATACACTAGCACTAGCAAGTAAAATGGTAGAAGTTACTCGTTATGAAAAGCTTGATATATTACACTGCCACTACGCAATTCCACATGCAACAAGCGCATATCTAGCAAAAAAAATACTTGAACCTTATGCCCCAGTCATTATTACAACTCTCCACGGCACAGATATTACACTTGTAGGACTTGAACCAAGCTTTCTTCCGCTTATGAAATTTACCATTGAACAGAGTGATGGTGTTACTGCAGTTTCACGTTTTCTCCGTGAAAAAACACTCACTCATTATGGAATCGAAAAAGAGATTGAGGTTATTCCGAATTTTGTAGACACCAATCAATTTCAACGAATAAAACAACACCGCTGTTCAGCATATTCCCAGCAAGGTGTTAAAATTATAGTACACACTTCAAATTTTCGTCCTGTAAAGCGTGTACCAGATGTAATACGTATCTTCTACGAAATACAGAAAAAAGTCCCTAGCATTCTTTTACTTATTGGTGATGGACCTGAACGTTCGCTTTGTGAACACTTATGCCGCGAACTTCATATAGAGGATAAAGTCAAGTTTTTAGGAAAACAGCAAGAAATTGTACCTATCCTTTCCTGTGCTGATTTATTCCTCATGCCAAGTCAATCAGAAAGTTTTGGTCTTTCAGCTCTTGAAGCAATGGCATGTGAAGTTCCTGTTATTTCTTCGAGTGTGGGTGGGTTACCCGAACTTCAAGTACACGGTCAAACTGGGTACATTGCAGAAATTGGAGACATTGATCGAATGGCTCGCTATGCAATTGAACTACTAACAAATCCATCAAAACATAAAACATTTGCCTCTGCTGCTCGTCAACGGGCACTTCACTTTGATGCCGAGCGAATTGTTCCTCTCTACGAGCAGTTTTACGAAAAAATACTTTCACAAAAAACTGCGAGTATCTACAATGGAGCGTGAACTGAAAGATTCTAAAAAACATCAATTGCTCGTTCGTGAACTCATCGATTACTTTCGAAGTTTAGGATTTCATGTTATTACAGCAGATGGCATCGATGGTTATTCCCAACCACCAGAACTTCACAATGATGGTTATGGTGATCAAGAAGATAAAATCCCTGATATTTATGCTTTTAGTCTTAAAGATCAACGGTACATTATTGGCGAAGCCAAGACGGGAAATAACGACATCGATACAGAGGAATCAATTACTCAATACAATGTTTTTGCTGATCAACTTCATCCAGTCATTAACCGGCGAGCACTTGTCTACTACATCGTTCCTTCATCCAAAGTAGGAGAACTCCAAGCAGTATTAACTCACTATGTTCACAGAGAACTCTGGGAAAATATTATCGTCGTCCAATCACGAATTTTGGAAATATAAATTGCTCAAGTTTAGTTTCTTTCTACAAACCTACTAATACCGCTTGATACTCATTTATAGTAACCATTTAATAACGATAAATCCAAGCATCAATAGCACAACGAAAATCACACTAAGGATTTCGAAGTACCTATCGATAAATGGTTTTATTGTTGGACCAAAAACATAAAAAAGTGCTGCAACAAGAAAGAACCGAGCAGATCGACTGAGAAGAGAAGCGTACACTAAGGTAGCGAATGATACTTCAAATGCTCCTGCTGCAATTGTGAACACTTTATATGGAATCGGTGTAAATCCAGCGATCGCAATTGCTGAGAATGCATTTTCATTATACAACCGTTGAACGTATGCATACTCTGCATGCACACCATAAAGTGAAATTATTTTTTGGCCTATTAATTCAAAAAATTGATACCCAATTAAGTACCCAAACATACCACCAAGTACTGATCCAACAGAACAAATAAGTGCATATTTAAACGACTTCTTTGGTGTCAGAACACCAAGTGCAATGAGTAAAACATCCGGTGGAATGGGGAAAAACGACGATTCTGCAAATGCAACTACAAATAATGCCCACCCTGCCCCTGGTCGTTGCGCAAAATTTTCTACCCACTCCTTTAAATTTCTGAGCCAATTAAAAATTGTTCGCATACCAGTACACCTTTTCCACTATTGTTGCTACTTTGTCATTACTGGATTGTGTTAAATGATCTTCATTTTTTTCCCTACATGCTCAAACACATCAAGCGCTACATCGATATCCTTTTTCGTCAATGAAGCTGATATTTGAGCCCGAAGTCGTGCTTCGCCTTTCGGTACAACAGGGTACCACAAACCTTTAATGAAAACACCAGCACGTTGAAGTCGTTTACTCATCTCTTGTGCCAGTGATGCTTCCCCAAGCATGATGGGTATGATTGGATGCGATCCATCCAGAATTGTAAACCCTAGATTCTTAATTTCTCGACGAAAATAAGCTGTGTTCTCATGAAGACGTGTAATAAGTGATCGATCACGCAGTAATAGGTCGAAGGCAGCAAGTGAGCCACAGACGACTGCTGGGGGAAGTGAATTTGAAAAAATGTAGGGACGACCCTTCTGCCTTAAATACTCAATGAGTACTCTCGAACCACTTATAAAACCACCAGTAGCACCACCAATTGCTTTCCCAAGTGTTCCAACGATGACATCAACTTTACCCAGCACTCCAAAATGTTCTGCTGTACCACGGCCAGTTTCTCCACACACACCAATACCATGTGCATCGTCAATATAGAGCAGAGCATTGTATTCTTGTGCAAGTTCAATCAATTGTGGAAGTGGTGCCATATCTCCTTCCATACTGAAAACACCATCCGTCGCAATGATACGAAAACGATACCCTTTTCCCTTATCCTCTTCGAGTTGACGTTTTAAGTCATCAATCGAACAATGAGCATAAATTTTTCTATCTGTTGTCTCTGCTCGACACAGTCGCTGTCCGTCAATAATGCTTGCATGATTCAATCGATCACTGTAAAGAACATCCTTGTAGGAATCAAAACCAAGCTTCTCATTTGTTAAAGCTTGAAAAAAAGCTACATTCGCAGCAAACGACGAAGAGAACAATATTGTATCTTCAGTATGTAAGAACTTTGATATTTTATGCTCCAGTTCGCGATGTATTCTTTGTGTCCCAGTTAAAAATCGTACTGAGGCTACTCCATACCCGTACTTTTTGATGCCATCGATAGCAGCCTTTCGTACCACAGGATGATTTGCCATACCAAGGTAGTTATTTGAGGAAAGCATAATAAGTTCTTTGCCTTTCACAACTACCCTTCCAGACTGAGGAGATTCGAGCTCTGTTTCGTGCTTAAAGGTATTCGATATCTTCAAGGACTCAAGTTCTCTCTTCAGCAATGCATCAATGAGCATATCACTTTTTCCTTTTTCCATTCAATAGATATGTGTTATTTCCGTCGTAAACGTACAGCAAAGGAGCCATCCATACCGTGCTTATGTGGAAGTGTCTCAATATATCCACTGGCATTCACTAATGCTGGATGAACAAAAATTGCCGCAGATTCAACTGAGAATTCTGGATGACGCGATAGAAAGTCTTCTATAACTCCAGCATTTTCTTCAGGTTCAATTGTACAAGTACTATAAACTAAAATGCCCTTTGACTTCACTAGCTTTGCAGCATTTTCAAGAATAGCTTTTTGCAACTCGACAAGTTTTGGTATATCTTCAGCTTCACGAAGCCACTTTGCATCAGGTTTTTTTGCTATAACACCTAATCCTGAGCATGGTGCATCGACAAGAACTTTATCTGCCACTGGTAATTCAACTGTTCTTGCATCGGTGGCAAGTAGTATTACATTGTGTATTCCTAGGCGTTTACAAGCAGTACTAACAAGTTGGAGCCTGTTTTCATAGCGATCCACAGCTACAATTTCGCCAACATTGCCCATCAATTCACCAATAAAGGTTGTTTTCCCCCCAGGTGCAGCACAGAGGTCGATCACTCGTTCACCAGGTTGCGGGTTTAAAAGTAAGACTGGCAGTGCAGCACTCTCGTCCTGGACTGTAAAGTAGCCTTGGTTAAAAAGATCCGATTTCCCAATAGCTGCCATGTGTTGAACACGTATATAATTAGGTACATACTTCGAAATGTTATATTCAAATTTGTGTTGGTTAAGATACTCAACAAGAATTTTAATATCGCCCTTCAATTTGTTAAATCGCAGTGAAACTGGTGGGATCGTATTATTTGCTTTCATTAACTGTTGTGCTTCATCAAATCCAAACCGCTCAATCCAGCGTTTCGTTATCCAGAGGGGATGCGACTCAACAACAGCAAGATGGCGGATCGGGTTTTCTTCTCTTTCAGGATATCGAATACCATCGATATTGCGAATAATTGTTCGCAGGACAGCATTAACAAGATCAGCAACTTTTTGTCCTCGGAGTCTTTTTATAAACTCTACTGCTTCATTGACTGCGGCTGAATGAGGTACGCGATCAAGAAACATGATTTGGTAGAGTGCAACTCGAAGTGCATTTTTTATATTCGTCTCGGCCTTCGTAAAATTACCATGGAAAAAACCTGTTAAAACCCAGTCTAACTTCATGCGCCACCGAACTACACCCGTAACAATTTCATTCATAAGTGCTTTATCGAGATCGTTCATTTCTTCCTGACGCATCTCGATATCGAGGAGTTTGTCCAGATATGCATCAGAACGTTCAAAGCGGTTAAGAATTTTTATTGCGGTACCACGTGGTCCGAGATACGGATAAAACGTTTGTCGTTCTTCTGGTGACTCTGGCAGAACTGTCTTTTCGTTCGTTCCGTTTTCTACTGGTTCCATGTCTCGGTTAATTCAACCTTATTATCCAACAATAATACTCGATGAAGTGTAAAAACAAAAAAGCGGAATGTATCCTATCAATACACTCCGCCACCATATTGAATTGGTAATTGCGTTACACCTTCTCTGAAACTTCTTTCTTATACCGTGTATACTTTCGGTTAAACTTTTCTACACGTCCTGCTGAATCCACAAGCTTCTGCTTTCCAGTAAAGAAGGGGTGACAGTTGGAACAAATTTCTACGTGAATGTTACCTACAGTTGATCTGGTTTCAAATGTGTTACCACAAACACAGGTTACTATCGACTTCTTATATGCAGGGTGAATTCCTTGTTTCATGCTTCTACCTTTCACTCAATACATTGTTTTACATAAATGTACTGAAAACAATAATAAGAAGCAAAGTTCTCACCATGCTAAAATAACAAGTATAATTAGAACAAAAAGCATCAATTTTTAGTATTGAATTCAACAATGCATACAACACTAAGTAGCAATTCTTGCCTTTCCCTCGAAAATCGAATACATTTTTACTATGCAAAGCTTACGATTAAAAATAGGTGCGGGCTATTTAATACTTGTAAGTATCGGATTAGCGACAAGTATCTTTGCGCTATTAAAATTCATCCAACTCCGAAAACAAGTTGCACCAATAATTCGTGTTACCTATCAAAATGCACTTGCAGCTGAAAACCTCATCCGCTCACTTGACGATCAAGAACACGCTCTTCTTTCTGCCGTTATTGATGACCCTGAACTCTACCGCGCATATTTTAACGATAACCGAGATATTTTCATCAATTGGCTAGTACGAATGAAAGAAACTGCACCTACAAAATTCCAAAATTCTTTGATCGATAGTATTATTGCTACAGATAGCCTTTACAATCAAAGTGCAGAAGTACTCTTTTACTATCTCGTTGAAAAAAACGATCGGCGCCTTGGATTGAAGTATCAAAAGTTTGTACTCCGACCCATTGCAGAACGACTTAGAAATCAATGTTCTCGTCTTCTTGAAGAAAACCAAGCAGCTATGATGAGTGCTGAAGACCGCATCTATACTATCACGCAAGAAGCTATAATTTCAATGATCATTGCGATTATAACTTCAATAGTACTCAGTATCACAACAAGTATTCGATTCACACGAACTGTTATCCACCCTGCAGAAAAATTAACAGAAATTGTACGAAAGATCGGGCAAGGGAACTTAAACCAAAAAATAGATATTACTACTGATGATGAAATCGGCGTTCTCAGTAGTGAATTCAATAAAATGACAGAACGACTTCGCCAGTACGAAGAAATGAACATTCACCAACTACTTGCTGAGAAAAAGAAAACTGAAACCATTGTTTCAAGCATTTCAGAACCTGTCATTGTACTCGATGCTTCAGGGAAGCTTATCCTTATTAATCGTGCAGCTGCTACACTTTTTGCTATAAACAATTGGGAAAATAAATACCCACATGAGGTTCTCAACGATCCAAAGCTAATCAATGTTTTAGAACAATACCTTCTTCCCTCTCCTCCCCTTGAACAACCTGACTACCTCTTTTCAATTGAACGGAATGGTACAACTTTTTTCTATCGCCCTCACTTCACGCACATTGTAGATGATAGCGGCACTAGTCTTTTCACTGTTTTTTTATTCCATGATGTGACTAAATTCAAAACTCTGGAAAAAATGAAATCTGATTTTATTGCAACCGTCTCTCACGAGCTTCGTACTCCTATCACCTCCTTATCAATGGGTATCGACGTTCTTTTGCAAAACATTGCTGGCACACTTACCCCTCAGCAACATGAAATTCTCTCTACTGCAAAAGACGACATTGAACGACTTCGAAAATTAACATCTGACCTCCTCGATCTCTCGCGATTTGAATCAAAGCAGTACGAATTACAAAAAGAACTTGTCAACTTATCATTTATCGTTGAGAATGTTTCACGGACTCTACGTCTTCAATTTCAACAAAAGAAGATACAATTTCAAAACCTCATTCCTGAAACTCTCCCTCCTGTGTTCGCTGATAGCGAAAAACTTACGTGGGTCTTTACAAATTTATTGAATAATGCATTACGTTTTACAAACTCTGGCGGAAAAATTACTATAAACGCTGAAAAACATAATGACAACATACTCGTTAGTGTTGAAGATACTGGCGAAGGTATTCCAGAAGAATATCATGAAAGTATTTTCGATAAGTTTGTTAAAGTAAAACAAGCAACTGATACAACTCCAGGAAGTGTAGGTCTAGGTTTAGCAATAGCGAAGGAAATCATTGAGAAACATAATGGTAAAATTTGGGTAAAGAGTAAACTCGGTGTTGGTAGTACTTTTTTCTTTACTTTACCACTGAACGAGTAACAAAAAATGGCACATAGAACAATATCAATTCTGGTAGTTGACGACGAAAAAAATATCCTCAACATGGTAGGACTTTGCATGCAAGCCCTTGGCGTTGATGTTACCTTGTGTGATAAACCACAAGAAGTACTCCAGTACCTAAAAACGAACCACTTCGATATTGCTTTTGTTGATTTGAAAATGGCACCGCTTGATGGACTAGAAGTACTACAAGAAATCAAAAGGTTTTCACCTGAAACCACAGTTGTCATTATGACTGCACATGGTACAATCGATACTGCTGTAAAAGCTATGAAATTAGGCGCTGCTGACTATTTACAAAAACCATTTAACTTTGAAGAGTTGAAATTATTTACAGAAAAAGTCATTGAACATCATATGCTTTGCCATGAAGTACGCGAACTCCGTGAACAGTTAGCAGTTCTAACACCACAAGCAAATATTGTCACACGAAATAAAGTAATGCTCGAACAATTAGACTTAGCTGCTCGTGTTGCAGACAGTACGCTCTCTGTTCTCATCGAAGGTGAAAGTGGAACCGGAAAAGAACTCTTCGCACACTATATTCACAATAAAAGCAGCCGTGCTGATAAACCTTTTATTAAAGTGAATTGTGCAGCCATACCTGAACAGTTACTTGAAAGCGAGCTTTTTGGACATACAAAAGGTGCATTCACAGGAGCACTTAAAGATCGTATTGGCCGCTTCGAATTGGCACATGGTGGCACAATTTTCTTGGATGAAATTGGAGAACTTTCACCACTCATACAATCGAAGTTACTCCGCGTACTCCAGAGTAAAGAATTTGAACGTATCGGCGAAAATACAACACGTAAAGTTGATGTACGAGTTATATCCGCAACAAACCGGAATCTCGACGAAGCTCTCAAAGAAAATACATTCAGGGAAGATCTCTTCTTCCGATTAAATGCAATTCGAATTAAGCTCCCCCCACTTAGAGAACGACCAGATGATATTCCTTTGTTAATTCATCACTTTATTCAAAAATTTTCCCCTGGACACACCGTCAAACTCTCTCCGGAAGCCGATAAAGCACTAAAACACTATCACTGGCCAGGAAATGTAAGAGAGCTAGAAAATACGATTGAACGAGCAATTATTCTCGCTGGAAATGGAACAATCGAACTCCATCACTTACCTGAAGAAATACGTTCTACACAGGTACCATCTGCTTTGTCACTAGAAGAAGTTGAAAAAATCCACATTAAAAAAGTACTTCAAATCGCGAATGATTTCGATGAAGCAGCGAGATTACTTGGTATTGATCGCAAAACTCTCCTAAACAAAAGGAAAAAGTATGGCCTCCTCTAAAGAGTGAGTATTTTTTCCCCACGATGTATCTTACTATTTTACAATGTGTTGACAGGTTCCATGACTATTTTTAATAAATCCTTGGGGAATTTTTCCTCAACCACAAAATATCAATATCATAAATTTCGTAACATTGCAAAGTTTTTCTCTGGCATTACGATTGCTTTGCACCAATAAAAACGTTCACCACTAACAGTAAGTGAGATAAGTTATGTCAACAAAAATTATGACACTCGATAACCTTGACATCGCGGTACTTGAACCAAAGAGCTCCCTTATCGGGGGGTCTGAAACTGACGATCTCAAAGCAAAAGCGAAAGATTTACTTGAACAAGGAAATCGTAAGCTCATTATTGATCTTAAGTCGGTCGAATACATTAACAGTAGTGGTATAGGCGCCCTCGTCGCAATTCATTCTTCGTACGAAAAGGCTTCTGGGAAAGTAAAGTTGTGTAATCTCGGGAAGAGTGTACAAAATGTTTTTGTGATCACAAAACTTACTGGTGTTTTTGATGTGGAAGAAGACCGTGAGCAAGCTATTAAAAGTTTTAAAGAATAAATCTATTAACAAATAATATCAACTTTATGTAGGAGTATATCTATGAAGACCTCTGTTTTTAACACAATTGTTATCATCGGCGCACTCATTGTTGGTTACGTGATTTATGAATATACATTACCAAAGTACATCAAGGACGGTGGGCCATTGATCATTGCTCTTATTGCATTACTTATTATTCTCATTTCTGTTGTAGTTGAACGTCTTCTTTCATTAAAAAAGGCAAATGGAAAAGAATCATTGCCAACATTTTTGAAAAAAGTACAAAATGCTGTTAATATAGGAGATATTGACGGTGCAATTAGCCTTTGCGATAAACAACGTGGTTCATGTGCAAACGTTATTCGCGCAGGATTAGAGCGCTATAAGACCCTTGTTGATGAAGGTGATATCAAAGGTCAGAAAGAAATGATGGAAAGCATTCAGGCTTCAATCGAAGAAGCATCAATGTTAGAAGTTCCCCTACTCGAGCGCAACCTCCCAATGATGTCTACAATCGCATCGATTGGAACAATGTGGGGACTTCTCGGTACTGTTATTGGTATGATTCGTGCTTTTGCAGCTTTGGCTCGGACAGGAGCACCCGATGCAGTGCAATTAGCACTCGGTATTTCTGAGGCTCTTGTGAATACAGCTGGCGGTCTTCTTTCAGGTATTGGTGGAATCATTGCCTATAACTTTTTTGTAACTAAAATTGACAATTTCACATACATGATAGACGAAGCAAGCTATGCGATCGTTCAAACTCTTGTATCACGTAAACCATCGAAAAAATAACCTTTAGAGAAAAGGTGTAATTATGCCAAAACATAAAAAAGGGCGTATATCTGTACGCATTGATATGACACCGATGGTGGACGTGATTATGCTTCTGCTTACATTCTTCATGATGACAACACAATTTCGTCCACCAGAAGAAGTTAACCTGGAAATGCCCGTATCGCATTCTCAAGCAAAAGTCCCTGAAGGAAAAGTCATAACAATTTATCTCGATAAGGATGGCGTTATCCAGTTCGGTGTTGATTCACAAATTATAATGGGTCGTTTATTTGGTCATGAAAATCGATTAAAACGTTCAATGCCGGTAACAAAAGATCAATTGCCAAACCTACTTATTCAAGCTCGCATTGCAAACCCTGGCTTGTTTATCGTAATTAAGGGTGATAAACGATCCCCTTATGGACCTATGGAAGATATCATGACCGTTCTCCAAAAAGTTAAAATGACCCGATTCAATTTGGTCACAGATTTAGATAAAGGAGCTTAATTATGGCTGCTGTCGATACTGGAGCCCCGCGCTCTGACCAAAAGGGTAAGAAGAAGAAAAAACGTCGACTAAGTATTCACATTGACATGACACCAATGGTCGATGTTATCATGTTACTCTTAACATTTTTCATGTTAACAACTGTTTTTAGCAGACCTCAAGCAATGGAGTTAAATCTTCCACCCGATTTTAAGACAAAAGTGGAAGTTGCGGAATCAGCATTATTGACTCTTCGTGTCACGAACGATTTCAAAATTTACTGGTCTATGGGAAGTGACCCAAAATTACAACGAATTGAATTCTCAGATTTGCGACGCTTCTTAATAGAACGGAAAAATGCAAATCCTAAGCTCATCACCTTAATAAAAATCGATCGTGATGCAACCTACAACAATATGGTTGACCTTATTGATGAAGTAAATCTTGCTGAGATTAACCGCTTTAGCCTTGCTCCGATGACTGCAGATGATAAAAAATTGCTAGCTAAAGTAGCAGGATAGGAGATATATTATGGCACAAACATATTCATCATTAGTACCATATATTTCAACTGGCTACGGAGCTGTTGAGCTAAAAGCCGTTTACCAACGAAACATGTTAATTGGTTTGCTTGTCGCAACTCTTTTTTGTGGTTCTGTTGTAGGGTCATATCACCTTGCTCTATGGTTAAGTACAGAGGAAGAACCCGTTCGGATGGTTCGTGTCGTAAAAGTGTCCGAACTAGGTCCCCCTCCATCGTTGCAACAGCAAGAAGTAGCCCCTGCGATTGCATCAGCAGGTCCTGTGGTGCGCCCCAGTGTTGGCATTCCCGTACCAGTACCAGATGCTGAAGTTAGCCCAGAACAAACAATCGCGACACAAGCTGAACTGAGCCAACAAGCTGCGCCAATATCTGATATTCAAGATGTTTCCTCTGGAGCCGTACAGTTCGAACAGGATATTGTCATTGATGAAGAAGCTCCTCCAGCCGACTTCGTACCAGTTGAAAAGGAACCTGTTATCGTTAAAGAAGTAAAACCAAAGTATCCTGATATTGCACTCCGAGCTGGACTTGAAGGGAATGTCTATGTAAAGGTCTGGGTCGATAAAGAAGGGAAAGTAAAAAAGGTTGTCATCCTCAAAAGTGATGCAGAAATTTTTAATCAAGCAGCTATTGAAGCAGCTCAACAGTTTGTATTCACACCCGCTATTATGCAAAATCGACCAGTCCCAGTTTGGGTTTCGATACCGTTTAGATTCCGATTAAAGAATGCTAAATAAAACATTAAGACTTAAGAGCTGGGTGTAACAATTTCATCCAGCTCTTTTTTCTTTATGAAAAATTTACCAATCACGACCCTTCTTTCGTATGTAGTAGCATTTGTGACGTTTTCATTCGGCTTGGGCATCATTATTGGGATTTTTCGTTTCGAACATGTCCCGTCACATTTGCGTACCATGTTTTCGATAGTGCTCATTCTTTGGGGTGTATATAGAGCATTATCAACATATACGCGCGACAAACAACGTGAGCGAGATAAGACATGACTTATCAGAAACTTTGGGTTGTATGTCTATCTTCTGTTGTTCTTGTAACAGCGGGGTGTCGTAGCTGCAATACCCCTCCATCACCACAACAAAATATACTTGCAGGTTCAGCTATGCTTTTAGTCTCTGAACCGTATTATGAAATCCTTTCAAAAGAAGCTACTTTATTTTGCGAATTATATCCGAATGCGAAACTGAATGTACGTGCAACTACAACGGAAGAAGCAATTGTACATTTTCTCAACGATAGTGTACAAATAATCTGTATCGATAGAGCACTCAATCAGGAAGAAAGCAACTTTCTTCAACAAAGTTCAATTTCCACTAGTTCCACGCTTATCGCATTCGATGGTTTAGCTATTGTTGTCCATGAATTAAATCCACTTCAATTTATTACTCTTAAATCCCTTGAGTCCATTGTAAAAGGTAAGGTCACGAAATGGCAACAAATTCCAGAATCTCATTGGTCAGGATCAATTCTTTTTGCAATTACTCACAAGCACTCTGGTACGTACGAGTTAGTGCGAACAATTTTCTTTCACACTCAAACCGAATTACCAATTGCATCGATTCTCCACACACAAACTGAGGTTCTTCGCTACATTTCGAAACATCCACAAGCTATAGGTTTTGTACCTTATTCTGTACTTCGTAACAATTTGCTTCCTGAAACGAAAGTTATACCGGTGGAAATTGTCCATCCCGACAGCGGTACAGTGTATCGTAGTCCTACACAAGAAAATCTTTATACAAACCTTTATCCATTCAGATATTCTTTGTATCTTTATACACGTGAATCAAGCAATAATCTCGGTTTAGGGTTTGGTACGTTCCTTTTAACGTATGCAGGCCAAAAGCTAATACAAGATGCTGGAATTGCTCCAGTAAAGATACCTAGTCGTCCAATTCAATTAACTGTGGAGTAATGTATGAAACGTGTATCTTTGCTTCTTTCTTTCTTTCTTATAGCTAACCTTGCATTTTCGCAAACGAAATATACTCGTGGTGAAACTTTCTTAAACAACAAACAGTACCGTGAAGCCATTACTGCTTTCAAAGCACTTATTGTTGAATCACCGCGTGACGAACAAGCATGGTATTACATCGCAAAAGCGTACTATGCACTCGGTCAGCTCGATTCAGCAGAGTTGGCCGCTAAAAAGGCTATTGAATTAGAAGATGATTTTCTTGATGCCTATACTATTCTCTCTGATATTCAACTTGCTAACAATCGAGCGTTAAGTGCTTACGAAACAATTAAACAAGGAATGAAATACCTCAAGAAACGCGAATATCCTTTGTTCTCCTTACAACTTGGTAAGATATATTTACAATTGGATTCTTCAACCGCTGCTCTTATTGCCTTTACAAAGTATGCTGAGGATGTTCCCAATGACTATCGTGGTTATGAAGGCAAGGGTGATGCATATGCAAAGCAAAATCTTAATCCAATGGCACTTATGCAATACGAGAAAGCGCTTGAACTCGATTCATCGTTGGTTGATGTTCTTTACAAAATTGCTCGAATCTACATCAAAGAACGACAATACACTGATGCTGGCAAAAGATATGCACAGATACTTAAGCTTCAGCCAGATAATGTAAAGGCACGCCTAGAACTTGCAGAATTGTATTATAAAGCTAAACTATGGTCTCTTTGTGCAGCAACGCTAAGAGAGTATATCGAAAAAGCACCAAATCCATCTCAGAACGTTCTTGATATGTACCTTGAAGCTCTCTACAATGGTCGTTACTTTAAGGATGCTTTCACTATCGCAGAAAAGGTATTAAAATCACGTCCTTCTCACCCTATGGCACTTCGTGCTCTCGGCCGAGGATACATTGATCAAAAAGAATATCAAAAATCAGTTGACACATACCTTAAACTGCAAAAAATTGATACTCTAAAACTCGAGGATTACCGATACCTCGGATACAGTTATAGACAGCTGAAGAAAGATTCACTTGCTGCACTCGCATTAGTTGAAGCTTTAAAGTATGACTCAACGGACAGTGATCTTCTTGGTGACATTGGTGCCCTTTACATGAATTTACGGAATTGGGAACTCGCTGCTTATTATCTCGAACGACGTATTCACGTTGATACAACAGCTGTTGCCGGCTACATCAACCTGGCTTCATGCTTAATGCAACTTGAACAGTACGACAAAGCAATTGTTTATTTGAAAAAAGCAGCCGAATTGAACCCAAACTATCCCCCAACATACGTCAATATTGGATTCTGTTATTCAGGGAAAAAAGATTTTCAAGAATCACGGAAATGGTTTGAAAAAGCAATTCAAGTTATCGATACAGCTCAAACACGTTACAGATTACAATTAGCTGACTCATATAAAATGATTGGGCTCTCATATCTTGTACAGAAAGCCGACCCTGATGATCCCAAAAAGAAATGGGAAGACGGAGCGCAATATCTTGAAAAAGCTCTCCTTTATAAGGAAGACGATGTTTCAAGCCATGTTTGGTTAGGGCAAGCATACCAAAATCTTCAAAAAACAGACCTTGCAATCAAACATTACAAACGAGCATTAAAGCTTGATCCTAAAAATAAAGAGGCACAAAAAGGACTCAAAATGCTCGAAGGACTAGAAGAATAACATAACGTAAGGAGGACTGTAATACTATGAAAAAATTTATACTCTTCGCTGCTGTGCTAACCTTCTTTTTTGTTGGGTGCGCCCCAAAAGAGGCAGAAATCAAGGAGTGGGATAGATTTCAAAGTACATTTTTCAAGGTATCATTTATGTACCCAAAAGGGTGGTATGTTGTTGCTGAACCAAATCGAATTCTTGTTTATAATACTTTTGAAGCTGCTGAAAAGTTTTTTACACACGACCCCAAAAAAGAGGACGGAGTACAAATTATTGTTGCTGCTGAATCAGAAGACGTCATTCCTAATCTTGATACGTATATTCAATCGTATCACAAAGAACAAACTGATGCTGGGTTCGAGGTTTCACCTATTATGTCAACAACACTAGAAGGACTCCCGGCTAAAAAAGTTGAATATAAAGGTGCATACGATCAAGAAACTCGTATCAAAGGTATCCGAATTGCAACGGTTAAAGATTCTGTTGTCTACTTTGTACAATTTTCTGCCTTTAATAAAATGTATGAACCCTATAAGTTTGTTCTTGATTCAGTAGTTTCCTCCCTCACCCTTCCTAAAAAGATCGTTGTGGAAAAAGGAGTTGATCCTGCAATTCCATTTGTAGAAACAGAACGTTATAACTCCGATTTCATTGAATTCCAATACCCTATCAACTTCGGTGTAGTTGATTTACCGAAAAAGGGTTCTGTCCTGTATAATATACAGGTTATCGGTAAGCTCGAAGGATTTCGCAAAGATTGTGATATCCAAATTGATGTTCGACCTGCACAAAAACTAAACGTCGAAAAAGTGGTAGAACAAAATCTCAAATTTTACAAAGTCACTTCAAGAGGAGAAACTAAGATCTCAGGTGAAAAAGCAATTTTCCTAAATTATTCACCCATTAAAAATATTGAGAGCCGAGTGTACTTTGTTGTGAAAAACGACAAAATTTACCGAATAACTCTTAATTACTTTGCTCCAATGAAAAACTCATTCCTTCCAGCCTTCGAAAAAGTAGTTGCATCAATCCACATTAAGTAGTACACTATAGTCCGATTAAGCCGAGGTCGACCTGACCTCGGCTTCCTTATGTTGAACTCGGAACGTACAGCTTGGATACAGAAAGTTCACACTCAACACACACAAAAAGCTACAAGGAATTAGCGACAAGTCGACCTCGTGTTTTAGGGTGGTTACGTAGTGCTGCAATCCTCGATGGTGATTGGGGTACAAGTGTCGCCTATGTAATGGGAATTGGATTTTCACTCGCAGGATATGCTAGCTTTTGGCACCTCACAGCAATGATGTTTCTCACCACACTTGTAGCTATCAACTATATTACAATATGTCGATTATATCCTAACGGTGGCGGTGTTTATACCTCGGTGTACCATCGTTCACCTATGTTGGGAGTTATTGGTGCGCTTCTTCTTGCTGCAGATTACATTGTTACAATGTCACTCTCCGTGCTTGATGCCTGTCATTATTTCAATGTCAGTAATCCTACACTAATTGCTATCATTATTGTGCTTGCCATTGGTGCTATTAATTGGTATGGCCCTAAGCACTCTGGTGGTCTCGCATTACTAATTTCTCTAATGACACTTGCTGTTCTTAGTACAATAATAGCTTTTTCATTCGAAACTGCTATAACAAAAGCACATATTGAACAACCGTCTGGAGGATTCTTTCATAACTGGGGAATTTTTACCGGATTCGTTCTTAGTTTATCCGGCGTAGAAGCAATATCCAATATGACCGGCCTTATGCGTGATCCAGCACGAGATTCTCGACGTGCTATTCTGTCGGTCCTTACAAAAGTTGTTATTGCTAACATTCTACTTGGTTTAGCAATGCATGCTATTCCAGGATTGCAACCAGGTGATCATTTAGAAGATATGCTTCGTTTCTTGGGCGAGCATTATGTTGGGCAATGGTTTGGTTGGTTTGTTGCATTGTCGTTAGGTATACTGCTTATATCTGCTGCAAATACTGCTCTCAACGGTCTTATTTCAGTCCAATTTCTCATGGCAATTGATCGAGAACTCCCATCATCATTACGACGCCTTAACAAATACGGTGTACCAATTCTGCCATTTGTTATAGCAACAATTTCTCCAGTTCTTGTTCTTCTTTTTGTACACGATGTTGAAACAATGGCACACCTCTATGCAATCGGTGTTGTTGGGGCAATTACAATGAATCTCGGATCAACTGCTACAGATAAAGACGTGAGCCTAAAACCATTTACTAAGTACCTTACAATTGCTTCTGCAATTATAATGTTACTTATTGAAATATCAATTGCCTTGAATAAGCACGAAGCAGCAATTTTTGTTGCTATAATTCTTACGGTAGGTCTCACTGCACGCTACTATGCTAAGAAACGTTTTGTTACACAACAAGTACCACAAGAATCTCTTGTTTCTTTACCTCAACCAACAAAAAAACGACGTCGCACATCAATTCCGTCAGCTAAATATCTACTTGCTATGAAAGGTTTCAACGAACGCCTTCTTCGTTTTGCAGTTGAGGAAGCAAAACAACGTGGAGCTCTTCTCTTTATTCTCAGAGTTCAAGAAATAGCAGTTGGTACTCTCCCTGAACGTATTGAAATGCATGTAAATGGTATCGAAGAAAAAATTGAAAAAATATGCTTAGATTCTGGTATCGATTTTCAAATAATTTCCATTCCAAGCTATGATGTTGGATATACAATTGCTGAACAAGCAGCAACATTTGGAGTCGATAGAGTTATTCTTGGCGCAACAAAACGAAGTGTACTTGAAAACATGTTGAGAGGAAATGTTGTACGCTCTCTTGGTACGCTACTTCCTGAGGATGTACAACTCATAATTTTTGGCGGTTAATTTACTTCCGTCTTTCAATTCTTCTCTCTATATTGCACAGTATAGTATTGAATGTATAATCCTATAATGTAGGTATAAACATTATGACGATTATTTGGATTGGATTCATTGTACTCATACTAATATTTCTTGCTATTGACTTAATCATTTTCAATCGCCGACCACATGAAATTACAATAAAAGAGTCCTTAGGTTGGAGTTTATTTTGGATACTACTCGCACTAGTGTTCAACGTGGGTGTATATTTTTGGTATGGACATGATTCAGCTTTACAATTCTTTACAGGTTATCTGATTGAAAAATCTTTAAGTGTCGACAACCTCTTTGTTTTCCTAATGATATTTTCATACTTCAAAGTTCCTTCAAAATATCAACACAAAGTTCTCTTTTGGGGTATTTTAGGTGCTCTTATATTTCGCGGTTTAATGATAGCTCTCGGAGCTGCACTTATAGCAAACTTCCATTGGATCCTCTATGTGTTTGGTGTTTTTTTAATCATAACTGGTATTAAAATGGGAATCGAAAAAGAAAATCGTGAAGTTCATCCAGAACGAAACATTTTCGTTCGAATTTTTAA
This sequence comes from Bacteroidota bacterium, assembly GCA_026416125.1. GTDB lineage: Bacteria > Bacteroidota > Ignavibacteria > UBA10030 > UBA10030 > JAOAFT01. The sequence goes on from JAOAFT010000001.1 coordinate 144,251, forward strand.
ACGTCTCTTCCCAGTTACTGCAGGATATCACGAAGAAAAATTTTTCATTAAAATTAATAAGAAACGATATGCAACCCTACTTTTTATTGTATTAATTGTTGTCGAATCAACAGACATAGTTTTTGCAATAGATTCAATACCTGCAATCTTTGCAATTACCCACGATCCCTTTATTGTTTTTACTTCCAATGTTTTTGCAATACTTGGTCTTCGATCTCTTTATTTTGCTCTTGCCGGAATTATGGAAATTTTCTACTACCTGCGTCATGGCCTCTCGGTAATATTAACATTTGTTGGCATAAAAATGGTAGTAATCGATGTATTTCCTATTCCTATTACCGTTTCTCTTGCAGTAGTCGCATCAATCCTTTCTATTTCAATTATTGCTTCAATAATACGAAACAAACGCAAGAAACAGCTGGAAATTAAGAGCTCATCGTAAAAAACGTCAGCTCACTATACTACCTTAACTAATAAATTTTACAGCTTTTTAATTAATATTGAGATTGACAATAAAAAATATTTTACTAAATATTAGACCATAATACTAATATGGTCGAATATGGGGTACACTAACGATACGGCAAAAAACGAGATTCTGGAAGCTTCAAAACGTGTTTTTCAACGTTGGGGATTTAAAAAGACTACAATGGACGATATTGCACGAGAATCTGGGAAAGCTAAAAGTTCGCTCTACTACTACTTCAAAAGTAAAGATGACATAATCGATGCACTACTTGATAGAGAATTTGAATCAATAATTCAAAAAGCAAGAGAAAATGCTCTCCAACAACAGACAGCCAAAGAGATGCTAAAAAAGTACATCGTTGAGTCTATCGTTGCCATGAAAAACGAAATCACTCAGTATACAATAATTTGGGATGAAATTAAGCGTGATCAAAATCTAATTACAAAATTGCGAGATAAATTTCAGTCAGTAGAAGAACAATACATCGAAGAAATCCTTCATATTGGTTTCAAGAATAAAGAGTTTTCATTTATTTCTGCACAGGAACTAACTACTGCTGCAAAAGCAATTACAGGGATGATCCATGCACTTGAATTATACCTTCTTCTTGAAAATGATGACATCAAGCAGGTAGATATTGCTGCTCGTTTTATTACAAATGGTATCTAAGATTATCGTGCTCGTTGGTCGTTGTTTTTCTCATCAATGGTGATTGATGACATATGAACCTTGCGAAGTTTATTATCCGTTTCCGCTTTGCTATCATTACACTCACAATTATTTTTACCCTTATCTCAGTATATTTTTCTACACAACTCACTATAAACTCTGATTTTTCGAGTTATCTCCCTGAAAGTGATGAAGCAGTACGCGCATTAAACTATATTAGCCATCAGTATAGTGGTAAACATATTGCAATTGTAGCAGTTAAGTCCAAAGATATATTTTTAAGGGAGACAATCGAAAAAATTCAATTTTTAACTTCTCAATTTAAGCGCATTGATGGTGTTTCATATGTTACGAGTTTAACCAACATCATTGATATTCGAAAAAGTAACGACTTTATTGAGATTTCAAAATTGATCGATGAAAGAACTTTTCCAATTACTGATGAAAAATGTAAGGAATTGAAAGAGTATGTTCTTTCTAAAATGCTGTATCGTGGCCGTATTGTTTCTGATGACGCATCAGTAGCACTAATAGTTTGCCGATTACGCGAAGGAAGCGATGAAATACGCATCGCCAAAGAAATCAAAAATATTATTGAGAATAATTTTAAAAATGATTCTATATATTGTGCCGGTTATTCGTTCAATCTATTTGAAGTTAATACCATCATTGCGGATGATTTACGTACATTACTATTTATATCACTCTTAATTATTGTTCTTGTTCTTTATGCCAGTTATAAAACAATACGTGGTGTACTCCTTCCCTTACTATCTGTCAGTATTAGTATACTCTGGACATTGGGATTTATGAGTATTTTAAAACTTCAAATATCTTTGGTCACAAATGTCATCCCGATAATACTTATAGCTGTAGGGAGCGCCTATTCAATACACGTACTAAGCAAATTTGAAGAACTATCGGAAAGCAATGACGACCGGGTTCTGCAGGTTCATAAAGTTTTAAATGAAGTCACAAAGCCAATATTTCTTGCAGCAATAACTACGATGGTTGGTTTTATATCGTTTGTTTTTGGTTCTTACTTATCTGTTATTAAAGAATTTGGTATCCTCTCTGCTGTTGGCATCTTTTTCGCGTTTGTTACTTCCCTCACAGTTATTCCTTCTATTATTTCCTTACTTCCGATGAAATGCTCATACTCTAGTACTTCAACAACAAAGAATTCATCGCTACTGATGTATTTTGAAAACATCGTACTTGACTTCGTAGAATTTATATCACGCAATAAAAGTACTCTTATCAAAGTAAGCATAGTAATTTCTGTTCTCTGTATTTACTTTCTTAGTACGATTGAACGAAGCGTCGACATGACGAAGTATTTCAAAGAAGGAACAGATATTCGCATAGCATCAGAACTGATGCGCAATAAATTTAATGGTGACTTACCAATATATTGCATCGTTCGAGGTGATATCCTCAATCCAAGAGTACTTCACGAAATAAAAAAGCTTCAAGAATTTATTAAGAGCCAACGTACTGTCTCAAATCCATATTCAGTTGTTGATCTTATTGAAGAGATGAACGACGTTATGGGTGAGGGTCGTACGATTCCCGATAGTAAAGATAAGGTTGAAAATCTGTGGTTTCTCCTTGAGGGAGATGAATTGGTCCGTCAAATGGTTAACTCCAGTAAGACAGAAGCTCTCATACAAGCTACAATGCCGAGCATTGATGATCCACATGAGATAGATCTACTTAGTAAAAACATCCATTCTTTTATAACCACAAACATTGACTCATCAATCGTCACTATAACAATTACAGGCATGCCGTTCATTAACCTTCACATGGACAAAGCCATTGTTCAAAGTCAAATCCAAAGCTTAGGCATTGCACTACTATTTGTCTTCACTTGCATGATCGTTTTACAACGATCATTTAAAGGTGGACTAATAAGCGTTATACCGATCGTCCTTACACTTCTTATCATTTTCGGTTGTATGGGTTTTTTCAATATCCCATTGAACCTAGCGACAGTACTTGTTGGTAGTATTTCATTAGGTATTGGTATCGATTATCCGATCCATTTTATAAACCGATATCGACGAGAGTATCTCCAAACTCACAACCCGCTGTCTTCGTTAGCTATAACACTCACAACAACAGGAAAAGCAATTTTAATAAACATTCTTACTGTTACGACAGGATTTCTCGTGTTAGTATTTAGCAATTTAGTTCCTCTTCAAAACCTAGGAATACTCATTGGTATAACGATGGTTAGTTCAGGTTTATCAACCTTAACCCTTTTACCAGCTATTTTTGTGGCAATGAAAACCTACATTTTTCTGCGTCCATTTCAAAACAAAAAAACGAACAAGGATTTAATAATGTGAACTAGTACTGTTCTTTACTTTCATGGAGGATGAGTTATGAAACAACACCTTATAAGTTTTATTTTAATAAGCTTACTTTATCATCCTTTTCTGTTTGGTGACAATGAGCAACTTTCAGCTCTCGACATACTATCAAAAGTCGATGAAGTAGTCAATGCACCGCTCGATCAAGAGTTAAAAATAAAACTTATTCTTATCGATAATCGAGGAGGACAAGAAGAACGTGAAATTATTATGTACCAAAAAGGCAGTAATAAACGTGTAGCGAAATTTTTATCACCAGCTTCTCAACGCGGTATTGGCGTACTGTCGCTCCCCAATGATGTTATGTACTTGTATTTACCAGCATTTAAGAAAACCCGCCGTATAGCATCACATATTAAAAATACAAGGTTCGCTGGTACAGATTTTACGTATGAAGATATGGAAGCGATACGATATTCTGACCGATACACACCAGAGTTAATAAAACATGAACAAGAATTTTACACTCTCCTATTGAAACCAAAAGATGTTTCGAAAACTGAGTATTCAAAATTGATCCTCCGAGTACGAGTAGACAATTATTTTCCAATACGAATAGAATACTACGATAAGTCTGAACAACTTGTGAAAGTTCTGCGCAGAGAGAAAATTGAAAAAGTAGGTAAATACCTTGTATCGAAGGAATCAGAAATGGAAAATATCCGAGATAAACACATTTCAAAGATGTTAATCACAGAAGCTAAATTTGATACTGGATTATCTGAAGAAATATTTACTGAACGATTCCTCATGAGGTAAAAGGAGGTTGTATGCGTAGTACTTTTTTCATTTCATTGATATGTGTTTTTTTTACACACTATGTTTTGCTCTCACAAGACACTACTTCGTTGCAATCGATGAGAGTAGGAGGGTCTTTCCAAGGAGAGAACAGAGTCCAAATTCAAGGAAACAATGAATTAACGTGGCATGAGTACAGACTTGCCATTACATTAGAAGGTAAACCAACCGAAAAGACTTCATTCTATAGTGACTTTTGGATACGTACACTTGGTACTCCATATCTTCATACTATCAATGAGCTATTTTCTGCTAACAATGTCAACCCTGCTGAATTACAACTTCGAGAAGCATATGTAGACTTCTATGATTTCCTTATAAGTAATCTTGATCTTCGTATAGGTCGTCAGCGGATTGCATGGGGTACTGCTGATAGACTTAATCCTACTGATAACCTCAATCCATACGATCTCGAAGACATTTGGGATTTCGGCAGACACCTCGGTTCAGATGCTATCCAACTCACATACTATAGCGATAACTATAAATTGAATTGTGTTTTTATTCCAAGTTTCACACCTGCTGCATTACCACGAGGTTACGGAGCTACAGCTCTACTTTCATTTTCGGAACTACCTCGTGGTATTGTTCTGGATAACATCACAAATACAATACTACTTCCTAAAAAAACTTTGTGGAATAATTCACTCGCAGGCATTAGAGTGACAAGACATATTTTCGATTTCGATTTTTCACTAAGTTATGTATATGGGCGTGATTGTTTTCCACTAGTTAAAAAAACTGTCATAATCCCAACAACACAATTAAATTTCCATGCCTACAATGAACTCATCTACCCGCGCTTGAAAATTATCGGCATTGATTTCACTGGAGCAATCATCGATCTAGGTATTTGGGGAGAAGCGGCTATTTTCTACCCTAATGAAGTATCAGCACTAAATGACTTATCTGCGGTTGGAAGTGGTGTTCAACAGTTTATCGTTCTAGAGAAAAAACCATACGTTAAGTATGTTATAGGAGCCGATTATACATTTTCTAACGGAATATATTTTAATGGCCAATATTTACATGGATTTATTCATGAACGAGGGGCTGATAACCTCGAAAATTATATTATATTCACCAGCGAATGGAAGTTACTAGAGGATAAATTAAAATTAATTCCCTTCGGCGGTGGTATTGCAATAAAAGATTTTAGATCTATTGGGAAGGCGTATGCGTTCGTTCTTGCCCCTGAAATTACCTACTATCCTGTTCAAAATGCTGAATTCTCTCTAGGTAGTCGTATAATTGATGGCAAAGGCTCTACTGTCTTTGGTAAGCTGAAGGAATATGATGAACTCTATGTAAAAGTAAAATATAGTTTCTAGCTTCAATACTCCATTACAATAAAGCATTTTTCACTTCATAAAGTTTTGTACGAAATTGTAAATGTATATATAAGTAAAGATATGGTTCGTGTACCAACGGAGAATGAAGCTTTTTTAGTTTTTAGAAACACTTCTCATAGTTGATGAAACACTTGTAGCGGGGGAGGGATTCGAACCCACGACCTGCGGATTATGATTCCGTCGCTCTGACCAGCTGAGCTACCCCGCCGTTGTTCACTAAATATATATTAAGTGAAAACAAAATACCTTTGAAAAAAATACATTACACCATAAGTTAAAAAATTATTCTCACTTTTCAAATACAACATTCACACACATTTAGCACTTTTTTTATTTTCAATTGAAATTGCTCCTTCTAAGCGTAATAAAAATTCTTTTGTTTTTTCACCAGCAGCATACCCACCGAGTGTTTCATCAGAAGCAATCACTCTATGACATGGAATAACTATTGGTAACGGATTTTCACCATTTGCACGACCAACAGCACGGAATGCTCTCTCATTTCCTATACGATGCGCTAGCTGTTTATAAGTAATAGTAGTACCATATGGAATATGCCGGAGTGCTTTCCACACTCTTCGTTGAAACTCTGTTCCTCGTAAATCTATTCGTGAACGAAACTTTACCAAACGCCGTTCAAAGTATCGTGTAAGTTCATCAATTATTTGTTTATTTTTCGAATACGATTCTACAAGTTCACATCCATTCGTGTTTTCCTCAAGCCAACGAAGAAACTCTTTCTTTGATTGACCAGGTATTGATATTTTACATACTCCCTTCTCTGTTGATGCGACATAAATTGTACCTATCTTCGAAAAAAAAGAGGCATAGTATACTCTTCCCATAGACCCCCTTCAATAATTGTGAATTGTTATTGATGATGATACGATCACTTAACACTGCATGCCAGTAATACGTGCGTTGAAATGTTAGTAAAAATGATAGTCAAAGGCAAGAATTTATATATCCTTCATTCAAAAATATGACTCTCCGGCTTGACACAGAATTAAAAAAATGCACGAGCTTCAGCTCGGAACGTATGGATTGCTTTGCGTGCAGCCTCCATCCTTCCCTGATACTGTAAGGAGAACTGTATTGCAGCATTTATAGAGTACTCTAATGATGTATTCCATAGATAACCTTGACCGTTGGGTTTTCCTTCTGTTAATTCAAATGGTACTAAACTATTCACTGTATTATTAACAATGGTTTCTTCTCTGATTATCTCTGTACGTAGTTGCCCGCGTGATGGAATCGAATAGAGTACGCGCACACTTTGCTCATTCATTGATGCTTCTATCTCATATTCTCTTTGTTTATCAACACTTCTGGTAAATCCAAAGGATAATCCTACTTCAGTCTCAGTTGTAGGTCGATAAGAAAAATCAGACTTTATATTGTCCTTGTAAATATTTCGTGTTCGCTGTGAATAAACATTAGCTTGTAATTGGTCGTGGGTATGTACAAAATCCGTTCTATTTGCTATTTCGTTTACTAACTGCGATTCAATACGTATTGATTGCTGACTGTACTTGGTTCTTTCATTCGCTGATACATACTGCGACAATCCCCATTTTTCATGGAAACGCAGACGTACGGAAAATTCTCGCAAACCTTCAAAAATATATATGTCCTGCATAATCTGCTGAACTCCATAGAGAGTAGTAGTTGGACGCATAAAATATTTTAACTTTAAGAGATATATATTCGAGGAAATAGGATCTATACTCTTCTCTTCTATTCTCGCATACGTTTCAGTCGTGAAATGTCGTAAGAATGACAATAACGTATTCTGTATTCCAGTTTCGGAGAATCGAACTCTGAGTCTAAAACTCGACTTTAAGTCAGCAACAGGGTACATTTGTTCACTCGCAATCGTTGTCATGATGTAATCACCATCAAATCGCACAGGCTGATATTCGCTCTCATCTGCAATTCCATTAGCATTAAGATCTCCACTATATGTGTAATTTCCCATTCCTTTTGGAACACGCACAAATACTCGTTCAAGTCGAGCAGAACGTTGATTTGAAAATTCATAGTAAAATGTTCCATCCAGTAATCGACGAGGATGGAGGTATGATAGATCCATTCTTGTTACGAAAAATGTACTATTTATATTACCGCGTTTTCGAAATAATTCTGTATACTCTATCTGACGCTTTGTTACGGTTGCTTGGAGACTAATATTATTCCAATCCTTTAAATGCCAAGTAAATGCCTGGTATAGTGCGTTGGATGCTTTGTGAAAAGCACCACTTATAGTACTATCTTCTCTCCGTATTCTTAATTCAGAACCAAGTGTGAATGAACCACTACTCCGGTAAAGTACTGTTGGTGCTATCTCAATTAATTTGAAACTTCCTGGAAGCAGAGAATCTGTATGAAAAAGTGTTGCAATTCGCTTTTCAGATTCAAATTGAATACCTGGAGTTATTGTATGATACGTATATTCAACTCTCCCACGGTGGCGAAACCACTGCGATTGTGTTCGTACTAATCCCGATTGTGATGATATTGTTTCATATTTGTAATTCAGTAAAGGTAACGATGAATCTTGTATTGATACTTCGCTCTGAAATCTATTTGACTTTTCAATATTCCTACGTTCGAGTGTTCCATAATTTATACTTCCTTGCATACCATACCGTGGTATATATGTGAATGATAACTCATTCACTATTTCATCTGCTTTTTGATTTGAAAGAATATTCCAGGTTCGGTCATATTCAACCTCCTTGAAACGTTCTGAAGCAATAAACGTTGATTGGACATACTTTCTAATAAATGAAACATCAAATGATCCTAACGTCAGTTCAGAAACTTTAACATTTTTAGGTGAATACTGTACTTGTAAACGAAGAGCTTTACCGTTGACCGCAGAGTCAAGGTATGAAAATTTATTTTCATCATAACTTGAAGTTGCATACTCACTTTCAAAGTACACATTATCACCTAAACGGTACGATCCTTGTACATCGACTAATTGGTGAGCTTGTGGCATTGGTAAAAATTGATATGGCATATAATTTCCCTGCCCCAATCCAGCAAATCGATAATTACCTATACCGACCCGGATGTATCCAGCAGAATCCGGTGGTACTTGAGAAACTGGCGAAAAAGTAGCTGTGTAGAATGCATTAGGGTGCCCAGGAGCATAGTGTAAGATTGTGTACAATTTATTATTGATTACTGTATCTATCAACATATATTGCCCAAGACTGTGTCCTGTTATTGAGTCAAGTCCCACAAAACGAATGCTTTTATAAGCAGCCGCATACCGGTTATTTCCACTTTCTCGGAGGAGTTTTTTTTCATACTCGTTTAATGTTATGTCCACTGGCACATTTTGGTCATCACTTTCTTTACGGAATAATACTTTCATAGTAATTCTATTATCTAAAGCACTGCCTTTGAGTGACGTTCCCATTAAATTGCGTGTATATGCCCGCTCACTATACTCAAAGTCAACAACAATTCTTGAAGCACTAGTAATAATCCTTCGACTTGTAAAAATAATTTCCCCATTTGCATAATCTATTACATAATCATGCGTCTCTCCACGAGTCATAAGTACACCATCAACATAAACTCGTTCACTCCCCGCAATAACAAGAATGTACTGTTCACCATTTTTTCCACGTAAACGATATGGTCCTTGTATACCATCTATTCCTGAAAATTGATTTGTAGTATATTTCCCCTTAGCTGTTCCAAGAACGACCTCAGCATCTACTTGAGTATTTGAAAACAACGGTATTTCTTGGTGCCCTCGACCATAAGCACCTAGTATTTTTCGTTGAATCTGAGAAAATTCACCAGCTTCTTCTTTGTTCTGCTCATAGGAAATATCTCCAAGAGTAACTTCATATAATGGATGTTTTAGTTCAACAAAAACTTTATCAACTTCACGCAGTGTTTGAGTATTCCCCTCTGGCTGAAGAGGTGTATTCTCGTCCGTCAATGCAGCTACAACGTCAATATCATCCGAGAGTTTTCCTGCCATCTGTAACCTGAATCCTGATGTTAAACTCATATCACGATTCGTACCAACTGTAAATCCCCGTACAATTGACCCACTTTTCGTAATACCAGGCCCAAAAATATCATCAGAGGTAGACGAAATGGGCGATACAACACTTACACTATCCTTTGATACCGTTGAATCGTAATGAAGTCTCATTGTATGTAACTGATACTCTTTTCGAACAGTTATTGGTAGTATCCGATAAAATATATGAAAAACATGTATGCTAGTACTTTCGATATACGTATTCACGTTTTTCAACCACAGTACGCCAGTATTGTAGTTTATAATATAGTCTGTCCCACGTCTAAGAATTTTTAGTGAATCTAACAGTACACATTCGCTACTTATTTTAATATACCGGTGAGGCAATACGATGGAATCGATTGGCATTTGTAAATAAACTTTGTAATAGTATTCATCGTTTACTTGCGTTTCACTATTTGGCTGAGCATAGACTGAGAGATTACAGACAGCAATTATTACGATAAGATGTCGTACAACATTCATTTTATTGTTGAGGTTGAAGTGAACATTGTATCAAAAGGGAGTTATTGTCCTCAACATTGATGGAGAATACTGTACAAGAAAGAGAGCCTTGAACTGGAAGGTTTGTGCCGAAGGAGAGACTCGAACTCTCACACGGGGTTTAGCCGTACTGGATTTTGAGTCCAGCGCGTCTACCAATTCCGCCACTTCGGCTCCATTCATTCTTCTTTTGAATTTTCTTAATGTAATATACCAAGGAATTGATAGAGAAACAAGAATTTATTTTTTGCCATCGGTATTGATTTTATTCCGTTATTTCATAGATTAAACAAAACAATAACGTCAATTAAATATTGAATCTTAGGAGAGTAAAACGCATGGGTGTCTTCGAAAAATTAGTACCACCTGCAAATGGTCAAAAGATAACAATTAAAAATGGTGAGCTCAAAGTACCCGATAATCCTATAATACCTTTTATTGAAGGTGATGGTATCGGCCCAGACATCTGGAAAGCTGCGCAACGAGTACTCGATACTGCTGTCGAAAAAGCATACAATGGAAGGCGAAAAATTGTATGGTTTGAGGTTTTCGCTGGTGAAAAAGCTAATAAAATTTATGGGCCAAATACATGGCTCCACAATGACACAATTGAAGCATTTAAAGAATTTCTCGTTGGAATTAAAGGTCCTCTTACAACTCCAGTTGGTGGCGGAATTCGTTCACTCAACGTCGCATTACGTCAAACATTGGATTTATATGTTTGCCTTCGACCAATCCAATGGTTTCAAGGAGTTCCATCACCTGTAAAGCATCCCGAAAAAGTAAATATGGTAATCTTCCGTGAAAATACAGAAGATATCTATGCTGGCATCGAATATAAGGCAGGTTCAAAAGAGGCACAAAAAGTACTAGATTTTTTCGCAAAAGAATTTCCAGAGGATTTTGCAAAAATACGTTTTAATACACCAGATAAAGTCTCACAGTTTTGGTCACTCACAAACATTCCGCACTTTCCTACGGAAATAAACGTTGGCATAGGAATTAAACCGGTTAGTTATTCCGGAACAGCTCGACTTGTCTACAGTGCCATTCGTTATGCAATTCAACACAATAGACGAAGTGTTACGTTTGTTCACAAAGGCAACATTATGAAATTCACTGAAGGAGCATTTAGAGATTGGGGTTATGCCGTTGCTAGAGAGTACTTTGGAGCACGCGAAATTGATGGTGGTCCATGGTGTCAGATTCCTGATGGAAAGCCTGGAGCCGGAATCATTATTAAAGATGTAATTGCTGACATTGCATTACAACAAGTATTGACACGTCCAGAAGATTTTGACGTTATTGCAACGCTTAACCTCAATGGTGATTATCTTTCTGACGCTTTAGCAGCTCAAGTTGGAGGTATCGGTATTGCTCCCGGTGGTAACATTAACTATGCTACAGGTCATGCAATTTTTGAAGCAACACACGGAACTGCCCCAAAGTATGCCAATCTAGACAAAGTAAATCCGGGATCTGTGATCCTTTCTGGCGAAATGATGTTACGTTACATAGGCTGGCATGAAGCAGCTGATCTCATTGTAAAGGCTCTAAATCGTACGATCGCATCTAAAATTGTTACGTATGACTTTGCTCGATTGATGGAGAATGCAACTGAAGTCAAATGTTCAGAATTTGGGAATGCTTTGATTCAAAACATGGGAGGGTAACATGTGGACCGTACCGGGCTCGAACCGGTGACCTCCACAATGCCATTGTGGCGCTCTCCCAAACTGAGCTAACGGCCCTTTTCAAACCTAATATAGTGAAGCATTTCCGGAAAATCAATTTTATTTCTATTACAGCTTATGAAAAAAATTGGCAAACTATTTAGCATTATCCTTCTAGCTTATCTTTTCTTTTGTTGTAAAGATGTAATTAAGGATAAAAGTAAAGAGATCGAGTTTCCAACAACAAATGTTTCATACTCACAACATGTTGGACCATTACTTCAGCAGAAATGTGCTTTAAGTGGCTGCCATACTTTACATGGCATAAAACCAAATTTAGAGTACCCTTCATCGTATACCTCGATTCTCGATTACATAATCACGGGCAATCCAGAACACAGTAAGCTAGTTCAACAACTCGAAGGGCGTTTACTCCCTAAAATGCCACCACCAAACACAACGACATTGACGTCAAACCAAATAGAAGGAATAAAAACATGGATACGAGAAGGTGCTAAAGCTAATTGAATATCAGACTTACGTATTCGTGCGAACGTCTTTCCCCCAATTAAGTTTCCTTCGTAAAACATCATAGTAATTGATGTTTTTCCTTTTAACAAGCGATGTATAAAAATTCGACTTCTTTACTTCAACTTGTACGGGTGACTTTATAAATGTTTGTGGTTGCCCATCAATAGCCACATGAACTTTTGCTGGTGCATATTCTACACGCATTCGTATTGTAGAATTATCTGGTACAACAACCGTCCGTACAGTAAGCGTGTGCGGACATATTGGACTAATGAGTAGTACTTCAGTAGACGGTTGGACAATTGGACCACCATTCGATAAAGCGTATGCAGTTGACCCCGTTGGTGTAGCTATTATAATGCCATCACCTCGAAATGTAGCTAAGTAATCATCATTAACAAATGTTTGTATGCTTATCATCCGAGATGATCCAGAGCAATTAATTACAACATCATTAAGTGCACGTTCAGGGAAGTCCTCATTCCCAATTGTAGTTTCTAACATTGAACGTTTTTCTATTCTATATTCACCTCGAAGTAATTCATCCAAACACTCATTCAATTCTTCAACAGAAACTTCAGCTAAAAAACCTAATTTCCCCACATTGACACCCAAAATAGGTGTTCCTGTTTTACACACAAGACGAGCTAATCGAAGAATCGTTCCATCGCCCCCAACTGATATAATAATATCACACATCGATGCTATTTTATGGTCTGACACGAAATTCAATGTTCTATAACTAGTACGTGGGAAAACCTTACGAACAATCGATGCAAGAGGTTTCGAAATACAAAAATCAATGCCTCTCTCCCAAAATCTTTCAATAATTAGTTGTACCACAGGAACAATTTCTCGTTTCTCTACATTTCCGTATATTCCGAAATGCATGAGGTCTACTCGTTTGTTTGTGTTTTTTTGTCTTTTGATACTTCATCAACATAGTTTAATTTTAATTCATGAAGAACAGATTTCAAAAATCGTTCTTCTTCCTCATCAAGGTTGCCTTTTGTTTTAGTTTCTAACATGTCAAGTATATCTATCGACATTTGAGCTTGTTCTAGATTTCGCTCAATTTTATCTGTCAACGGATTCTTTAGCTTTCCCATTTGCTGCATGGCGGTAGCTTGAAATGTAAGCACCAAGCTATAAAAAAGCGATTTATTCTTTTCATTGTTGCCCATAGGAACCTCCTTTCATCCTATTGGTTTTCGACAATTCACGTAACTTGCAGTACTTTACAAAAACAGAATAGGAAGAGTTAAGGCAGATTACCAATCCGTAGTACCCATCTAAAAATCCAGCTTTTAGAATATAATCACGCACAAACCGAAGAATCGGTGCTACAATGATTTTTATGAGTGTTGCTTTCTTTTGTTGCTCATAGAGTACACGTGCCGATATTTCTGTGAAATAATCAAATTGTCGTATATGGTCAGATATAGTACTGTAACTATAATGTAAAATATCTCCCTTCAAACGTCCTTTCGTAGCAGAATAATCAAATAACTCAAACCGATCGTGTGGATTAATTCCCGTCCATCTCCCTTTTCTTTTATCGAAAAGGCGTATTTTACGATCAGGATACCAACCACAATGGTATATCCACGTACCACAATAATTTGTCAGCCGATTCATTTCATAACAATCATAATTCCACTGTTTTTTCACCCTTTGTATTTCCTTTTGTAATTCATCAGAAAGTACTTCATCAGCATCAAGCGAGAGTACATGGTGATAAGTAGCTTGTTCAAGTGCGAAATTCTTTTGTTGTATATGACCTTCGAACACATGTTGAATTACGCGCGCTCCAAAGCGTTTACAAATATCTATTGTGCGATCAGTGGAAAAAGAATCGACAACGACTATTTCATCCGCTACATCGCGTACAGACATCAAACACCTTTCTATGTTTTTTTCTTCATTGTAGGTAATGATAACAACTGATAACTGGATCATACCACCTGATCGCTATACAACAACAATGTTTACTAATTTATTTGGTATAACTATGATCTTGGTAATATTTTTTCCATTTATGTATCGTTGGATTACAGTGTCAGTTTTTGCAAGTCGTTCTAATTCACTATTTGGTGTGTTGAGCGGTACCCGAAGCTTTGATCGTACTTTTCCATTAACTTGCAATACAACTTCAACTTGTTCCTCCATACACTTGTATTCGTCATATGATGGCCACTGTTCATAGGCAAGTGTTGTTTGATGCCCGAAACGTTGCCATAATTCTTCAGCTATGTGAGGTGCAAATGGAGATAAAAGCAAAACAAACTGCTCCATGAGATGTTTCGGTCGTTTGTCAAGCTTCATTGCTTCGTTAACAAAAATCATCAATTGTGCAATTGCAGTATTGAATCGCAGTCCTTCAATATCTTCTGTTACCTTTTTTACTGTTTGATGGTACAGCCGCTCGAATTCTGGAGTAGGATCGCACTCGCAAATTGAATTATCGATAGAACCTTCATCGTTTATAAAAAGCCGCCAAACACGATTTAAAAATCTAAAAACACCTTCGACACCTCGAGTACTCCATGGTTTCATCTCTTCGAGTGGCCCCATAAACATCTCAAACAATCGAATTGAATCTGCGCCATACTGCTTTACAACATCATCCGGATTAACAACGTTACCACGTGATTTTGACATCTTCCGTGAATCTTCGCCAAGAATTATTCCTTGATGGCGTAATTTTATAAATGGTTCTTTTGTACTGACATACCCAAGATCGTAAAGAACTTTATGCCAAAATCGTGCGTATAACAAGTGGAGAACAGCATGCTCAGCTCCACCCACATAGAGATCAACTGGCATCCAATATTTCTCTTTCTGGGGATTACAGAATTCCTTCTGGTTTGCAGGATCAATAAACCTGAGATAGTACCAACACGATCCTGCCCATTGAGGCATTGTATTCGTTTCTCGACGTCCACGAAGGCCTGTTTCTTTATCAATAATATTAATCCATTCTGTTGCTAGTGCCAGTGGTGACTCGGTAGTTCCACTTGGTTGAAACTTGGCAAGCTTTGGTAGTTCGAGTGGTAATTCACTTTCATCCAACGCTTTCATTGTACCATCTTCTAAATGAACAATCGGGATTGGTTCACCCCAATACCGTTGTCGTGAAAAGAGCCAATCACGTAATTTATATTGAACAGCTGCTTTTCCATACCCCTTCTTTTCTAGCCAAGCAATAATGGTTTTTTTAGCTTCTGGAGTACGTAACCCATTTAGAGATACTTCATTATTTGCAGAGTTTATACCAATACCATCATCCACGAAACATTCTGGTGCGCAAGGACCACCGTCGACAACTTTTACTATTGGAAGATTATACTTTTTCGCAAACTCCATATCTCGTTCATCATGTCCCGGTACTGCCATAATAGCACCTGTACCATATCCCATCAAAACATAATCAGCAATCCATATTGGTATCTCATTACCATTAGCGGGATTTATTGCATACGACCCAACAAAAACCCCTGTTTTATCTTTTTCTGTACCTCGTTCTAAATCACTCTTTAACGCTGTCAATGCTTTATATTTTTTCACACTCTCACTGAATTCCGGCGTTGTTAAAACAGTGACAAGAGGGTGTTCAGGAGCCAATACCATATATGTTGCTCCAAAAATCGTATCTGGTCTCGTTGTGAATACCTTTATTACTTCGCTTCTATCTTTTACTTTAAAAAAAATTTCAGCACCTTCTGAACGACCAATCCAGTTTCTCTGTTGCTCTAAGGTAGAGGCAGGCCAATCGAGCTCATTTGCATCTTCGAGTAATCGCTCAGCGTACGCTGTTATGCGCATCATCCATTGCTTCATCGGACGCCGTTCCACTGTGTACCCCTTCTCTGTCCATTCAGCTACTTCTTCATTCGCTAAAACAGTCCCAAGCTGTTCACACCAATTTACTGGTACTTCTGCCATATAGGCTAATCTGAATTGTGCTAGAAAATCGTGTTGTTCTTTCTTGTTCATTGTTTTCCATTGTTCTGCAGAAATTTTCTGTTCGGTTGGGATCTTCTCTGTCCCAGTTTGCTCTAACTCCTCGATTAAGGTACTTATTGGTCTAGCTTTCCGTAGTCGTGGATCGTACCATGAATTGTATATTTTAAGAAAAATCCATTGTGTCCACTTATAGTACTGAGGATCAGTAGTATTAATTTCTCTATCCCAATCATAACTCAATCCAAGCATTTTAATTTGTCTACGAAATGTTTCGATGTTTTGGTTCGTTGTAATACTTGGATGTATATTGGTTTGCATTGCAAAGCGTTCTGCTGGTAACCCAAAAGCATCCCAACCCATTGGATGAAGTACTGAGTATCCCTTCATCCTTTTGTAACGACATAGTATATCTGTTGCTGTATATCCTTCTGGGTGGCCTACATGCAAACCTGCTCCCGATGGATACGGAAACATATCAAGGATGTATAGTTTTGGTTTATTTTCAAAATCATTTACGCGAAACGTTTTATTAGTCTCCCAATACTGTTGCCATTTTTGTTCAATTGCTGTAAAGTCGTACTTCATAGCTCCACTCAAAAATTGTTAAGTACATATACCAACTAACTTGTAAAATTTACGCAAACTCTCTGCTATTATCAATGTATGAAATATTGTTGTATAGATTGGTTTTTTACGCTACTTTAAGAATGAGAAGTGTAATATCATCGATCTGTGGTGTGTTCTCACTATGTTTCAATACAGCTATGGAGTACATGAAGCATTTGTGCGTACAATTTCAACGAGTTGTTCTTCCGTAAATTCTTGATTTGTAGCATTCATCGCCTCACTGATCCCATCTGTGTAGAGCACAAGGATGTCACCAGAACCAATGGAGACTGAAGTCTCATTGTAATGGGAATGTTCAAATATGCCTAGTACCATCCCCCCTTCTGAAAGAAAAACACATTCCCCATTTGATCGAAGTATAAACGGAGTGTTATGGCCAGCGTTTGTATATGTAAATGTGTTGCTTCGAAGATCGAGTATCCCAGCAAAAAAGTAATAAACTTTGTACTACAATAAGTATTGTCACATACAATAGAATTCAATCGAGTTACCATTTTCATTTATTGATAGTTCCATTTGACCAACTGTCCGTAACGCCGCTTGTAGATTTGCCATAAGCAATGATGCAGGTATTCCTTTCCCTGCTACATCTCCTATTGCTAGTAAATATCTGTCATCTTTTAGCGCTACAACATCGTAGTAATCACCACCGACTTCTTTTGATGGAATTGTAATAGCAGCTATCTCGAATTGCTTCCTTTTGGGTAAATGCCTTGGAAACAATCCCTTTTGAATTTCTCGGGCTATTTGAATTTCATCTTCTATTCGTTGTTTCTCTAATGCTTCCTGCATCAATCGTGTGTTTTCAAGAGTCATGGTTGCAAGTGATCCCAACGAGGACAGAAATTCTAAATCTGTTTCATCGTATATTCTTTTTTTAATATTTTCACCTAAACATAAAAATCCATTTACTTTGTTTTGTAAAAGCATTGGTACTACAACAGTAATACCAAGCCGTAGCAAGCCATTAATATGCTTTTTATACTTCTTTTTGCTACGATTATGTATGAGTATTATAGGTTCAGTTAGATCACAAAGTGATAACAAATGTTTCTCGGCTGCATGAACATCGATTCCTTTGCTCTCAATAATCGCAAGAGACTTATTTTGGATTACACATACTACATATCGTTGAACTCCCATATGACCAAGGAGGGCAAACGTCAATAATCGTAGAACTTGGTGCGCATCGATTCCAATATTAAACTCTTTGCTCAATTCAAAAAGAGTTTTTAATTCTTGAATTTTGCACGCAAGGGTATTATTAGTGCTATTAAGTTCATCGATAAGCCGAGCTTTTTCAATTGCAGAAGCAGACAAGTTAAGAATTGTCATGATCCATTGTGCTTCAATCACTGAGTACTTGTTCTGCTTACCGTATCGTTTCCCTAAGGTTGCAAATCCTATGCATTCTTTATTTCCAAAAATGGGGTAAATAACATCCTGTTTCTTATTCTTTAAATAGTTATACCAAGAAGCATTACTTGATCTGATCGTTTCGAGATACGTAACGGTTTTAAATTTACGTGATATACAGATGGTTTCACCTACGTATTTTTCAGAGATTCCTTTTACACAGTAGACTTTGAACTCAGTGGGATTACTCGCAAGAAACACCATCCCACGTGAAATCATGAACCTTCCCATTATCGTTCGAAGCACTGTTCCTAAAATAAAATTCAAGTCGTACGAGGCATTGATAATAGTACTTAATTCCAACAAAGCCAACACATTTGTGTGCTTTTTTATATCATAGAGTGCTTCCTTCATCTGTTTAGTTCTACTCTCAACAATACCCATAGGCTAACGATATTTAATTAAACGTACTTCGTTCCGTTGTTCAGTACTGAAAAAAAAGTGAACTTCATCCATAAGTTTTTTCATAAGGTATATACCATATCCACCTCGGTCTTTTTTCTCATAGTATTTCAGTACATTCGGTGGTTCAATACTATTCGGGTCAAAACATTTTCCAACATTAAATATCCTAATAACGAATGACTGTGGGCTAATTACAATGTGTAACTCTATTTCTTGGTTTCTATCGTTCCTATATCCATGCTTAATGATATTTGTACATGCTTCATCAGTTGCTAAACATATATTATATACAGTATCATCGTCGAACCCACACTGTTGAGCGTGCTGTTTTATAAATTCCCTGACTTTTTGAAGATTCTCAGTTCTACTTAGAATTTTCAACATTGGTATAGAAGGATATGACATACGATATTTTCCATACATATTTTCTCATCGTTTGTTTGTGCGAAAAGTATTTAAAGCATCTTCTTCGATATCGTAAATTTCATAGAGCATAGGAAATCCCAACAAATCAAAAACGTTGAATATTTTGGGGGACATATTCGAAAACTTTATATCACCATCATTATTCCGTACTTCATCGAGATAAGCCATAAATACTCCAAGTCCTGCACTACTTATGTACTGCAATCCTTTGCAATTAATGATGATTTTGAACTTTTTATCGTTTAGTAATGTTTGAAACATTTGTTCAAGCTTTGGAGCAGTATGGGCATCCAATAATCCATCTAATTCAAGTATTGTAATTCCATCTCTTTCTCGACGTCGTACTTTACATTCACTCATGCCCTATCCTCCTTATCTATCATCCATACATGATGTAGTACTACTGCACTTCACGATAACTAATGTAATATCATCTTTATATTCTGAATTCCCAATATATTGCAGAACGGCATCTGTTATCATCCTCTTTAATGTTTCTGCATTCACATGGATATTTTTTTTGACAATTTCACTCAATCTCTCAATTCCAAATTCCTCACCTCGTTTATTCCGTGCTTCACTTATACCATCTGTAAAAAATAAAAGTACATCACCTTCCCTCATCATAAGGGTATACTCTTCCGTTGAACACTCAAAGAGGTCTGTATCTGCTAATCCTATCCCTAATCCACTTGGTCGTATAATAGTGACTTGATTGTTTGAAATATGGAGAGCTGGGCAATGACCTGCACGTGCAATCGTTACAAGTCGTTTCTTACCATTAAGCACAGCATATTCTAAACTTATAAATGTTCGTTTATCAAGGCTTTCCTTAAGTGCTTCATTTGCTTTTACGAGAAATTCCTTTGGAGACATACTCGAAGAACTTAATGTTAAAAATATCCCTTTTACTTCCGCCATGTAAAATGCTGCTGAAATCCCTTTCCCCGCCACATCTCCAACAATAATACCGAGGCAATTGTCAGGAAGTTGAATTACGTCATAATAATCACCTCCCACTTCATACGATGGAATAGACACTGCTGCAATATCAAAACCATGACACGTTGGGATATTCTGAGGGAATAAACGCTGTTGCATTTTCTGTGCTACAAGAAACTCCTGTTTTAAACGCTCTCGCTCAATTGACTTTTGGATAAGTTGAGAATTCTCGATAGTAATACTAGCATGATCTGCTAATATTGATAATACCTCAATGTCATCTTGAAAAAAACCATCCTCAATGGTTTTTGTAACATAGAGTGCACCTATTAGTGTACCGTGCGATACGAGTGGAAACACACTCAATGCTAATCGATCGATACCAATCCGACGTACATGCCGCGTGCGTCGATCATTCCATATATCTTCTATGACAAATGGTTTAATATTCGCGCTATTTAAAAACATTGCATGTTGTGACAACGCATGCGCAATATGTTGGTCTACATTCTCCCCTGCAACAATTGCCGCGTGAAATTGTTTTTCACTGTTGGTATCTGTGTACATTTCAAGCCATGCACTTGTGGCACCACAGACATTACGAGCAATTCTTAATATATTCGTAACCAGCTGGTCAAAGTCGAATACATTCCTTATAAATTGACTCACATTTTGAAGTGATCGTAACTCGCTCTGCTTCCGCTCAAACGCTTCAGCAGTTGGTAAATGAAACAATGTACTAACGAATGCTGTACCAAAGTACACACCACTAAATGAAAGATTGTAGAGAAGAAAATGGTAAAGTGGTGTACTAAAATACTGTAAAATTTTCTGCATCGATGTTTCAATACTAATTATTCCAAGTATCGCTACGTATAAGCCCGATAAAAATAACGTATAGAAAAGGTTGTACAATTTTTCTCTTTTTGAAAGAAATACAATCCACATTTGCCGAAATGAAAGAATCAAAATTAGAATCTTTATAGGTAAAGTACCAAATGTAGCAATTTCTGGAACATTTTCTGTAAGAAATGGTGAATCGACAAAGCAATAACTCAAAAGAAGAACCACATAAAGAGTAAAATTACGACGTGTCCACTTTTTCTCTTAAAGAGTAGATACTGCTTGATTATCAACAATGATACAATCACAACAATAACAAGCGTAAACGCACTAATAAACATTGCATAGAGACTTTTTATAGAAGGTTTTCCGTCTTCAAACGTAGCTTCATTCGTAATAAAATATGCAATACTAAGTACTATAACTGATAGGAAAACAAAAAAATTAACGTAGCTAACTGCCGTTGCGAGGTTTTTGTAACAAATTCTTTCTGACGGAAAAAGAAATAAAATGAAAGCAGCGCTATCCATAGGCATGCTTCACGAATCATTAGAATATTTTGTGCTTCTAACGATACAGTTTAACGGCTAACATCAAAAATAAAAATAGCAATAAAGATAACAAGCCCTGTAAGAAGAAATGTGATTCGCTTGAGGTATTTCACCTTAGACCTTTAACGATGTCCACGAATTTGAACGGAATTTGATATACCCTAGGACTGTATATACTATAATGTAGATTGGAAGCGACATCCATGCACCAACGATATCATACTGTACACCTAAAAAATATGCTAGCGGGAGAAATAGTATCCAATGCGAAAGAATTTCTATATTCATTACGTAAAATGTAGCACCAGCTGCTTGTAATGCATTTGCAAAAATGATTCCACTACCGTAAAGAATTTGCGCTATTCCTGCCAGTTGTAATATCGTATGTGCATGTTGGATTACTTTCTCATCTGTTGTAATAACGCTAAGAACAATATCTGGGAAAAGAACATATATCAACCCAAGAGCGAATGTATAGAGTGTGGTAAGTTTAGCAGTCTCAATGGTATATATGCGTGCTTCGTGAACCTTATTATTTCCAAGAGCATTCCCCACTAAAGTTTGTGTCGCAACCCCAAAACCAAAACACGGCATAAATGAAACAAATAACGACGTAATAACAACTTGTGTTGCAGCCTGTGATAGAGTTCCCAACACGCCGGCTATTGCTACAAATAAAAGAAAACCTAGCAATATAAGAACATTCTGAAACGATACTGGTAATGATATCCTCACTATTTGTTGCAAATACTTCCAATGGATGTTAAATACATTATAGTATCTATACTTTTTTCGATATTCTTGCAAAAATGTTACACCGACAAAGAAAAGAAACCCCATGAACATACCAAGAGAAGCCCCAACCCCTGCTCCGGCTAATCCCATAGCTGGGAATAGTGCTATGCCATAAATAAAGAAATAATCAAACAGTATATTAAAAAAATAAGTTATAAAAGCTGAAAACATAAATATTTTGGTTTGACCAATCCCATAGAAAAAACCACGATACGAAACCGCAAGGAGAAAAAATGGAATACCAAGGGAGCGGTACTTAATATATTCCGCTGCTTCACGAGACACAGTATCATCAGCAGAAAAAAATCTAATAAATTCGTGTGCGTAATAATACCCCAACAGTGCTATGATGATTCCAACGAGAACACTAAGAACCAATGAATTATTTAATACAACACCAGCTTCTTTATAGTTGTGCTCACCGTAGCGACGAGCGACTAAAATGTGCGTCCCGGTTGCAAGACTTGAAAAGAAGCTCGTTAATACCCAGGTTGCCAGTACCCCCAATCCCATAGCAGCGAGCGAAATAGCAGCATTGTGTAGTCTCCCAACCATAGCTGTCTCAACGATGGATACAATCATTTGAATTGACATCCCTGCAATAGCTGGTATTGCGATTTTTAATATGCGGTTGGAATATTCTCTCTTTGGTATAAAGCCCATAGAGTGCTTCGATCGTTATCACAACAACGATGAGTATAAAATAAAATTGCCGTCATCTGCCTTCTTCTGGTGCAAATGACGGCTCATCTTCCCATCATGAACCTCGCTTTAAGCAGTAATCTGAGCTAAAAGTTTATCAATATCACGTGCTTGGGGTGATTTTGAATATTCCTTTTTAATAATTGTAAGCAGTTTTTTTGCCTTTTCAGTATTGCCAACAAGTGCATAGTTAAGTGCAGCACGTTGCAGATTCTCAGCTGCCTGAACAACTGGAATTCCCTTTGAAGCAGCTTCTTCAAAACATTCTGCTGCCTCCTCATACTTCCCAACATGTTCATAGCAAATTCCTGCGCCAGCAAGTGCAGAGGCTTCTAGGATCGGATCGCTAATATCAACTTCTTTGTAGTACTCTAATGCTTTTTCATAATTTTCGAGATTTTTATACGAATGAGCTAAATATAGCGTTGCAATTTCTCCTGCAGAAGTACTCCCATACTCTTGTACAATTACCTCTAATCCTTGTATTCCTTGCTGGGGAACACCATGAATTGCCTCCTCATACCTGCCTTGTTCATAAAGAGGCATAACACGTGATAACATTGTTGTCGCTGTCTCATTCCAATCTTTTCTTTTTTGAGTCCAAACAATAGTTATTACAACAAGAAGTAACGGAATACCTATTATGTAACTCATGTACTTTCTGTTTTGCTCAATCCATACTCTTGCTTCAAAATATGCTTTTACAAGCTTATCTTCTTTAATTTCCTTCTTTGAAATTTTTTTCTGTGCTTTTAACATGCGGTTTCCTCATTCTTTGTAAAACATTCAGTGCGCCCGGGGCGACTCGAACGCCCGACCTACAGCTCCGGAGGCTGTCGCTCTATCCAGCTGAGCTACGGGCGCATTCTCTAGTTCTTAATGTAGTTAAGTTTCAGTTGATATTCAATTCTTTACTTTTCATGTAGTAATGCTCTGCTAGCATCAAGTACCTGCTCAACTGTAATTTCACGCATACATCGAAAATGTTTTTTAGGACATTTATCTAATCCTACATGCGAGCATGGCCGGCATTTAAGAGATACATGTTCTAAAACTATTGAAGTTGTGTTATAGGGGAAAAAACCAAACTCACGGACAGTTGGACCAAAAATAGCTACAACTTTTTTCTTGAGAGCTGATGCAACGTGCATTAACCCAGAATCATTACTGATAATAAGGTTACATAGATCCATTGCTGCTGCAGTTTCAACTATCGTAAACAAGCCAGCACAATTGTATACTATTCTTCCACTACGTCTGAGAATCTTCTCTTCTATTTCTGCACACTCATTACGCTCATTCGCAGCACCAAACAGAAGAATTTTTGCACCATAAATCTCATGTAAACGAAACGCTACTTCAGCAAATCGTTCTTCTAACCACCGCTTTGTATTATGTTTGGCTGTTGGGCATATACCAATAACAATACCTGAACCTAAATCAGACAATACTGCTCTTACTGTTTCTCTTGCATCTTTTGGTATATAAATCTCAAGACCTTCATTATCGATTTCTACTTGAAATTCTCGAACCGTATTCAAATAGCGAATTGGAACTGGAACAATAGACCTGTATATATTTAATTTCAAATTTATTAGTACCCAACGTGTTACGACGCGCTTGTTAACACGCTTTACTATCCCTTTCATTCCAAACCGTAGTATTTTGCTCCGTATGTTATTATGGATATCAAGAATAAGATCATAACCTACTTTTTTAAAGTTTCGCTTTAACTCCAAAAGTCCTTGGAAACCGTTTGCGGCATCGAAGATATATAGATTCGAAATGTGTGGATTATAACGGAGTACATCAGCAAATTCCTTTCGAACAACATAGTCTATTCGTGCATTTGGAAATTTTTTCCTTAGGTTTTTTATTAAAGGAGTTGAGAGAAGAATATCTCCTAACGAACTGAGTCGGAGGATTAATATGTTTTTGATTATTTCCATATTCACATTATAAACATTGTAGCTGTAATTTACGAAAATATATTGATTTACGAGCATATTTTTTGTAAATTTATAGCAGAAATAACTACATTAACGTATGGCAAAATCGAAATTTGTTACATATGAGTGTCCTCATTGTCATCGACAAACAAAATTAGAAATTGTACAAGTCGATGGGGAATTCAAAGTACTTGATGGTAAGTCATGGTACCGTTGTAGTCGTTGCAAGCATAGTGTGCTTATTAATACACAAAAGATTGAAGAAGCAAAAAAGACTACGAGAGAAAGTATTCTTAAGGAACAATGTACTCTTTACCGGAATGATAAAACTTTTTCCATTGGAGAAGCAATTTATCACAGTGAGTGGGACGACGTTGGGAAAGTTATCCGGAAAGAAAAGACAACGAGTGGCATTCAAACAATTGTAGTTGCTTTTGAAAAAGTTGGGGAAAAACGGTTAATAGAAAATTTACCAATTGAGTTTCTAGAAGAAAATTCAATATCACAGTAACCAGATTTAATGATTGTGAAGGAGGTGATTACTTGGTCGGCATCATTATTGGTGAAAACGAATCAATCGATCGAGCAATTAAACGATTCAAGAAAAAATACGAACGATCGGGTATTTTAAAAGAAATTAAGAAGCGATCGTTTTATGTCAAGCCATCTGTAAAAAAGCGAATGAAACTAGCTAAAGCAATTCGCAGAGCTCAGCGTGCAATGACAGAAGAAGCTCAATAGCATTAGAATCGTCGATTTACGTTATCTTGCAAACACCTTTCATTATGTGAAAGGTGTTTATTATTTTAATTATTTCATTAGTATCATTTTTATTGACTTCTTAAGCATAGTACCTTTTTCCCCAACACATAACCGTGCAATGTAGATTCCACTTGAGAGGTGTGAACCATTGAAAATTATTGAATGAACACCCGGGTGCATGTATTCATTGACGAGTGTTACTATCTCACGACCTAATTGATCAAATACTTTTAACGATACGAACGATATTGTTGAAATTCTAAACTGTATAGTCGTACTTGGGTTAAAAGGATTGGGGAAATTTCTGTATAATTCAAATGTTGTTTCGGGTATCGTACGACTTACATGAGAATACTCATCGCTAAGAGTAGTTAACTCAAGGCGGATTTTGTAGTTCCCACTTGTTGAACGAACCCATCTCGAACCATCCCATACCAATGAACGCTCAGCTTCTTGAGTACCATCAGTATTGATTCGTAACGTATCGCCTGCTCCACCTACAGAAAGAACAACAGCATACTCTATACGAGGTTCAACTTCGACACCAGCCATCCAGAATGGTACAAAATTAAGCGTTGCAGGATTGAGTAGAGAAAAAGGATACTCAATCGCTCTACCGATTTTTACAGTTGGAGAACAATTCTCAGCAGTAAATATCTCGCAACGAAGAAATCCACTACCACTAATTGATCGTTCTTTTATACCAGGTAGTGAAAGATACAAACCTGTTAGAGTTCCTCGAATAGGTGGAACAAATCGTATGGCTATTTTTTTATTCGCTGAAATAACTTCGGTCTGTCCAATCAACATTGTATCGTATTTAATAACAATACGCGAAACATGTGCCTGAAGACCGTAGACAAGTTTTGCAACAGCATTAAGGAGATCAATTTTACCATACCCCCATGTTGCATTTGGAATTGTTGAAGTGAATTCATCATTTCGTGCCGATTTTGCAATTAGTAATTTCAATACCGATTCGCTTAAACTAGTATTAATTCCTAATAATGTAGCAACTGCTCCAACAAGATGCGGTGTTGCTTGGCTTGTTCCCATGTCGATTTTGTAGAGCCCACCTGGGTAAAGTTGATTTCCTACAGATAGTGGATTTACAGTTGATGACAATGCCGCTGTAATACCCTGTCCAGGAGCTGTAATTTCAGGCTTTAGCCGTCGATCACGTGTTGGACCTATACCACTGAATATCGATATGTTACCTGTTCTTTCGGTGGGGTAATCTGTCCAGTTGTATACATTCCCGTCGTTCGATGGCCATGACCACTTTGTCACGTAACTACCAACAGTAATAGCCTTTTTCGAAGTGCCAGGACTTGTAATAGTTTTTTGATTATCACCGTTTACAAGCTCAACAGAAGGGATACCCCTGCCACCAGAACGAATTGCAACCCATGCATCATATTCTATAGGTGAAGTTTGGGACGTAGTAATTGTAAGTACCCACTGCCCCGGACATGGCGGAACAACTGAACTAGCACGAACATATAACTCAATGCATCGATGATTATTATCTGTGCTTTTATAATTTGCCAAATAGATAATACCATCACTTGTGTCATTTGCACTGCCATGTTGGTCTTTACTCCGACTGTAGATAACTCCTCTTGGTGATTTTATGGTAGCCACTAAAGAACTCGCCCCTGAAACTGAAACATCACCTTGTAGCCAAACCATAAAATCGAATATCTGTTTCATCGAATCACTGAACGAGTAATACTGGGGTTGTACCATTGTAAAAGACAGAGGCGACGATTTCGAAAGATACCCAGAAGTATGAATTTGATATTTTGCATCATTTCCAGCAGCAACACAAACAATTCTCCCAGCAGTGACAAAACTATCAATCGCCACCTCGTAAGGTCTTGTTCCATCATGAGGTCCATACTGGCTACCAATACTCCAATTAACGACAATCGGTTTTCGCAATTGTTCAGATTTGTATTTTGCGTACGTTAATCCATCGATCATGAATGCTTCAGTAAATATTCCATCTCCACCTTTCACTACAATAATGTCAGCTTCAGGAGCGACTCCTTTAAATTTTCCATTATAGGTCCTTCCATTTCCCACTGCGATGCTTGCCACGTGCGTTCCATGTCCATTATAATCGCGTGTGCGAACAAATCCAACTCGTGTACCATCAAGTTCATTCTCAATATCACGTTGAGTGTACTCTACACCATAATTAAATCCTGCAGGTGAATATTCGCCACTTTGTGGTGTGAGTGTTTGATCCCATATATAGAGAATGCGAGTTTTAGTCGTATCTTCTTTTCGAAAATCGAGGTGTTTCCAATCAATGCCAGTATCATATATTAATACAATAACATCCTTACCAGCATATGGCGTATTGTTAAGTATACCTTCACTCGTTTGGAGAGCGCCAATCTCAGGGATACTTACATCAGTTTGGAGTGTATTCAACGACGAATGTTGGATGTACAGAACACAATCAAGTTTCTCAATATTTACAATATCTTCACTCGATAATCGAGCAGTAGCATACTGTCCTACAATAGAATTCAGATGTATTCCATATCTTTTTAACGCTTCTGGATCATTTGTTGTTATTATCACAGGATATAGTTCAATATTACTTTCGTTTATTTTTGCAAGTTGATAATTTTTCCTTTGTTGTGCTAAAAACTCATGAAGCAGTGGATGAATTTTAGAGTGCTGTGTGTAGCAGAGGGGAAAAATAAGAAAATGTATTAAAAGCAGAATCCAAAAGCCGCGAATTGAAAAAAGCAATTCACGTTTAGAAATCATTGTGTCGTGTACCTCCACGTATTGAAGTCACACATGGCTCGTTTAGAAGCATGCGAATTTGCTCAATTGAAGCCCATACTACTGAATACTGACCGTATGAACTTGTTATTTCTAATCCCATTAATGAAAATATTTCTTTACATGAACTTTGTACAATAATGTGGTATTGTTTAGTCTGATTGATATAAAATCTACTACTTAATTCAGTATCATCACTATTTTCAAGAAGTCTCTGGATAGCAAAGTCTCCTTTTTGTTTTGTTAAGGACTGAAAATGTTGAGTACAAGAGTATGGAACAAGAAGTAAGAAAAATATTACATGAAACATCCTCATTTTTTACCGTATTAAGACTAATTTTTTTGTTTGCATTCCATGTTTCGTATATATCTTGTAAAAATATGTACCAGAAGATATTGTTGCTGGTGGTTGCCAATAAATTCTGTTGTCAGGTAGGCTTTCCCCTTCATAGATGACATAAACTTCTCGACCAAGAACATCGTACAACACAAGTTTTACATATCCAGCTTCTGGAAGGCTATAATGAAACGTTGTTCCCGGGTTAAATGGATTTGGATAATTTTGATACAACTGAACAATATTGGGTAACAACTCTGTAGGTTCTGTAGGACTATCCATACCATTTGTGTCATTGCTTATATATGCTCGTATTAAATAGGTATAAACTGAATCTCCGCCATCATTTGAGGTTAAGTAATACCAGTTGCCATTTGTATACGTGAGACTCGTGTATCGTGGTGGCTGAGGGCTTTTCGTCACCATGACCCGCGGTGCAGTGGTCGACTCGCCACTTACTACAAATGCAACAGCAAAAGGTGCTGATGCATCTATATTGTAAGAACGAAGATCAACCGTAGCCCAATTTGACCACGGTACAGGATATGGAATCCCAGGTGTTTGAGTCGTAGTTGCAATGATCGGTACAGCAAGTTTTTTCCCTAGTGGTGTAGGTCGAATTGCCCCTGAGTAACTCCATATTCCTCCTTGCATTGATCCTGCACGCCGAAGTGCAATACGTATAGAGTCCAGCTTCATACCAGAAACCCCATCAAACCATACACACACTGTATCGTTCACTGAAAGTGGTAAATATCCTATGGGTTCGCTTTCATCGTACTTTAATTCCATTCTCGTAATATTTGCCGTGCCTGTAGAACTATAAGAATATGTTACGTTGTACGTATTAAGGTTCGTTATTGCAAAGATTACCGTTGAATAGGAAGTTCCAAAACCGTTGACGGTATAGTTTTGACCAATTGGAATATCCGTCACTGCTTGAGTCTGTCCTAAAGCTATCATTCGTATACTTAAAGAAGCTTTTGTTTTCATGTGTATACTTAAACTTGTACCTGATGTATAAGCAATGTAACATGTACCGTACGGTTTTAATGTATCCACAATCGCAGGAACTGATGGTACTATATGCGTTCTATGGTTTGATGGATAACTCAAAATTGGAAGCTCAAACCCATATTGAGGATTGAATGACTTATTGTTGAGCTTTGTAGCTATAGCAAAGTTTTTTAAAACATCTTTAAAAGTATATTGAACCCCGACCTTTTGCAGCGCTTCATTATAACCATTTTCTCCTACCTGGGTACTCTGAACTAACCGTTTTATATACGCTACACCAAATTGTTCAACTAAATACCACGTAAATAGTGCTGCTCGCGAATAATCCGCTAACACATCTTCTGTTTCTTGCCAACTTAAAAAATTTACATTAGTGTTAGAATAGTACAACGAAGGATTTCTTAGTCCATATCCACAGAGTTTTTCAGCTATTTCTGAGCATCCTTCATTAACAAATGTATCTTCGTCGTCATCATAATTCCAGTGAATCATATGTTGAAGTTCATGAGCAGTTGTTCCAGCAACTTCTGTAATACCTTTGCTAGTCATAAGATTAGCTGGATTACAATCAATGTAATATATTTCAGCATAATTTGAGTGACGCTTATTCCCTAAAGCTTTTTGTACATCTTGTTCCGTGTATTGGTTAAGGCTATAGTAGTATCCTGCTACATAGTTTCCTGATCCACTATATCCATCCTTAATGTCAAGGATGAGTATGATTATCCTGGGATCACCATCGACATCTGGAGGAACTCCAAAAAATGTCGTATCTAACTGATAAATCCCTTTTTGTGAATGCGATGGTGTACGTTGTTCAAAAGCAATAAGAACAGAATCAACTACTTGCTGGGTAACCCGTGTTCCCCACTGAACATCCTCGACAAATATATAGCAATTTGTTCCAACTGCTCTGCACGTTGATGGCACAAGGTATTCATAGTAATCGACTGTACTAATATCTGTAGCATACCACGAACGCTGCGACCCAACTGTGAAATTGTATGCTTCCTTTTTAGTTAAAGACCTCGTATGCTTCGTAATTCCGTGTGATAATAAAATATCCTTTTCTTTTTGCCACTGTTTAGTAATACGATGAGAACCGGGGATAGGATACGAATCATTTCCTGCTACCTGCTGGTTCCTCTGTAAACGCTGACCTAACAGAAATTCACAGATAATAAAAAGACATACAATGCTTTTAACATATTTATGTGATATCATACTTGTTTTGCCTAATTGTTTAATATGATAAACGATCGAACAACAATTGCTTTTCGAAAATGTTTCCGAGTTATGGTCCCCTGCAATTTTACTGTATATCCCTGGCACTGCTTTAATCGTTGCATTGTTAATGAATCAGATACTATTTCAAAACTTGACCCAAGTGTATCACGAATTAGTATGTATGTAAAAGGTTCATTCCCACTTATAGAAATAAAACCAATAAATGTAGTATCCCTTGGGTTGTTATTTACATGTTCTCGTTGTAGACAACTTATACAACAAGCGACACAAAGCATATATATTGTAGCTCTCATAATATTTATAAGGATGATGGATAATTTTTTCAAATAAAAAATGATACTTAGCACAGTAGAGTATATTGGAAATTAACGAGAGCACTTCTTAATTCACAAAAGAATCTATTTTATGGATTGCAATAAAAAAATGATAAACATGCTGTTTTTCCAAATACAAAAAACTGTCTTTCAAAATATATGTAACGGGAAAATATTCATCGATTCATTTGTCATTGTGTATACAGGGCTCACGTTCAATTACAAGTGCGTACTCTAGTAAGGACTGTTTTTTGGATTTTCATAGTCTCGATCCAATCTCGATAACCTGATAAAAATAGACCTGTCTGTTTCACTTGAGTACCTGTTGAATCTATATGTTCTGTTATTCCTCAGTATATCACAATGTTGCGGTATCGAGAAAGTACATATCATACAATGAATCAACATCCATTCTTTTTCGTCCTACAATGAATTTAACAAATAGTGTTTAGAAAGAATAGTCCGTTCAATTATTTTGAGATCACTATTTATAGCTGTGGAATCTTTTAAAAAACAAGAAAAAATCCAAAAAATAATATAAAATTTACGCGGCCCCTGAATATTGAAATGACTTTCACTTTTTAAAAAGCTTATCCCATGCTTTTAATAATTCCTCTTTAGAATGTTTGGGATAATACTTTTGATGTAACTCTTCTAATTTACGACAGGTAAGTTCATCAAAATCCTCATCGTCTTTTTGTCGCTTCGCCATCATATCATACAATTTTTTTTCATCGCTTGTCATTTTCGATCTATATCGCTCTAGTTCTCGTACCATTCGTTTCTGTTGCTCAAATGTCATATATAAAATCCACTTTTAATGTTTTAAGGACCATACTTTTAAAAATCTTAAAATCTTCTCCTTATCATACCCTGGCTCTGGTGCATCAGCAGGGTACTCAAATTCTTCTGTATTTTGTGAGTGAAGAATTCTACCAGCAGAATCAAGTACGAAAATATGTGGATAACCAGGTATTTTTGGATACTTCGAAAGTATATGTTCGTTTTTATTTTCTTTGCTTACATTTATTTTGACAACAACGTAATGTTTTGTCACATACGATATTAGTTCAGGTGTATGAAGAATCAATGAGTCCAATCGTCTACACCAGATACACCATTCACCACCAACCTTTACTAGAACATGTTTTTTCTCTTTCTTTGCTCGAAGCAGAGCTCCATCTAAATCTTTTTTTGCATCACGATACGGATCATATTTTGGGTATGAGAATGGTAGGTCCTGAGAATAAAGATGTACACCAATGATGAGCATTATGAGTGTAAATATTTTTTTCTTCATTGCTTGATCGATTAATACGATTATTTAATGCAATATTGGAATAATTGCTTCCTGAATAGGCATCCCTGAAACGATACAATCGTACGCATTAGTGATGTACACATTTATTTCACTGCGTACACCAAATTTTCCAGGGAAATATACACCTGGCTCGATCGTAAAGGCACTTTGTTGGATCAATTTCCTTTCATCGCGTGTTTCAAGGTTATCTAAATTAGCACCATTTCCGTGTACCTCTTCTCCCAGTGAATGACCTGTACGATGAATGAAATATTCACCCAATCCATATGATTGGATAACTGAACGTGCTACATTATCAACTTCATACCCACGAACATCACCCGTATCCTGAAGTTTTTTCCGGACAAATTCAAGTGCTGTATTACGGCTTTCTCGCACAACATCAAACGTTTTGCGATACTCCTCCGGGGTAACTTCCCCAACATACGCTGTCCACGTAATATCAGCATATACAGCATCTAATTCATTACATTTAGCCCAAAGATCAATCAACACAAAATCCCCTGCTTTGATACTTGACGAATAGTCTTGCGTTGGTTCATAATGTGGATTTGCACTATTTGCATTCACTGAACAATTTGGAGAACTTGATGTTACCAAATTTCTTTTTCGGAATTCGGACAGTATAATTTGTTGAACATTATATTCTGTAATTTCAGTGTTATTCAAAACAGATGTTCGTATAAAACGAAATGTTTCATCGACTATTTCCCGTAAATGTCGCGCAGCAATACTATGTAAGTAAAATTGTTTTTCTGTCAATCGTGCTTCGAAGTATTGCAACAGTTGTGCTGAAGACCGAATCTCAATATTCATTTTTTTCACCAATTCGAAGGTACCAGCATCAATGACAGAAACAGTAGGGAGAATACCGTTAGGACTATATTCCATGGCTACTGTTTTAACATTCGAAAGGAGTGATTGGAGACCCTGTTCAAGAGACTGCCAACTTGAATACACCACTGTATCACCAGGAAGCGAATTAAAATTATACGCTTCTATTTGGTGCACAAGTTTTCTAGGTACTCCCCTAGATGGGATAAAATAAAAGTAACGGCGTGTGAACAACACGTCTTTTGGCAATGAAAGTATTTTCTGTGCGAAAGGATTGATGTTTCGGAAATTGTACAATAACCAACCATCAAGTCGTTCTTCCTGCAAAAATATTTGGATTTCATCTATTGAGTATCTCATAATTCTCAATTACGCTCAATTTCGACAGAGCCAGATTTAACGGGCCCTGCACCTACTTTTGGAACTCTTGATTTTCTTCTACATTATGATACACTTCACTTGTTGATTGTTTATATTTTTGTTTTGATGGCTGACGTCTACGCATATATTTTTGTTCAACAGGATGATGCTCGATAGTCGGTGTTTCAACATCGGGATAGGTATAAATTTCGTACTTATAGTTTCTCAGGATAATATCTTTTCCATTTCTACCAAGAACATATTGTGGCAAGAGAGGTATCTTCCCTCCACCGCCAGGAGCATCTATAACAAAGTACGGTACAGCTAGTCCAGAGGTATGCCCTCGTAACTTATCCATAATTTCTAGACCGACACGGACTGGGGTCCTAAAATGGTTCGTGCCTTTTGTAAGATCTGCTTGATATATGTAGTAAGGCCGTACTCTCATTTTCAGTAATTTCCGGTGTAATTCCAACATTATGTCGGGGTCATCATTTACTCCTTTTAGAAGGACTGCTTGGTTCCCTAGTGGAATTCCAGCATCTGATAATAACGCACAGGCTCGTTCTGCTTCAGGTGTACACTCCCATGGATGATTGAAGTGTGTGTTAATGTACAAAGGATGGTACTTCTTTAACATCCTGCACAACTTGGGGGTTATGCGTTGAGGTAATACACACGGGATTTTCGTTCCAATACGAATAATTTCCACGTGTGGTATTTCCCGCAATTGTGATAGTACTTTTTCAAGGGCATAATCTGTCACCATCAATGGATCACCACCAGAAATCACTACATCTCGTATTTCACGGTGGTTACGAATGTACTCAATACCTTCTCGAATATACTTTGCATTGATTTTTGTTGAATCACTAACCTTTCGTTTTCGTGTACAAAAACGGCAATACATTGAACATTGACTTGTAATCAGAAAAAGAACTCTATCTGGATATCGATGTGTTATACTCGGTACAGGACTATCCCCTTCCTCATTTAAGGGATCGTCGGGTGCATTTTCATCGTGCAATTCGACAGCATCGGGAATACATTGCTTCCAAATAGGATCACCGGGATATCGAATAAGACTTAAATAGTACGGATTAATACGTATGTGGAAAAATTTATTCAGTTTTTCTGCAATGATAGGATCGAATCCGAATCGTTCTACGAGGTCTTTTGCACTATCAACACTTTGCCGTAACATTTCTTGCCATAGTTCCATACAATTATCTTCTTCCTCCTATAAATATTTTGAGTAAAGAATAAGATCATCCCCTGGCGCGTAGTACTGTGGGATCCGTGCTACCTCCTTGTATTGATGTTTAGTGTAGAATTTTCTAGTACGTTCGTACTTTTCAGTTGATGAAGTCTCTACTATAATCAATGTACCACCAATTCTCTTTACGAACTCTTCACAGTGAGTTAATAGAGCATGTCCAATCCCCATGCCATAGAAACGTGGGTGGACTGCAATCCAATATAAATCAAACGTTGATACTGTGAGTGGTGTTGGACCAACACAATAATATCCCATTGGTTGATTCTTTTCATCAACAGCCGTATAAACGATGTAATCACCCTGTTGTGGATTATCCACTGCTATTTCTAAAAGTTCTCGTGCAACATTGATTTCAATATCTCGAAATACACCGGTCGATCGAACAATTTCAATAATTGGTATAACATCGTATTGTTCAAGTTTTCTAATTTGCATATTATCTCTTAACACGTAGAAGTGCGTTTTCAACTATGGCTTCCATCACATCGTCGTACGTCATACCTGCAGCTTTTGCTGAACGGATGTACCCCGCATCAAGAGAAATATCTGGATTTGGATTTACCTCAATAACATAGAGTTGGTTGTTTGCATCGATACGCATATCGATACGTGCATAATCACGCAATTCCATAATTGTATACACTTTTAATGCGACAACTCGTACTTCTTCCTCGAGATCAGCAGGTAATTCAGTAGGACACTTCCCAACTGTACCTTTATACTCAATTGTTCCCTCAAGCCACTTTGCACTATAGGTAACAATTTTATGATACCCATCAGGTAAACCAGAAAAATCGATCTCCGAGATTGGAAGAACGCATGGTGGTGAATTCCCAAGGAGCGCGACATTAATCTCGCGTCCATCTATATACTCTTCTACAAGTGCTGGCTGTTTAAATTCATTGTGAATTTTTTGAACTCTGGTAGACAACTTGTCAAATTCAAAAACAACTGAGTCGTTTTCAATACCTGCACTTGCATCCTCTCGTAGAGGCTTTACAATTACAGGAAATGTGAGCGTAAAAGTTTCTGGAGTGATGTTTTGGTCGCTTTTAAATATCTGGTAACGAGCAGTACGTATTCCATGGTGTGAGAGGATTTCTTTTGTACGTACTTTATTCAAGCACGTTCCAAGCACAAGTGGTGAATTTCCTGTGTATGGAATACCAAGAAGCTCATATATACCAGCAACATGCATCTCGTGGATTGATTGACCAAAAAGTGACTCACAAAGGTTGAAAATGAGCGTAGGCTTCTCATCTTCTAAGAAATTAATAAGTTTGATAATTGAACCATCAATGTTGAAAGATGCTGTTAAATAACCCCTCCTCCGTAAAGCATTTTCAATTTGTAAACGTGCCTCGAGTACCCCAACCTCTGACAAATCAACAACTTTTTGTGTATGCGCTTTAGTTTCTAATTGCGCTCCAACCTTTATACCATGTGATTGACCATCGTTTAAAGGTTCATTGTAGACAACTGCTATTTTGACATTTTCTTTACCCATTTACCGTAAACCATATCTCATTAATGCCTCATTTAGAACGGAATTTATCATCGAATTGTAATCTATTCCTGCCGTTCTGGCAGCCAATGGAAAGCATGAATGCTCCTCAGGATTTGGAAGGATGCCAGGCAAAGGATTTACCTCCAAAACGTTAGGTATGCCATTGCTATCGAGTCGAACATCAATCCGGCACCAATCACGACAACGGAGAATTTCAAAGCTACGACGACAAACTTCCTCAATTTGATTGCGTAATTTTTCCTCTATATTTGCAGGGCATTCATGGACATCGATGGGATTCTCAACTGTATCCCATACCCACTTTGCTTCATAGGAGTACAGCGGATTAGCATTCGGGGGTAATGAATCAAATTTAAGTTCTATGATTGGTAATATTTTTACAGATGGCAGGTTCCCAAGCAGAGCTACTGTAAATTCTCTACCTTCCAGAAATTCTTCAACAAGTGCCGGCTGATGGTACTCAGCAATTATAAATTCGATTTGTTCTTCAAGTTCCTCAATGCTCCATACAACAGAGGAATTAAATATTCCTTTGCTTGAACCTTCGTAGAGTGGCTTAACAATCAATGGAAAATTCAAAGATTGAACATTGACACAGTGCGACGAATGTGCTACATAGAATTTTGGAGTTGGTATATGATAGTATGAAAGGATTTCTTTGGTTCGAGCTTTATCGAGACACAATGCAAGTGTTAACGGATCAGAACCAGTGTACGGTATTTGAAGCATTTCCAACATTGCCGGTATTTGTGCTTCTCGCGAAACACCAGCTATCCCTTCAGCAATGTTGAAAACAATATCAGGACGAAGATCGCGTA
Source organism: Bacteroidota bacterium (assembly GCA_026416125.1). Taxonomy (GTDB): domain Bacteria; phylum Bacteroidota; class Ignavibacteria; order UBA10030; family UBA10030; genus JAOAFT01. The sequence goes on from JAOAFT010000001.1 coordinate 181,921, forward strand.
AATGGAGGTAAGCACTCTCATCTGCCTCAATGAGAGTAACTTTATGATGCTCTTCTAATGCTGCCTTAACGGCAAGAATGGTTTCTTCAGTATCCCATTCAGCGTATGTATCTGCTTTCGTCTTTAGGTATCGGTGAGCAACTTCGTGATGGCACTCTTGTGCTTTATTATCTTCTGTTTCGCCATCAGTGTTGCAGTACTCCTCTTCTCGCTTCATGTTAAAGACGAGAGCAACGTGCAATCGCTTTATCAAGCAGGAGTTTCAACCCTTCAACAGTTATACAATCAAACTATCAATGAACACATTTTATTATTTTCAATTACTTCCTGATACTAAATATAATTGTTTATAAGTCGTTGTCAAGTTTTTTAGGGTAATGTTAGAATATTTTTCTTATCTCTGTACCAATACTTTCTTTGCGTAAATGTAAAACCGTTCTATGATTCTAAGCACTATTCTTCAGTAAGAAATCAACATGCATTGTTCCACCACATGCATAGGGATCTGCAAACTATACGTAGACAATAATATTTCACTAATGAAGTATTTTTTGCTCACATTGAATACACTGGCCGTACATTCACATGTGTATAAATAAAAACTTATTAGATTATTAGTAATGGTTTTCTGTTACAGTAGTATAACATTGCACATAATGTTATGAAATTCATTGATTCTAGTTGTACATTTGTAGTAGAAAATAGCAACTAATAATTCTTTTATTCTACAACCTTTTATAAATCACTTGAATATAAAGTAATCAAAGCCAACCTATGGATGATCACAATACATGCTTTATCACTGTACGTTGCTATGCTGAGTTGAATGACTATCTTCCACCAGATCAACGGTATAAAGATTTTCAACTTGTATTCCCAACTCAACCAACTCTTGAACAAGTACTCTTAACATTGGGACTTAATTTAAACTACGTAGACCTCGTTATTCGGAATAAAACATCAATAACCAGGCTGACACTACTAGCAAACGGAGATAGGATAAGCATATATCCGACCTTGGAAAGTTTTGATATCAGTTCACTCGAAAAATTACACCCAATACCACTTCGGCAACCAACGTACATCGCTGATGTTCATCTTGGTAAACTTGCAAAGTTATTACGGCTGATGGGATTCGATACACTATATTTCAAATCTGCAGATTATAAATACATTATCCAGTGTTCACTCGAAGAACAACGCTGTATCCTTAGTAAGAGTGATCTCTACAAGTCAAAGCCGTATGTACAAAGATATTTTCAAATTACCACACAATATCCACGTGAACAATTGCGGGAAGTCTTCAATCGTTTCGATCTATGGAATTGTGTACATCCATTCACTCGTTGTCTTACATGTAATACTCTTCTCACAAAGGTAGAAAAGCATGCAGTAAAACAAGAGCTAATACCACAAAGAGTGTTTTCCTGGTGTACCGAGTATCAATATTGCTCCAACTGTGTGAAGTACTTTTGGAAAGGAACTCATTATGAAAGAATGATAAATGTTGTTACTCATTTCTTGAATACGCATTTAGATGGTCATTTATGAATCCAGCGTCGAATCTGACTTAAAACGAGTTTTATATCAGTTGGTGATGCTCCTGCCAAAATAAAACAAAGACCACCATAAAGAACTATCGCAAATGTTTTTATTAAGAATCCATCTATTCGAAGTGGTGGTAATTTCATGGCGGATAGAACCAAAAATACCCCAAGAGCACTGCAAACAATGACAGTGACTTTTTTCCAATCATATGGTATATAGTAGTATTGCTGAGATATCGCATACATTGCAACTGTCATTACACAATAACTTATGGTTGTTGCAAATGCAGCTCCAATAATATTGAAACGCGGAATCAAAAAAATATTCATAAGGACATTTATAAATGCTCCAATTCCTGTTATGATAGGTAAGTAGTAGGTTTTCTTCTCAAGATATATTCCAACAAGAAAACTTGAGTACGCCCCAGCAAACATGTACGCTAGCAATATTGCGGGAACAATCTTTGTTCCATTCCAATAGTGTGGTGGGAAAAATTGCCTTCCCATAATTTGAAGCCGTACAATATCATCAATAAATAATGATACACTGAGAAAAACCAGCGACATTAACAATACGAAGTAAGTAAAAATCCTTGAAAAAAGCGCTTGGGCACCTTCTTCACGAGCATGTTGTAGAAAAAATGGGCGCCACGCATAATCAAACATTCCAACAACCAACATCATAAAAATTCCCAACCTGTAATTGAGCTGATACAAACCTAATGTTGCATCGTTCGTTAAAGCCTTAATAATTGGTCTGTCAATTACCTGCATTGCCATTGTTGCAATCCCAGAAGGAATATAGGGAATGCCAAAACGTACCATCTCTATATATAACTCTTTGGGAATTCTAAATGTAAATAAGAATAGAATTCTAGGTATCATTAATACAAACGTACAAAATGAGGCTACTAAATTCGCAAGGAATACACCCTCAGTTCGAAATCCGCATACTATAAGAAAAAATAGGTTTAATACTAATGTAATACCAATATTAAAGAGTTTAAGAGCTGCAAATATGTGTGCTTTTCTTGCCATACGGAGTGCTGCAAAAGGTACTGTGCAAAGTGTATCAAAGAAAAGAATCCCCGAAGCAAAGTGGACTAATAGTGCATTATGTTCTTGCATTCCAATTAGTTTCGCAATGAATGGTGCATGGATGTTGATAATCGAAGAAAACAGAAGAGATGTTATAAGAAGCGAGATAAATGCTGCACTAAAATTTTGCTTTTTGTCGCCATACTCGAGTGATGATACAAATCGCATGTATGCCTGTTCCATACCATAGGTGTAAAGAACAAAAACAAACGCAATATATGCGTATAGATTTGTTACAATACCATTTTCTTCAGGTAAGAGCACATTGGCATAGAGTGGCACAATTAAAAAATTGAGAAGTCGCCCAAGAATAGTACTAAGACCATAGAGTGCTGTATCTTTGCCTAGTTCGAGAATTTTTGATTGCATGAATTACAAAAGTACTACCATGAAAGTGTTAGGAGATTGAGGAAATTCTTAGGTGGTCGAACCAACCGTTTGGTCTCTTTGTTGAAAAAACCATGAATACTCCACCCCTCTACAAGAAGCTGCATTCGATTTTCATCGTAAATGTTATACCATATTTTGAGAGTTATAACAGGGTATTCATAGATTATTGAATCAACAAGAATTATTTCATCGTATCGAGCAGGTTTCTTATAATTGGCATGAATTTCGATAACTGGAAGGAAAATACCCTGTTGTTCCAGTTGTGCATATGACACACCAAGCGCTCGAATTAGATCCGATCGACCAGCTTCGAAGTATTCAAGGTACCGTGCATGATGAACAATTCCCATTTGGTCAGTGTCAGCGTATCGAACTCGAATTTGCGAAGTATGCTTTGCAATTGGAATTCCTTGCGATGGATGGTGATGTAATTTTTGATCCATATTTTATCCGTTTTTCCAGGCTCCCATTTTAGAAAATTTCTCTATTCTCTCCTGAACAAGCCGAGTTAAACTGATTTTTTTCAGTGCTTTTAATTCTTCAAGAAGCACCTTTTTTACTAGTGCAGCGGCTTGAAGCGGATCGCGATGAGCACCTCCTATTGGTTCAGGAATAATTCTGTCAATAACACCAAGTTCAAGTAAGTCTTTTGCTGTCAGCTTCAACGCTTCCGCTGCTTGTTCCTTATAATCCCAACTTCTCCAAAGAATACTGGAACATGATTCAGGTGCTATTACAGAGTACCACGTATTTTCCATCATAAGAATTCGATCGCCTACACCAATTCCGAGTGCTCCGCCTGAGGCTCCTTCACCAATGATAACAACTATAATCGGAACTTGTAATCTTGACATTTCGAAAAGATTTCTCGCAATAGCTTCTGCTTGTCCTCGTTCCTCTGCTCCAATGCCTGGATATGCACCTGGAGTATCTAAGAACGTGATAATTGGTTTTGAGAATTTTTCAGCTAACCTCATTAAACGGAGAGCTTTACGGTATCCTTCGGGGTGAGGCATGCCAAAATTACGGTAAATATTCGATTTTGTATCTCTCCCTTTTTGGTGTCCTATGAACATCACGGTTTGATTTTCAAACGTTGCAAAACCACCAACAATAGCCTTGTCATCTCCAAAAAAACGATCTCCATGCAATTCAACAAAGTTCTCAGTCATCATTTGGATGTAATCTAGGGTATACGGACGCTCCGGATGACGTGCAAGTTGAACACGCTGCCACCGAGTGAGATTGCTGTACACAGAATTTCGTAATTGATCAACTTTTTCTTCGAGTAGTGCAATTTCATCTGCAATATCCAAATTATCAGCATACTTCCGCATATCTGCAATTTTTTGTTCTAGCTCAACAATTGGACGTTCAAAATCAAGAATGACCTTTGCCATATTACTTAACCTCTCTCTTCCTTCTGTATATGGTTTGTAAAAAGGTTTTCACTAAGATTTCAATATCAAGGTAGAGGGATTGATTTCTTGCATAGTATAACTCGTATTGTTCCTTTTCTTTAAAGCTTAATTTTTTATCAGAAAATAACTGCACTATACCTGTTAGTCCTTGTTTGCCGAGGTAAATAGTACTGCGTGCGGTATTATTCTTACTATTTTCAATTTCCCTCCCAACAAAACTATACTCACCTGTCAGTACTTTCGGCAAGTAACGGAACACAGATGTTCTTCCATTCTTTGCTAATATAATGAAAATTGGATACACCGTCACAAGTAATAATAGTGAAAAAGAAATATCGAAAAGTCGTTTTATAAATTTGTTCAAGGGTTTACTAATATTATACGATATCTCAATTATTGGTATATCATCGAGTAACTCTACATTTGCTTTTCCAATCATTACTTCGAGAGAGGATGGGACGATGTGGAACACAATATCCTTTTTAGGATTTTGACTTATGATAGTGAGAATTTTTTCGTATTCAAGAGACTTGGGTGCAAAGATAATATCAGTAACTGATTGTTCAACGACCGTCTTATACAAAGCTTCGACACTACAAAGGATTGGTAGATCAAAAATTTTTTTTCCAATATTTTTGTGTGTTGTATTAACAAATCCTTTAATATCGATACCCACAGCTGGATTGTACCGAATGCGCTGGACAAGTTCACATGCACTTCTTCCAGTACCTACTACTAAGGCTCGTCGTTGCCAAAGAACTCGATTAGACTTTTTCCCCTGGTACAATCGTGCAACTAAACGCCATAAAGGTAACAGTATCAAAGAGAACGTACCTGCATAAATAATTATTGCTCTACTGAATGCATATTCCTTAAAAAATGCTGTTAATGCCGCAATACAAACATAACTAATGAGTACAGAAACAGCTGAGTGAGTTATTGAAAATCGTCGTTTTGTATAGACACCAAGTAGACCTAATACGCTTAATGTACTAATAATTGGAATTGTATAGACCAACAAAACACCGTGCGGGAAGGTAAAGATTTCACCCTTTCGAATATACTCTGCTAGCAATAGACTGACAAAGAGAAATGATGCATCAAGTACTGCTACGCTGTAGTTCCGTACTAACGATAGTATCCTTGCTGTTAGAGAGATATATGCGATAGAAATTTTAAGTAGTATTACAAGCAGAGGTACAAAGTTAAAGTGTTTCTCGACGAAAATTCGCATCGCTTCATAAAAGACTTTCCGTTCATCAATACTACTTCGTTTTGTACTCTCGCCCTTATAATGAACAATTTGAGTAGTGTGAACGTAATAGAGATTCCACCCTGCCTTTCGTATTCGGTAACAGAAATCTAAATCTTCACCGTACATATAAAATGTTTCATCGAACCCACCAAGGTGTTCATAAACTTCTCTTCGAACAAACATACACGATCCACTTAGTGCCTCTACTATATATGTTTCATTGGGATCTAAAAATGTAAGATTATACCTCCCAAAGATACGTGAACGTGGAAATAACGAACTTAAGCCAATTATTTTCGTAAATGCTACCCACGGGGTAGGAATACTGCGTCTGCAAGATAACTGGAGGGATCCATCGGGGTTGAGAATTTTACAACCTATTGCTCCAGCGTCGGGGTGTGATTCCATAAAGTCATAGAGTACCCGAACTGTGTTCTCTTGCACTAAAGTGTCAGGATTTAGTAAAAAAATGTACTTCCCTCGTGCTCTTTTAAAAGCTTGATTGTTCGCTCTTGCAAAGCCTACATTTTCAGTATTTTCAATAAGAATAACACCAGGATACTTTTGCCGGACCATCGCAGCAGAACCATCATCCGATGCGTTGTCAATAACAATTATTTCAAAAGAGAGATTCTTTAGTGATTTCTGTAGCGAGAGTAATGTTTGTTGCAGAAAATCTTTGACGTTATAATTGACAATAATAACTGAAACATCTTTTTGTCTATATGATGAACGACGATGCACGTTATATTCTACCAAATATGCTTTTCAGTTTTAATCGCCACACAATATACGCGGCCTCGTATACTATGTGTCGAGACATCTTGGAAACACCAACACGGCGATCAACAAAAATTATTGGTACCTCACATACACGAAATCCCTTCTTCCACGTAAGGAACTTCATCTCAATCTGAAAACTATACCCGTTGGAGTGAATACCATCTAAATTAAGAGATTCGAGTACAGTTCGCCGATAACACACAAACCCTGATGTTGCATCATGAATAGGCATTCCAGTTATAAAACGTGTGTATACGTTTGCAAAGTAACTCAGGAGCAACCTGCTCATCGGCCAATTAACAACATTGACACCTGATTTATACCGAGACCCAATGACAAGATCGAAATCTTTAGCCTTCGCAAGGAGTAGTGGTAAAGATTTAGGATCATGAGAAAAGTCTGCATCCATTTCAACTATGTACTCATATCCACTGTTTAGTGCATATTTAAAACCATCAACATATGCTGTTCCTAAACCCATTTTCCCTGAACGTCTGATTAAAGCAACTCGTGGTTCATGCTTTTGTAATGTTGCTACTACCTCTGCTGTACCATCTGGTGACGCATCATCTACCACGAGCACATGATACATTTCGCCTTGCTTTAATATTTCAGTAATAAGAGGTACAATATTTTCAGCTTCATTGTATGTTGGAACAATAACAAGAACCTTTTCCATGAAATGTTTTCCTCTGGCTACTTTAATGCTTCAAGTATACTTTCAACAATGTACGCTTGTTGGTCGTGCTCTAGTTCAGTGTGCATCGGGAGTGAAAGAACCTCCCGTGATGCTTTTTCGGTTAGAGGTAGTGATCCTTTTGGAAACTTGCTTGTAGTATAGGCAGGTTGTAAGTGGAGTGGTATTGGATAGTAAACAGCGTGGGGAATATTTTTCTTGCTTAAGTGCTCTACAATTGTATCGCGTTTTGGTACTCGAATCGTGTACTGATGGTAAACATGTTTAGCATAAGGAGCTTCATACGGGATCTGTACTAACGTATTCGTTAACAACTCATTGTATCGACGAGCTGCTTCTCTTCTAGTTTGATTCCACTTATCCAAATACCGTAATTTCACACGTAACATCGCTGCTTGCAATGTATCGAGTCTACCATTAATACCTATAACCTCATGTTTGTACCGTTCGCGTGAACCATGTACAATAATCATACGTAATTGTTCAGCCAAGTTCGAATCATTTGTAATAACCATTCCCCCATCACCGAAACCACCCAAATTTTTACTAGGGAAAAAACTAATACATCCTATTGTACCCAAGGTCCCAACTTTTTTCCCTTTATACTCTGCACCAATTGCTTGACACATATCCTCTATAACTGGTATCCCATACTTTGTTGCAACCTCCAGCAGAGGATCCATATCTACTGGATGACCATAAAGGTGTACTGGAATTATTGCTTTCGTCCTAGAAGTAATAGCTTTTTCGAGATACGTTGGGTCAAGATTGAACGTTCTCTCATCGATTTCTATAAAAATTGGTTCTGCTTGCAATAACACAATTGTTTCAACTGTTGCAACAAAGGTAAAAGCCGTTGTGATAACTTCATCACCTGGTTTGATATTAAGCGCAAGTAAGGATGCTAACAAAGCATCTGTCCCTGAGGAACATGCAATTGCATGCTTTACACCAAGGTATTGTGCAACTTCACGCTCAAATTCAGCTACATCAGGACCAAGAATATACTGTCCTGATTCTATAACTCGTAATGCCGCACTATCTATTTCTTGCTTAATTTTCTTATATTGCCCTACAACATCGACCATATGTATTTGTTTCATAAGAACCTTTCAGTGCCAGCAGTTTACTTACTCGTCTTTTTCTCCTACGTATGACCTTTGCCAGTTATCATAATATACAACGTATTTAGTAATATTTTTAAATCTAACCTCCATGAAATATTTTCGATGTAGTACAAGTCGTATTTAAGCTTCATTTTTACATCTTCAACACTTTCATCATACTTGTGTTTAATTTGTGCCCATCCTGTAATCCCGGGCCGCACTCGATGTCTTCTGTTGTAGAGAGGTATTTCTTTTGATAGTTTTTCAACAAAATACGGACGTTCTGGTCGTGGACCTACCAAACTCATATCTCCGATGAGAACATTAATAAACTGTGGAAGCTCATCTAAATGTGTTTTCCGTAATATTCTTCCTATCGATGTAACTCGTGGATCATTTTTGCCTGCCCACACAGGCCCAGTCCCTTTCTCAGCATCGACGCGCATTGATCGAAATTTCAATATATTAAAATGTTTTCCGTTCTTACCAACTCTTACCTGCTTATACAATATCGGACCATGTGAGGTCAATTTTATCAGTATTGCAATAATCACCCACAATGGTAATGAAATGACTAATGCACACAGTGATACTACTATATCAAGCATTCGCTTTGCAACTTCTTCCCACGGCTTCATTAACTGTGGTCGTACTTCCATCAAAGGCATCCCATATATCGAGTTAATACGAGCTTGTCCACTTACAATATCATATAAATCTGGTACAATTCGTATCGTTACATCGTCACGATCACAGTATCGAAGAACTTCGAGTAACTCTTTATGCTCTGTAGAATCAAGACCAATTAGTACAGTTTGAATGTCTTTAGATTCAATAAACTGCGGGAGTTGGTGAATAGTTCCAAGTATTCGGAATCCCTTGTACTGAAGACGTTTTGATCTTCGAGGTAGTTTATTTTCTGTAGTAATAAAACCAACCATAGAGTATCCAAGAGCTGGATGCTTCACAATCATATCGCACAACTGAAATGCCTTTTCATTCCACCCAATAATTAGAGTATTACGTACTCCAATCCCCGCTAGGAGAAGTTGGCGCTGAACATATCTAACTGCTAACCTACCAATAACAACAAATCCAGTAACTAATAACCAATAGTATACGATAACAATACGTATTGGAATCTGTGAATCGGTGGTTACATCATCTATAAAGATGAGAAAAAACAATAGTAAGACACCAATTCCTGTTGTTTTTATAATCGTAACAATCTCGTCGATGCGCGACTGTTCATACCACACGCGGTAGAGTCCAAAAAGACTAAATACTATAAGCCAATAAATATATACGACGATCATCGGTAAGACAGCATCAGGCTCAATACCATACGGTATTAATCCACTTTTAATACGTAAGTAATAATAAACACCGTAGGCAAGATTAATTGTAACAAAATCCACAATGAGAGTTGCAAGTATTTCTTTTTTAAATTTCATTCTTTTTCAGTTGTAAGGATATCAAGTATACGCCGCGATGCAAAGCCATCCCCATAAGGATTACATGTTGCATCAACGTGTGTAGGTCTTTCTATTTGGCGTTGCACTGCTTTAATTATTTTCTCTTTACTTGCACCAACGAGTTCAGAGTACCCCATTTCAACACTTTCCATTCTCTCTGTAACATCTCGCATAACAATTGTATACTTACCAAACGAAGGTGCCTCTTCTTGAATTCCTCCCGAATCTGTTAACACGAAGCTACAGTTTTTGAGAAGGGTTAACAATTGAAGGTATGGTTGTGGTGAAATAAGATGAATGTTTTTGATACCGTCGAGAAGAGTATGAACTGGTCCTGCAACATGAGGATTAAGATGCACAGGATACACAAAATCGTACTCAGGATATTCTCGAGCACACCACTTTAGTGCTTCACAAATATTGTTAAAACCATCTCCAAAACTTTCTCGTCGATGTGCGGTAACTAAAACATAGTTGGTATTTACTGCTGGGACTATTTCCCGAACATTTTCCAATGAATGTTGCTCAACAATAATTCGTAGAGCGTCAACAACTGTATTCCCAGTTACAAAAATAGTTGTTTCAGGTACTTTTTCCTCGAGTAAATTTCGCTTTGCGTTTTCTGTAGGAACGAAATTAAACCGAGCAAGGCAAGATATAACTTTTCGATTTAATTCCTCCGGATAGGGAGCAAATAAATTAAAACTTCGAAGCCCCGCCTCGATGTGTCCAACTGGTATTTGCTGATTAAAACACGCCAGTGCAGCCATCGCTGCTGTTGTAGTATCACCTTGTACAAGTACAATATCAGGATTAACATCATCAAGCACTTGTGGTAACTTTGCAAATACAGCTTCAGCGATCATATTCAACGTTTGGTTTGGACGCATTATTTGAAGATTGAACTGTGGCTTGATTTGAAATATTTCCAGCGCCTCTTGAGCCATTGTCGTATGTTGACCTGTCAAACAATAGATTACTCTGATATCTTTTCGTTTTTGCGCTTCTAATACTAATGGTGCCGTTTTTATGATCTCAGGACGTGTTCCAGCAATAATAAGCACAGTTTTCATAAATTTATTCTTCGGAAAATGATAAATGATCACTGTTTTGGTAAGTTACAATACCATACAATATGCTCTCGTAGACCCTCTTCTATTGAATATCCTGGTACAAATCCAAATTCACGGATTTTGTTTGCATAGTGACATGTCGGCTTTGTGAACTTTTTCATACGCGCAGCTGTAATGGAGAAATCAATACCTGTGAGTTTGCCCATAATATCAAAAACAATTCCACAGCTAATCGCTAAGGGAAGCGGAATATAATACTTGTGTTCTTTTTTATTTGCCAAACGAGCAATCATATTGACAAGTTCACGTGTTGTGTAATGCGGTTCATCAGAATAGTTAAAAATGTGTAATCCTCTTTCACAACGTTCTAATAAAAATAACGTTGCATCAATTAGGTTTCTTACATAGGCAATAGATTTTCTATTACTTCCATTGCCGATCATAACAAATTTTCCATCACAAACTTGTTTGATTAAACGAAATATATTCGCTTTACTTTTAGGTCCAAAAACAACAGTTGGGCGAATTATTATTGCCGTGCGCTTATTGTTACTTTGTACCCAATTTATAATCATCTGCTCGGCAAGAAGCTTGGATTTTCCATAAGTATTGCTAGGGTTAGGTACTGTGCTCTCCGTTGTATCCGATGCATCACCATAAACAGCGACAGAACTAAAAAAAATAAATTTTTTTACATCGTAATCTGAAGCAACTTTAAGAAGAACCTTTGTACCACCTACATTAACATTCATATAATCATCTTCTAAAACACCAAAATCTTTATGCTCAGCTGCTAAATGGATTACGGTATCCACACCATCCATTGCATCCCTAACAACCGCTTCGTCAAGAATAGAACCGTAGTACTGATTTAATATCTTGTTGTGAGAATCAGATTTTGCAATATCTAATCCTTTGACTTCGTACTTCTTGTCAATAAGTTTTTCAGTCAGATAACTACCAATAAATCCTATATTGCCCGTTACGAGTATCATGTACTTACCTATCATTAAGTGTAATAATCATTAACGTGAGTGCACTGGTGTTCGCACTGCACTACTCATACCTGGTGGGAAATCAGCAAGTAACTTAATTTTATCCCAGTTATCATGAAACCATTCAATTGTGTATTGAAAACCCTCCCTGAATTCAATTAGTGGTGTATAATGAATAAGCCTCGACGCCTTTTCTATAGAAGCAAGTAAGCGTGGTTTGGTATCCCACTTTCTTCTTTCTGTGAATACTATCTGTGATGGATTCTTTGTTACCTCATTGACCATCGTTGCTAACTCTTTAATACTTACTTCTTTTCCCGCAGCTAAATTAAAATTTTCGCCAACCGCCTCTTTATAGTAACCTGCCTTAAGCAATCCCTGTACTAAATCTAAAACAAATGTAAAATCGCGTGTTTCATCACCTGTACCTGTAATCGGCAACGATCTTTTTTCAATTGCCCAATAAATAAAATTTGGAATAACATTACGATACTGTCCAGGGACTTCCCCAGGACCATACGAATTAAAAAATCTACAATTAACAATTGGTAAACTATAGTTGTGATAATAAAAGTTGCAATACATTTCCCCTGTCATTTTATTAATTTGGTACGGCGTAGTAAGATGCATTGAAATAAATTCTTCTTTTAATGGTAACTGTGGATATGAACCGTAGATTGCACAACCACTCGACGCATATACGAAACGCTCCACTCCACCTAGACGTGCGTACTCAAGTAATCGTATATGCCCAATAATGTCAACATCGGCAGATACTTCTGGGTAATCAACCGAGTTTTGATTTGCAAAAAAAGCAGCCAAATGGAAAATGATGCTCGGTTTTTCTTTAAATACTCTTTTTAAATCTATATCGCTCCTCACATCACCAAGAACAAAGAGAATATTTGGGAGGGGAGCTACATTCCATGGGTCCTTAATCCTAATCGATGATAGATTGTCGAGTACGATTACTCTACCCCTTTCTCCTACAAGCTTTGATAAAGCAATAATGAGATTACTTCCTATCGCTCCAGCACCTCCTGTCACTAAAATTATTCTCCCATTATAATAGCTTAACATGTCCTTATCTAATTGAAGTCTTTGTAAATACTTCTCTACAAGTTCTACTCTTTTCTCCACATTCCTCATCAATTATATCTCCTTTCTAATAGTGTTATTTATTGGAGTATAATAGCTGCTCTAATTTGTTTATGCAGACTTCTTTTGAAAAATGTTGAAGTGCATATTTGAAACCGTTTTCACCCATTATTGAAAGTTGAGCGCGATCGTTGAATAGCTTTAGTAATAATGAAGTTGCTTCTTCCACATTATCAGAGACACATGATAAACCACACTTAGATTGGCGTATAATTTCATGTCCATCGCTCTCTTTGTTGAGAAATGCAAGTATAGGGATTCCTGCGGCCATATAACTTAAGATCTTCCCCGGTACAACAGGTGTCTTATTCAATGGTGAGAGACAAACCAACCCAATATCCACCTCTTGTACTATCTGTACGTATTCCTCTTTTGTAACAAAGGGATAGAATTCTATGTTTTGTAATTTGAATTTTTCTTTCAATCCAAGAAGTTTGCCCTTTTCTGTCCCATCACCAAAAATTATAAACAGAATATCAGGGTAATTTTGTACATTTTTAGCAACTTCAATTAAAAACTCTAATCCCTGTGAAGGACCTAAGACACCCCCAAAAAAAACAAGAAACTTCTCATTCAAATTGTACGTTTGCCTAAAGTAACTACTCCCAAGTTTATGGCTAAATGTGTCTATATCTATCCAATTATGGAGAATATGTAATTTATCAGGATGTACTTTTTGCTTCATTAATAATAATTGTGCATTCCCTTCTGAATGAACAGTAATTATATCTGCTGCTTCATATGCTTTTAATTCTATCCTTTCAAAATATCGTATTAAAAAACGGCTTTTCAATACACCAAGATCTATAGCATTCTGAGGAAAAACATCTTGAACATTTAAAATAAATTTTGCATTGAATCTCTCCTTCATGTACAACCCCACTTTCCACAACGTAAGTGGGGGACTATAAACAATAACAGCGTCGATTGCTTTATAAACATATTTCTTTATTTTTTGGATAAAAGCATACGGAATTATCAATTGACTAATACCTCTGAGAATAAAATTAACTTTGTGATGTGGTAACGTACGTACTCTTATAACTTGTATCCCATTCTCCACAGCAAAAACAGGATATGAAATTTCACGTATGTTAGATGCGAGATTGTATTGAGGATAACACGTAATAACTATAACCTCATGTTGCCTACGTTGGAGTTCCTCAGCCAACTCTTGCATCAAGTGTGATGCTGAACGTATTTCAGGAGGATATGAATCGGTAATTAGTACAATTCTCATGTTAAAGCACAAACCTCTATAGTAAACTACATACTTCTCGATACATCATTTCACCAATAACATTCCACGAATATTTTTCTTCAACCAATTTTCTTGCATTTCTTCCTAATTCATAACACAAAGAAGGTGAATTTAGCAGAAGTACCACTTTGTCTGTAAATTCCTCTGGCGTATCAGCCAGAAAAATATGTTCACCATCTTGTACTTCAATCCCTTCTGCTCCTATCGATGTTGAAACAATTGCTAATCCCTTTGCCATTAATTCAAGTATTTTGATTCTTATCCCACCACCTATTCGCAATGGAACTATGGCAATTGGCGCATAGGTGTGTAATGAGTTAAAATCATCAATAAAACCTTTTATCACTACATTCGAAGGAAGCTTACGTTTTAAAATCTTTTCCGTTCCTCGTCCTGCAACAATAACTTCAATTTTCGGAAAACGTTTTACTAATAATTGATGAATGTGAGTACAGTAGTATTCATAAGCATCAATATTTGGAATCCAATCGTAGTTAATGAGGAACAAGAGTTTATGTTTATGTTCTGGCGTGGTATAATAAATCCTTTCACAATCAACACCTGCAGGAATAACAACAGACTTTACAGATGGTGATATCATTCGTAGTTTTTGATCATCGATAGGTGTTATTGTAAACACTCTATCAAACTCCTGTACTGCTTTAGCCTCATACTCTAACATTTTTACATAATTCCATCGTAAGAACAATTTTAAGATTGGATTTTTTACAGTTTCCATGTACCGCCGAATTATCTCGGTTTGAAAATTATGTTCTCTTAGTACAATCGGAATATTGTACTTCTTTTTTAATTCAATCGCATAATATGCCATGTGCAAAGATTCAGCTTGAATAACATCATACTTTTTTGCACGTACCAAATGAGCTAGTTGTAATAGAGCAGAACGAGACTGATATTTGTAAACATTGTATGGTACCGAGGTAAACAAACTACGAAAACCATTCCACACTGTATAACGCGTATCGATATCCACTAAATGCAGATTGACAACTTTACTAAACAATTCCATATCATTCGCATTCATCCGGGGTGCAACATAATCTATTTGTACATTTCGTTTTCTATATTGTTCGCTTAAATAATAAATGCCAACTCTTCCGCCATCTGTTAAAGGCAGAGGTACAAGCGTTGCAATTTGAAGAAGGTGAATTGACATGTTTTAGACCTATAATTTTAGACCTATAATACTATACAATACATTTGATTATACTATATAAACGCTTGAATATAACTTCATCAGAATAATATTCATAAAACCAACTACGTGCTTTTTGAGCGATATCATTCTTCTGTTCGTTTGAAAGACTTAAAATTTCGAAAAGGGCTTCTCTTATATTACCAGGTAGGCTGTTCTCGATGAACCATACATTATCTCTATGGTATAGACCTTCTATGCGATATTTTGGTTTTGTCGTAACAACAATTTTTCCAAACGCCATTGCAGTTAAAAAACTTCCTCTCCTTTCAGAAACTCCATCTTCATAGGGCAACAATGCAATATGAGAATCCTGATATAATGCACAAACATCTTTTTTGTCTATATATCCAAAAAACTTTACCAGCTTTGAATTCTCAAGCAACGTTTGCACACTTCGTTCTTTCTCTTTATCTAAATACCGAAAACCACCAACAATGCAAAGTGAAAAATATTTTGACAATTCAGTATCATTCTCAAATAACTCAATGAATGGAACAATTCCTTTCCCTTCCCGTAAGAAACCAAAATACAATACCTTCAATCTTGTTTTTTTCAGTACAATATTCTTGATATTTGATACTTGATAGTCCCAAGTCGGTACTATATTAGGAATTCCAGAAAATCGCTCTGTCTTTTTTCCTATGCAAAACTTATTTCTTAATGCAGAGTAATTTTGCGAGTCTGAAGTTAAAATTCTGTTTGATGGTAACAACATGATAAGCGTTCGTATCTTGCCTACGGTTGAATAGGTGACGTATTCATGGAGATAAAATATGAGCGGAAATCCGAGTAGGCGAATGATGTATGGGACAAACGTAAACGAAACTTTTTTTTTATATTTTGCAGTCGGATAATGAAACAATATAATGTCTTCTTCCGATTTTAGTTTCAGTAAATATCTGTACGGGAACGAAAATAATGTCCACTTTCGTACTATGCAATGAACATTATCGTGACTTTTTTCATCAACCCCTGTGATAACGACCGTTCCAATAGAATGACTTTTCGCTATTTCATTTAATCGTACTACAGCATCACCAACACCATCCATTGAAGGAGGGACAGTAGATGAAATTTGGATAATTCTCATTGAAGCTTGCTTTCTTGCACAAATTTAACTAAAGGGAAATATACATTTTTAAACAATTGGGCACGAGGCTTATTATTGGTAATTATTGCATGAAGAATCCTTAAATAACAACCTAAAAGTATTATTTTTTCCACTAACCTAGCATACGCTGTACTATAGTACAAGCGGTAAAAAATAATTTTACTTTTTAAGTAATGGAATAAAATAAAGTCTTTTTTCTGCAACTCCGAACTTTTACCTTCATAGTGATAGACTTTAAGGTCTGGTAAAAACATTACTCTGTAACCAATTCTTTTTGTTCTAACGCTAAGGTCCGTTTCTTCACTAAATAAGAATAGGTTTTCGTTCAGTCCACCTAGTTTTTCTATCACATTTCTTCTAATCAGGAGACAAGCTCCACGTACGACATCAACTTCTATCGGTTTAGACACTTTTCGTTTCTTCACTTCAATTGCTTTTAAAAAACTGGATGATATCAAATGTTCAACTACTAGACTAAAAAAGGATTGGATATTGAATGCAGACATTTGCAGTGCATCATCTGAATAAAATAATTGTGGGCCAACAATTCCAACATTTGCATTATTTTCTAAATATATGAGCATTTCATCAATTGCATTTTCAAGAACTTTCGTATCAGGATTTAAAAATAGTATATACTTTCCACGTGCATATTGTAGACCTTTATTATTGGCCTTAGCAAAGCCACTATTTTCACTATTTATTATAACATGGAGATTGTTATATTTTTTTTCGAGAACACTTAAAATTGTACATGTATTATCCGTTGAAGCATTGTCTAGTACAATCACTTCAAATTTATGCTTCTTGATAGTCTCGTATATTGATTGAAGACACGTTTCAATATATAAACCAGAATTCCAAGTAACAATGATTATACTACAATCCATAATGTAAAATAATTAATAGACTCATAGGACAAATAAATCTATCTTTTTAGGTGGAATTGTGGGTATCGCTCGATTGCTGCAAACAGAATTCCTATAAACATTACATTTGATATAGTATTCAAGTGCCACGTCGAGAATGCCTTGATTAACAAAACGATTATAATCGCACCAAACGCTAAGTAAATTCCAAAACTGTCTATATCTTCGAATTTTCGTATGTTTTGAAAAAATACTTTCAGAATAGTTATATACATAGATATAAATATTACAAACCCAATAATGCCCATTTTGAAAAGAACATATAAGTAACTATTATGAATAAATATATTTTCTTTATAACCAACACCAATTGCATAATACTTAACCATATAACCAAGGCCAGCACCTACCAAGGGTGACTTTTTGAAATCATTATATGCAGTAACCCACTCTGTAATACGCTCTAAACTGGAAATATCAACTTGCTTTGTTGTTACAAGGGTCGCTCTACCAAATATTAAATCTAACGGCAATAAACCAAGCAAATCAAAAAATATTATCAATAAAACTACTGTGAACATACTAAAAACAATGGTGTGCAATTTTACTACTTGTTGAGGTGAGTAAAAGGTATACATAAAAATTATAAAAAAAATACCAACTATCGCTGCTATCCATGAGCCCCTTGTATAACTGAGTAATAACGCAAGAAGAGATATCAACAACACCACCCAAAGCACTGCTTTATGATACTTTTTGACCGCAATGAGTAATAATGAAAACGAAGAAACTAGTATAATTGGATAATTTATTTCATCATACCCTGTAATCCGCTGAAAGGATAAATATGTTCCTAAAGTCTGATCATATTGCCTAGTTGATAAAGATTCAACAATCCTTGGTAGAGCTCCAATCGTACCTAGGATCAGCATTGACCATAGTATAGTATGTACATCCTTTTTTGATCGAATAAAAAATATTGCTAAAAAAAAAGAGCTATAATAGAGAAACAATCGCGCGTCAGCAAAGATATTTTTCAATTGGTTTCCCTGAGTTATACTTAGCACTATAAAAAATGGTATCGATAATATAAACAGTGTTACATTTTTCGTTATTATACACTGGGTAGTGTTTCCATATCTCATGATCCAATACAGAAAAGCAACAAACATTGCCCCAATAAACAAGAAATCCATCGCATACAAGTTAACCCCAACATTAAGTATAAACTTTTTCGCGATTATCTCTGATGGAATTGCAAATGTAATGAGAGCGACGAAAATAAAAAATGAGGTAGGGAGAATACTAATACAGAAAAAGTAAAATAATACCAATATTACACCAAGAACAAAAATGGTATCGTTAAATACAAATAAAGCTAAGAGAACAATGACTTGTGCTAGAAGTACAAGAATAAAATTATTTATATCAATAATATTACTTTCCCTAAACATTTTTTTGAATACGCTTTTGAAAAATATTCCTTAACACAATTTTTAATTGTTGATACTTGGTGTACTCTAAAGAGTTATTATACTGCAAGTCCAACACATACATTTTTTTGACAGCAACTAATAACCACATTACTACACTTAATACTACAGCACTTAATACAATGTAAATTCTTTTAGGTTTTGCTTTTTTTTGTGGTGGTTTAGCTTTATCAAGTACTAAAATAGCCGGGATTGTTTTTTGTTCATCTACTTTTGCCTGTTCATACATCGGTGTTAGGTACTCAAGTGTTTTTTGACATATCATATAATCTCTGTATAAACGAAGTGCAATAACGCTAATCTCTGGGAATATGGACAGTTTATTCTCAAGTTCACGTAGTTCGAGTTTTTGTTGTACAACTGTTGGATTATTAGTACCTAGTGTTTTTTCTAAGATACCTAGCTCAATTTCCTTTTTTGTACGCAAAGCATAGAGCTCTGCTATTCTAGCTATTCCTGATTCATTTGTCAAAGTTCCCAAATATATTTTTTCTTTTAGTTGAAAATATTTTATTGAATCTTCCAATACTTTTAGTTCACTATGTATTTTAGCAAGTCTGTTCTCCAAAAAAACTCTATTTTCCTTCGCTTCTTGAGTAAACAATTGAACACTCTTTGCATTTAACAATTCAACAAAGTAATTCGCAATATCAGCAGCTCTAACAGGGTCTTTATCATACACTTCAATAAGGAGATATTCCTCATTCTGTATTTCAAAATTTACATTCCCTTCAAGTTCTTTAATTGCATCTTCTATAAATCCAGACTTAATATTATATACATCGATTAAATCAAACTTATTTATTACTGCTTCGAATACAGAACGACTTTTTAAAATAGCAAGGTAATTATACGGATTCGCCATTTGATTTGAACTTGTAAGGCGTTGCAACGATAATCCTCTACTTACTGAGCTACTCATTGAAAGTGAACTAATTAACTGTTCTTTGGGTTGCAAGACTGAAGTACTCGCTTTGTACCATTTAGGTAACACTAGACTTATGATAACAGCAATTATTACGAGAACTATAGTGTTAACGATGAAAAAAAATCTATATTCAAATAAAATGAGAAAGTAGTCATATATGGTAAATTTCTTTTTTTCTAGCAACTCTTTGTTGCTTTCCAATTCTCCATCTCCCATCTTTTCGCTCCTTACTTTCCTACTGTAGCTCTGAGATTATCCATTCAATTTTTCGTAACTTGAATTATTAAAACAATCACAGTTATAAGACCAGTTACGATACTTCCAATGTATCCTATTCGCTGCAAGTAATAGTCAAAATCTTGAATAGGCTTTTTGGGTACCCATATAAAATCTCCAGGTTCTATTTCCACATGTTTTTCTGTTGCAAGGTACCATGCTCTGGATCGGTTTTTTATAACATATACTTCATTTTTTGCTGTTTCTCCTAGCCCACCAGCTTGAACAATATAGTACCGATAATCCTTCCCTGCGATATACGGGATGTATCCAAAATTATTCACTTGGCCAAACACATAAACATAATCGATTTTTCGTGGAATGTATATATAATCGCCATCTCGAATTATGATCTCTTGTGTTTGTTCATTGCTTGTTTGCAACTCTGTTAAACTTTTTGCAAGTGCACCACGCTGAATACG
The DNA here is from genome assembly GCA_026416125.1 of Bacteroidota bacterium. Lineage (GTDB taxonomy): Bacteria > Bacteroidota > Ignavibacteria > UBA10030 > UBA10030 > JAOAFT01. Next base: position 202,498 of record JAOAFT010000001.1, read on the forward strand.
TAATGTATTATCAATAAGAAATGTTACAGAATCTACATCTTTAATAACTGACATCCTTTGCATTAACAATTTTTCAAATTCTTGCCCGTAATAAACCGACTGGTGAACTCCACCACCACGAATTATCTCTGTTCTTGATAAATCAGCTACATCTCGTACACCCCCTACTTGAGATAATACTTTTTTTAATGGTAACCCATCTTCGGGGAGATAGACCCACCCAGGTTGATAAACTTCTCCATCAACATAAGCTCGATAATTTCGTCTTCTTGGTTCATTACTTACAAATTTGATCCTATCACCTCTTTTCAATGGATATGATAACTCAAGAGGGAGAGTAAGTACTGTATCGAATTTGCCTTCGTATGTTAAACGATATATTTCTATATGAGTAACTTTTTCATACAATGGATTAAGCCCTTGTGCAAAGAGTAATGCATCTTCGATTTTGTCTCCTTCACAAAATTCAAACTCTATTTGTTTATTCACTGCACCTGTTACAGCAATAATATCATTTTTATCTTTCTGTGGAAAAATGATGATATCCTCATTGCGTACATATGGATTGAATTGGAAATTTCCTGTAAGTCGGTACTTTGCTAAGTCAACATTTATTTTCTCTCCATTGGAACGTACAAGTGTAATTCCTCTATTGGGATACGATTTTAGTACTTCTATAACATCAAACAGTTTCGTATTCTGAGATTTTGCGATTTCTAAACAAATTCGCGTAATAAATTGATCAACACGTTCAGTTGGTGATGCTGGAAATGTCCCATTAACAATAAAATTTCCTCCGATTGTAACACTTATTGACTGAATTGTGGTATTTTTATCACGAATGTCCATCGTTTGTGAAATGGTTACTTGCAAATCACAGAAGGCAAAAAAAATCATTGCTGCACTCAATACTATTATCTTCCGTTTCATTGTATTCTCCTCTCAACACAATTCATCGATACACGTACATTTGCCGGTAGTACTCTTTATATTCTCCAGAAATTATTCTTCTCCACCAGTCCTGGTTTGCAATGTACCATTCTATAGTTTCCCGAATACCTTGCTCAAAAGTATACCTTGGCTTCCATCCCAGTTGTTTCCGTATTTTCGACGAATCGATAGCGTACCTACGATCGTGGCCTGGTCTATCTTTTACAAACGTTATAAGTGCCTCTGGTTTACCGAGATAGTGAAGTATCAGCTTCACAATTTCAATATTCTTCTTTTCATTATTACCACCAATGTTATACACTTCCCCTACAATTCCATTGTGGAGCACAACGTCAATTGCAGAACAATGATCATGAACGTGGAGCCAGTCACGAACATTTTGACCATCACCATATACAGGTAAGGGTTTGCCATCGAGTGCATTTGCTATCATAAGAGGAATTAACTTTTCCGGAAACTGATACGGTCCATAATTATTTGAACACCGTGTAATGAGAACTGGAAGCTTGTGGGTATGATGGTAGGCGAGTGCAAGCATATCAGCAGCTGCTTTACTAGCAGAATAAGGACTATTTGGATGAAGAGGAGTTTCTTCGGTAAAGTATCCAGTTGGTCCAAGTGACCCATAAACTTCATCTGTCGATATTTGAACAAATCGTTGAATGTTCTTTCCCTTTGCAACATCAAGTAATACACTCGTTCCTACAATATTTGTTTGTACAAATTCTGATGCTCCAAGAATACTTCTATCGACATGGGATTCAGCAGCAAAGTTGATAATAACATCAACACCATAATGATCAATACAACGTTCGATCTTTTCACGATCACAAATGTCTATTTTTTCAAAGTGATAGTGAACATTATCGCAGACATCCTTTAGATTTTCCAAGTTGCCAGCGTAGGTAAGCTTATCAACATTAACTATTTTATATGTTGGATACTTTGAAAGCATGTAGCGAATAAAATTGCTACCTATAAATCCAGCCCCACCAGTAACTAGTATATTCATAGTTTAATCCAAGATAAATGGTGAATTGATATTGTCTTCGTGCCGTATTTCGTCAACTTTCTCTTGCTTTCCCTTCCCTGCATATAAGCGGTTTGGTGCGTTAAAAACCCACCCATCGACCCCACCAACATTTCGATATGCATGTACTACACCCGGAGGAACAATAATTGCCACAGGATTACTTTCTCCAACCTCAAGGACCATCTTATTTCCAAAGGTTGGAGACTCTGTACGAGTATCCCACAAATATACTCGAAATGTAGAAGGTCCTAAAAATCCGAAGAAATCTGTTTGGTCTACATGTTCATGCGGACCCCGTGCAACACCAGGATGGGTTGCAGACACATATGCCATTACGGGATATTGTTCCAGCGGAAGTTCATCTTGACGATACAATTCTACAAGCCATCCACGATGATCAGAATACTTCTTGTATTCCTTTACAATAACACCTTCAATTGAACCTTCGCGAAATTGCATACTACTCCCTTTCCAGTTAAGTTATTTTACGAGTAAGGGGATTCTTCTGCTGAAGCTCTTCTCTGAACGCAGATGTGAGCTTCACATGCTTTTGAGTTTGCGAAGCACAAAAGCGGTAACAATGACGGTGGCTATATTTCCTTCAAATGTTTTTTACAATATGATACTTTTTCTGTTTTTTGTCAACAATTCACATTTGTTCAGGAGCAGTAATACCGAGTATTGAACACCCATTTGCAATCACCGTTTTCGCAGCTTGACATAAGGCTAAACGTGCTCTTGATAAATCTATATCGTCGATTATAACACGAGACTCATGGTAAAATTTATGGAATGCTTCTGCAACATCATGTAAATAAGTTGAAAGATGATGAGGTTCAAATGCTAATGCTGTTGATTCAACAACGTGTGGAAAATCGATAAGTAATTTGATTAGATCCTGTTCTGTTGGTTGCTTCAATAAACGGTAATTAACAACAGTGTTTTTCGTTTGAATTCCTTCACGCTCTGCAAAACGAATTATACTCGCTATACGAGCGTGTGCATACTGAATATAGTACACAGGATTTTTTTCAGATTGTTCTTTCGCCAAATTCAAGTCAAATTCAAGATGACTCGAGTTTGATCGCATTATAAAGAAAAATCGTACTGCATCTGGTCCGACCTCTTCAATGAGTTCATCAAGCGTTACAAAGTTTGCGAGCCTTTTCGACATCTTAACTTGTTCACCATCTCGCATAAGTGTAACAAACTGATGGATTACTACTTTTACTTTTTCAACATCATATCCCAGTGCTTTTACAGCAGCGAGTACATCTGGAATTGTTGCAATATGGTCGGCACCAAACACATCAACAATCAAATCGAAACCCCTCTTAAATTTTTCACGATGATATGCAATATCTGGCAATCGGTATGTTGGCTCACCAGTTGATTTCACAATGACACGATCTTGTTCCAATCCAAGTTCAGTTGTTTTGAGCCATAGAGCTCCATCTTTTTCATACACTAAATTCTTTTTCTTAAACTCTTCAATAACTTCCTGAATTTTACCACTTGAATAAAGTGAATCTTCATTGTAAAATACGTCATGATAAACCCTCATCTTAGCAAGAACAGAACGTATTGCTTCAAACAATCTATACTCAGCGTACACCTTGCATGTTGTAAGTGCATCCTCAAGCGGTGCATTGAGTAGTGCATCACCATGCTCTCCCTTTAGGAGTTCTGCAATCTCTCGTATATAATCTCCTTGATAACCATCTTCCGGAAATGGGAAAGAAGGGTCATATAATTGCCTGTATCGTGCATATGTTGATTCGGCTAACAGTCGCATCTGTCGACCAGCATTATTATAGTAGTATTCTCGTGTTACATCGTACCCAATCCATTGAAGAAGGTTTGCGATTGTATCTCCTATAGCTGCTTGCCTTCCGTGACCTACACTCAAAGGTCCTGTTGGATTTGCGCTTACGTACTCAACTTGCGCCTTTTTCCCCTTCCCATACCCACTCCGTCCAAAGAGTTGACCTTCATCGAGTACCGTCTTCAACTGATCACAAATAAACTCATCTGTGAACGTAAAGTTTATAAATCCCGGCCCTGCAATTTCTACTTTTTTTACTATTGAATGGTCAAAATGAGATACTGTGATAAGCTCTTGAGCGATGGATCTCGGGTTTTTTTTAAGTAAGCGTCCAAGAATCATAGCAATATTTGTTGTGAGATCACCGTGAACTGCAAGCTTCGGTTTTTCGAAAGTTAGTAAATCACTGTGGTGATACATGGTCTTTTCAAGAGCACTTAGAAGTGCTTGGCGTACGTATTCAACCATTGTCATGCTTCCACCGACTTTGTTTTCCGTTTATTAGGCTGGCATGGTTTATCATAGACATGTGTTTTTTTTGCATCTGCCCAGAGCCGTTCTAAGTTGTAAAAGGTACGTGTTTCTTGGTAGAAAATATGTGCGACAACATCAATGTAATCCATCACAACCCATAAGAGTGCTTGACGACCTTCACTGTTATAGAGTGGTACACCTTCTTTTTCTAATCCATCTTCTATTGCATCTGCAATGGCTTTCACTTGTGTATCGGAATCTGCTGAACATATGATAAAGTAATCTGTAATTGATGTTAGCTTTCGAACATCGAGTATAACGACGTCCGATGCCTTTTTGGAAAGCATTAGCTCAGCAATTCGTTTTGCTAACGATCGCGACTTCAAAGAGATCCTCCTTAACGATTACTTTTTAGAATGTCAGTACCAAGTAAAATTGAAATGTCGAGCATAGCTTTTGAATCTGGTTTCACTGCTATGCGTTTTGATTCAATTGAAAGCAAATGTGCTATTTTCTTGGCTTCAACCTTTTTTGACTCATTGTAGACAACGATACATGACATCTCTAATGTGCCGTTCGCCGATCGACGTAACTCAACAACATCATACCCATGTTCACGTAAAAGTTGCACAATATCGAAAACCTTTCGTGTCGATCCTGTGGCATCGAGTATTTCTACTTCAGTAGCTGTACGTGCATCAATGACATTCAGTTGTTTGATGGCCTCTTCTTTTTCCATGCCATCCTGAAAAATATAAACAATTCCTAACACACCAAAACATAATAGAATAAAAAAAATAATAGCTCTTTTCGTGATGGAAAAGGTATTTCTACTCGTAGCACTCATCTACGAAACACTAGTGGTAAGGTCTATTTTCCCTTGTATCACAATTGTGTGATGATGAAAGGAAACACTAACGACTTGTTGATACAACATCGGTTAGCGTTCTTCCTCCTTTTGTTGCACTGAAGGGAACAGAGAAAAATCATCAAACGGTGTAAAAAGGTTTCCCATGTAGATTGGAGATTGGTGATATTGAAGGTACAATGAAAACGATTTGGTTGGTTGATAGGTAAGCTGTGCTCTCGTAAGGTGTAATCCAATCAGTGATCGTGTCATCGGTTCTATAGCAGGAGAACTATACGGTGAGTGCACAAGGCTTATATCAAATTGCAATGCAAGTGGATCAGATATTTTATAAACTAAACTATTCGTATATACTCCGAGTGAATAGCCGTGACCATTACCAGCAGTGTAACTAAGAGTATATGTCTGGCGCATAAAAAGCTTACTTGGATCGAACAAGCCGAAAATCAAGCCAGAAGTATTTTGTCGAGTAATAGCGGTGATCGAGGACTGTTGTTCACGTACTTGTGTTTTAAATTGCCCTACACAACTATAAGAAACTATGATAAGGAATAACACTATTACTTTCGTTTTTGTCATATTTCATGCACCCTTTTTCTTCTACGTAAAATAATACTCAAAACAAAAGTGATAATCAAGAAAACAGTTTTGAAAAACCACAGAGTCCGTTATCACTCATTGGGTATTTTTTCTGTAATGGAGCTTGATTTTTGTACGATTTGACAATATATTTTCTTTAGATTTTATAAAATACTCCGCGGTAGCTCAATGGTGGAGCATCCGGCTGTTAACCGGAGGGTTGTAGGTTCGAGTCCTACCCGCGGAGCTAATAACTCAGAGCCCAGAAAGAAAGTGGGCTTTTTCATTTTAATGTGTCTCCTGGTATTATTTCATACCTATAATCCATTGCTTACTTTTAGTATTTGTGAATGTCCGTGGATCTCCATAGATTTATACTAAAAATATTACGTGCAATCTTGTGTTGTACTCCTTCATGAAGAAAACAAAGGTTTTTTACATCTCTTTATCGTTTATCCTTATATTTTTTGGTATTACGCTATATTTTTGGACACAGTACAACGTACAAACTCCCCATTTTACTGACGAAGAACTCCAATGGCTTCGCAACCATCATACAATTAGAATTTCACCGAACCCTAACTTTCCACCAGTTGATTTTTTAGAGGGCGACACACTCCATAGCGGTGTTGCAGGTGATATTTTGCGAGAAGTGGCAAACCTCCTCAACATTAAATATACAATTGTACGATACTCAAACCAAGCAGAGATTTATGAAGGCTTTAAGAAAAATGAAACTGATGTACTTCCCGCACTTGTCATCAGTGAGGAGAGGAAACAATTCATGCTTTTTTCTCAACCACTTATCTACCTGCAAAATGTTATTGTTGTTCGTAAAAACGACACTACAATTTCTTCAATATCTGATCTACGTGGTAAAACACTTGCTGTAACTCGTGCGTCCGTTGTTCACTCAAGGGTTCAAAACGATGTCCCGGATGTCCACCTTTTGCTTGTTAATTCTGGATTAGAATCACTCTTTGAAGTTTCATTTGGAAGAGCAGATGCCGCAATTCTTAACCTTGCCTCAGCAGTATACCTAATAACGAAACATGATCTTGCCAATCTCAAAGTAGCAACGGACTATTCAGAACGAGTTCCAATTGCAATCGGTATACGACCCGATTGGCATATTTTTCAAAGTATTCTTAATAAAGCAATCAATGCAATACCACAAAAACGAAAAGACGAAATACTCAACAAGTGGCTGGGGCTTCAAGTTGACATTGATTGGTGGTCGAGTGTCCCATGGAAAGTATTTACTGCGGTAGGACTGTTGCTGCTCTTAATTACTATTCTGTCGTTGATTTGGAACCGCTCACTTCAACAACTCGTGCAAAAACAAACTACACAACTTCAAGAAAGTGAAGAACGCTTTCGACAAATTTTTACAGATGCACCAGCTGGTGTAGCAATGATTGATACCGACTATCGTATCATTCAAACAAATGCTGCATTTGCAGATATTCTAGGATTGACACCAGCACAACTAAAGGGGGCCATCATCACAGACTATGTTCACCACATCGACCGAGATGCTGTAAAAAATTTCTTTCTCACCATCCTAACAGAAAAATATCCGAACTATGCAACACTTGAGTACCGTTGCATCCATCATGATTCATCAATTCGCTGGGTCGAATCATCTGTTCGGTTACTCTATACACATGGTAAATCATCCTCACACTTTCTTGTAGTATCAATTGATAGTACAAAACGGAAACACATAGAAGAAAGTAACCTTCGTTACACACGCGAGTTAACAATTATTCACACACTGGAGCAAAAGGTAAACTCATCGCTGACTCTAGAAAAGGTCATTGATTATGCAACGACTGGAATATTGGAAGCATCAAATGCTGAGCTAGTACTGCTTTTCCTTAAAGAAGGGTTTGAACTAAAGCTCACCAAGATAGTACCAGAGCTTGAAGCTGAAAAGCTAGCATCGCAATTCCCAATTCATAAAGTAGGTGCATGTATTTGTGGATTAGCAGTCCGTGAACGCATCCCTATTTACTCAAGGAATATTTTTCACGACAATCGGTGTACATGGGAAGAATGTAAACAAGCAGGGATTATTTCTTTTGCCGCTATTCCACTTATCGTTGGAAGCACTATCGTAGGTGTACTTGGGTTAGCACGTCGTACTGAGTACGACTTTGAAGCAAATTCACGCTTTCTCGAAACACTTGCCAATACAGTAGCGTTTGGCATCCAAAATTCAATCCTTTACACAACCATAGTACGAACAGAAGAATCGTTGCGAAAACGAGAGCGTGAATTACATAGCATTTTCAAAGCTTCGCCAATAGGAATAGGTGTATTGGCAAGCAATCGTTTCGTAACAGTTAACGAACGTTTCTGTGAACTCACTGGTTATACTCAGGATGAATTACTTACTCTAGAATTAACCGCTTTATTCCCTTCAAGTTCTGAATACCATTTAATCCTCGATGCAATTCGGCAGAAAGTTCTGCGGACAGAAATCGCTACAATCGAATCACGTATACAACGAAAGGATAAAACAATTTTAAATGTTATTATATCCCTCACCCTCATTGATCAAGAACAACAACAATCAAATATCATTTTCACACTTCAAGACATCACAACTCAAAAGATACTCGCACATCAACTCGCAGAAGCACAAAAGCTTGAAAGTCTCGGAACTCTAGCAGGAGGCATTGCTCATGATTTCAACAATATACTAAACATTATTGGCGCTTATACTGACCGTTTAATTCTCAAATGGGAAGATAAAGAACAGAGAGAGAAAGCAACGAGCATCATAAAATCATCGGTTGAACGTGCTGCTAAACTCGTTGATCAAATTTTAACATTTGCGCGAAAAACTCATCCAGATTTTAAACCGATTCATGTAAATTCACTCATTGATGAGTTAGTAAAAATGTTGCGTGAAACTTTCCCACGTACTATTGAATTCTATGAAGAGCTCGCCACACCAATACCAAAAGTACTCGGGAATCATACACAGTTGCACCAAGCGCTACTGAATGTTGCTATTAATGCTCGGGATGCAATGCCAAAAGGAGGTATACTCACATTCATGACCAAAGTTATTCCTTATGATGAAATGATCCAGGTATTTCCAAAAGCACAACAATCTACATACTTGAAAATAACTATTGAAGATACAGGAATTGGAATGGATTCTCATACACTACAACGAATCTTTGAACCATTTTTCACAACGAAAGAAGTTGGTAAAGGTACTGGCTTAGGATTAGCGGTAGTATACGGAATAGTATCGACACATAATGGATTCATTGATGTAAAAAGTACCCCGGGTAAAGGAACAGCGTTTTCAATTTTTTTACCTACACTCAATGATGCTATGCATGAAGATGATACCAAAGCTTCACATTCCTCAGAACATTCAGGAATTCTATCGAAGCGTGCTTCAACAATCCTTGTCGTAGAAGATGAAGAGCCATTGCGCGATATTCTTTGTGAGATTCTAATTGGGGGCGGGTACTCCCCATTAACTGCAGAGAATGGTAAAGTTGCTCTTGAAATTTATCGAGAGCGGAGCAATGAAATTGACCTTGTATTTTCTGATTTAGGATTACCCAAAATGAATGGTTTTGAATTTTTCCAGGAATTACAAAAACTAAACCCTGGTATCAAAATGGTTATTGCCAGTGGGTATTTCGAACCATCCGAAAAACAAAAAATGCTGCAGAGTGGTATACTTGGTTTTATCCAGAAACCTTATTCACCCTCTCAGGTATTATCCCTTCTTAACGAACTTCTCTGAATTCACCAATAGTCATTTATTTAAGCATACTAAGAAGCTGTTCTACCTCGTCCTATTCTATTATAACAAGCGGTCCTTGTACTTCTATCTCTTTCATCATCACCGATGAATGAGCTAGTGCATTCGAAGACGGCTGCATACCTCCAACATAGAACCGAACTTTCCCATGATCAACAATTCGTGCACCATCCTCACGAACAAGTGAAATTGTTTCCGGTGTTATTGTAAACTCAATTTTCTTCTTTTCACCCCTTCGTAACCATAGACGCTTGAATCCTTGCAATGTATACCTAGGCACATGGTATTTCACTGTTTGATGTTGAATGTAAAGTTGTACAACTTCTTCTCCATCCATCGCACCAGTATTTTCCACCTCAACGCTTATGGTGGCTGTGTCATTTGTTCTCAGTGTTGATGGTATTTTCAAATTCGAATACTTAAACGTCGTATAGCTGAGTCCATACCCAAACTCATAGAGTGGGTTGCCTGCAAAGTACTTATATGTTCTTCCTTTCATTGCATATTCTTCAAATGGTGGTAAATCGTTCACAGAACTATAGAATGTGACTGGCAAGCGCCCTGCTGGATTATACTTACCAAAGAGTACATCGGCGATGGCATTTCCACCTTGTTCACCTGGGTACCATGCTTCGAGAATTGCATCGACATTATCATGAGCCCAGTTTATAGAGAGTGCACCCCCATTCATAAGAACTAAAACAATTGGTTTTTTGAATGTGTGAATATACCGTAGTATTTTTTCTTGCACCTTTGGTAAATCTAATGTTGTTCGATCCCCTTTGAAAAATCCCTCGGCAATAACAGGCATTTCTTCACCCTCGTACCACGGTGCAATACCTCCAACGTAGACAATAACATCAGATTGTTGTATGAGCTGGGCAATTTTTGGTAATTGATCGTCACCTACTCGGCCCCATTGAAGTTTAGCGATTGCAGCTCCTCGTTGTTGGTAGTATTCAACTCGCACTTTGTACTTTCTTCCTCTTGTAAAGTTATATGTTGCTCTCTCAATTGTTGTTGCTTGGTCTTTCCACTTCTCGATAATGAGAGAATCATCAATGAAAACCCGAAATCCATCATCGCCCATAAACTGAAAATGGTACGTCCCTGTATTAGGAGGAGTAAGCCACCCACTCCAACGAACAGAAAAGTGCGTAGACAAATGTGGAACAGGGGGTGAAGAAAGAAAATCAAAAAAGATTGTGGTATCTGTACGAATTAAAAAAGGCTTCCCATCAAGTGTAACATTCGAGTAATATTCCGCTGTAAATCCTTTTGATTGACCATCGATTGTTGTTACCCACTCTTTTGAGAGAGGACTAAATATTACGGTATCGTCAAGTATATTCGAACCTTGTTCAAAAAGTATTTTTACTCCTTTGGGCGCTCTATTTTTAATTCCTTGTAACGGAGTAATTGGATATGCTGCTATTCCATGGTAATTTCCGTATAGCACCTCCACAACATCTGCATTTGGACCAATTACACCGATTGTCTTGATGTTTGTTGAGAAGGGAAGGATGTTCTTCCTATTCTTCAGTAGCACAATGGATTTCCGTGCGGCTTCCAAGGCAAGTGCTCGATGTTCTGGCTTATTGATTTCAGATACTGAAATTTTTGAGTATGGAACAAGCTCAGGCGGATCAAACATACCAAGCTTCATCCGTGCAGTGAATAAACGCTTAAGAGCAGTGTCAATATCCTTCTCACTAATTAGCCCTTGTTGTACAGCATTAAGAAGGCTATAATAAACATCACCGCACTCAAGATCACATCCAGCTTTCACAGCAACTGCTGCTGCTTCTACGGGTGTTTTTACGTACTGATGATGCATATAAATATCGTTTATTGCACCACAATCCGAAACAACATAACCCTGAAATTTCCACTTTTCACGAAGGAGATGCGTAAGTAAAAAGTGGCTGGCACAGCATGGAATATCGAGGTATCGTTGATATGCACACATTACAGAGTATGCTCCTCCTTCTACAATGCACGCTTTGAATGCAGGCGAGTATGTCTCAATAAAGTCACGATATGTAGTAATAGCGTTAAAGTAGTGTCTATCCGCTTCTGGACCGCTATGCACGATATAATGTTTCGGAGTGCAAATAACACGGAAATATTTCGGATGTGTTCCTTGCATTCCTTTAATAAATGCTACTGCCATTCTCGACGTTAAATATGGATCCTCACCATACGTTTCTTGTCCTCTTCCCCATCGTGGATCACGAAAAATATTGATGTTAGGCGACCATACAGTTAATCCTTGAAATATTCCACGCTCACCACGAGATTGGTAGTCGTTGAACTTCGCTCGGAATTCGGTACCAATTACACTGGCAACTCTGAACATCAAACTATCATCCCATGTTGCTGCTAAACCAATTGCTTGAGGGAATACCGTTGCAATTCCTGAGAACGCAACCCCGTGTAATCCCTCGTTCCACCAGTTATACTCTGGTATTCCAAGACGTTCGATAGATCGTGCAGCATGTACCATTTGCGAAACCTTTTCTTCAAGTGTTAATCGAGCAATTAAATCATTTACCCTCGTTTCAATAGGGAGCGTGTAGTCTTGAAACGGATATTGAATGTTTTGCTGGCTGTATAACGTATTCAGTGCTAGAAATAGGACCAAAGCTGTATAGGCACTTCTCATTTGTACCCTCTCAAGTTTTGATTATGGTGTGGAATCTAATTCTTAGGGATTTTGGTTACGATATCAGGAATAGCGCTTTTATGGACAAGTACTGTAAGCATTTTTAATTTAACATAATCTTCATGGAAATAGAAATATCCTGGATGCGTATTATCCCTCGATCCTGCACCCGAGTCTTTGATAAGATACCACTCTGTACCATCTCTGATGGTATACCCAACACAATGAACTCCATGATCATCACCTGTTGTTCCATTGCGAAACCTATAAATACGTGCGTACTCATCGATGTACTGAGGAGGAATATCGAATGTTGGTATAACAGCTATTCCAGCTTTCCCATAAATCCCTGGTTCGGATACGTCTCCACCTAAAACGACTGTGTATCCAGAACGAAGAGCTCGTTTGATCGAACTAACAAACTCACTGAAAGGTACATTGAAATAATCTCTACTAAACCACCAATTATCAGGTACATCAAAAACTGTCCATTCATAATATGATCTATCAGCAAACGATGTTAGTTGTATGTAATCGTCGAGGTTTAAACGAACAACCTTTTCGAGGTACTCCTTTGGTGTATACGAGGCCCCATCAACAACTACCATCTTGGGAGGTTCCCCAAGGTGTTCATTAAGTATAGAACGTACTGTTTGTTCAACTAGTTCTTCATTCCATGTTCCAGTTTGTTTGATAGAATGGAGAAATGTGGAAAGTTCAGCAAAGAGTGCTCGATGATCATGAAATGGTTGTCCATGTTTAATACCTGTGTATGCATTTGCTGGTACTATCCCATATTTTTTCCACACGCGAATAACGGCATCGCATTCAGACCCCTCCCCAAATTCTTGATTCCCTCGAGCACGAACATACCCTTTGGCTTTTTCAACATACTCCCAATAAACAGTGTAAAGCTCGGAAAGTTTTAAAACCCGCTTTGATAGCCTGTAGATCTCAGATTCGAAAAACGATGTTGTTGAGAAACACCAACACATACCTGAAATCCCTTGCGAGGCCGGTGGATTATGCCAATACGTAACAAATTCAGCACTCTCCTTTGGTGGGTTGAACGATGAGAAATCAACGATGAGTTCTTTTTGTGGCTCTCTCTTTTTTTCATAGAATTTATCGAGTGTTGTTTTCATTGAATCATAAAATTCTCTCCGTCGTTCAATGAATACTGCTCGCTCACGGCGTTCTACTTGTTGTGCTGATGCACGCGAAACGAGAAAAACACTCATGAGATACATTAAAACGTACCGCATTGTATGTATCCTTTAAATCATTTTTCTATAATGGTAGTAACCAACTCTATTATTCACGCCCTGCTTCTATGAATGCTCGAATATTGTCAATTGGGACCTGCTTAGGTAAATCACAACCTGTACTTAGAATGTAATTCGGGAATGGTTTCATTAACTCGAGGAGATTTTTTACTTCAGCACGTACTTCATCTGGTGTACCATTGAGAATCGTACCGGTTGGATTAAGGTTCCCTATAATAACTATATCCTGCGGGATTGATTCTGCAACAATACGCAGATCAACACCTGCCTCAGCTGAATCGATACTGATTGCTTGCACCCCTGCATCGCACATGACAGGGATTACATGCATAGAATTACCGCACACGTGGTAAATCATTGGTATATGTTTTCCAATCGCTTCATGGATATCGAGAATATAGCGAGCAGAAAATTCTTTAAATTGCTCTGGCCCTAACATAACACCACTTGGTTCTAAGACACATACAACATCAGCACCAGCGTGTACAAATTCTTTTGCATATTCCACAATTTTTTCAGCAGCAAGTGTACAATATCGATGCATCATCTCCGGGTTGAGAATAGTATTTGCTGCAGCAACATCAGCGCCAATGAGTAGTCCAACGAGTGTATATGGCCCTGTAATGTAACAACCAACAATACGATCTGGTGGTAATGTTTTTTTCATCAACGCTACAGTGTTTATGTAGCCTAGAGCACGAGAATCAGTAGCTATTGAGATAGCTCGTATATTCTCAACATCATCGGTGGTAAACAGAACTTGCTGCTCCACGGTAGCCGAGTCATCAATTGGGAAAACAGTATACTGACCGAGAGCATTTGCCTCAACTGAAAGATCCATTAGCGGGAATATCACATCGGGGTGGAACGTTTGCTCAATTGCTTGAAGAACTTTCAGATGTTCACTGAAATTTTGCTGTGCTATTTTAATTGTTGTCTTGTATATATTCAATCCAGGAAAACCAACTAACGGTGCAACGAGTCGTTTCCCTTGTGAATATGCTTTGGCTGTTAATTCGTAGATTTTATTGTCCATTGTACTCTTATCGTTCCTTTCCTTTCTCTATCATTTCCAGAATACCATACCCCGCTAACAGTACAGTACCGAGACCATGAACATCGTTCAATGGTGTTGGACGCCGATAGTAATCAACAAGATTATCACTTACCACTGTACCAGTGCACACACCATGTACCGTACCATCGTTTGCTATTTTTGTTGCAATACCTTCCCATCCACGATAGGCAACAGACGAATACCGTTTTGGAATAATTCCAAGTGTTATCGCTTTTGCAATAGTGTACGTAAACATAGCCGAACAAGATGTTTCTTCGTAGGAGTCCATTTTATCGATGAGTTGATGCCACAAACCATTCGGACCTTGGTATCGAATAATTCCATAAACATGCATTCGAAAAAGATGTACTAGTTCTTTGTACATAGGATGTTTACGCGGTAATCGTTCAAGCAAATCGATTTGTGCAAGGAGTGCCCATCCATTTGCACGCCCCCACTTTGCAACTCCTTTCTGATTGGTATCAGAATACCAATTATGAACCATAACACCATCACTACAGGTGAGATATTTATGGAAGTTGATGACTTGCTGAACTGCAGTATGAAAGTAGATTTGTTTTCGAGTATACTCCCCCATGCGTGCAAGAAAGACGACACTCATATAAAGGTCATCAGCCCAAAGTGTCCACCGTACTGGGAATGAGCGAACAAAAGTTCCATCTTGTAATCGTGTTTGTTTTTGGAGGATGTGTTCAGCTGCACGTTCGATATAGTGCCAATAACGAGGCTGTTGCTCGTTTTTATAAACTTCCAAAACTGCTGCCCCCATTGCACCACAATCATCAAGTTCTTCCATCACAAAGTACTGAGCAAGTGGATAGGCCCACTTATTTTCATTTCGGTAGCGTTTTTGAAAATATTGTACAGCATTGAACATAAAGGTTATATTTTTGAGAGCAAATTCCTTATATCGCTGTTCTTTTGTCTGTTCAGCGAGTCGAATCATAGCAATCGTTAGTACACCATTCCAGTAACGCCAGTCGTTGTGAGGGCTTGCTAATGTAATATGCGCTGTGTCATGAATTGTGTCGTAAATTGTATACGGAACTTTCGTTTGTTCATTAAGAATATGAAACGAAGATTCGGTAAGAATTCGATCTGCTACGCGTGTAAGAGCCTCGCGAATAGTTTGGCTGTGTTGTGAAAAGCCATTGCCATTTAAAAAAACACTAATGAGAAAACTGATGAATACTTTCTGCTTCATCGTTGGCTTTACTTTACAAGTGATATTAGTAGTACCAATACATTGAATTTTCACAGGGACCTTACCTCCATAAAGTCCTAGCCGATATTTAGCTGATTTATTTCTTCATTAATAAAACGTTAGCAATTCTATGGAATGTATTCATTCACCGCTTTTATAAATGCCCGAATATTTTCAGTTGTAACTCCTGGAGGCATTCCACCACCACATGAAATAATAAGATGAGTACTATCTCGTAATTCTTTCAACATTGTTTGCGTTGCTTGGTAGACAGATTCAGGTGATGCTGCAGCAAGAACATCACGAGGTGGTAGATTCCCAACTAGCGTTACCTTGTTTCTGGTTAGTTCCTTGAGCTCATTCAATGTGATATCAAACCCCATGTTGAAGAGGTTAACACCCATTTCTGGTAGGAGAGGTGCACACACACGACATGGTGCATCGTTGTGGAGAAACTTGACAGTTACCGGTATGCTATACAACTCTTTGAAATATGGTAAGCCAAATTCTCGGAATTCTGCTTCACCCATGAATCCAATAATATCATCGAGAAGAAACACGCCATCAATTGTTGGGAACGCTTCAATTTGGTACTGAAGCCACTGCTTCAAAAATACTGTAATTTTTTGCATGAGCATATGAATCTTTTCTGGTGTCATCATCATCATTGTGAGGAACTCCGTTGTTCCCATCAGATAACTTGCAATGTTGAGGGGACCTCGCGCAACAGCAAACCGTATTTTATGGCCAGAAGCTTCTATTGTCGATTGTGCCAGTTTAAGTCGATTTATAACAAATGGTAATAACCCATCCGTTCTTGGATCGGGTACAACAAGAGCCTCAATATCTTCAGCTGAATCAATATTTTTGTACGGGTAAGGGAATTCATTCTTTGGGAAATGGCAGCGTACACCAAAAGCCGATGGTTCTGTACACATTCCATACTCCGACCAAAACCCTGGGAGAAATAGGACCTCGGGAAATGTCTCGATAGCCTTCAGATTCGCTGAAAGCCATACATGATCATTTGTAAAATAATCAATGAACGTACGTCCGTACCAATTAGGTAGCCATGGGCTATCGATTATGAATCCTACTGGCAGAGGTGTTACCCGTTCACCTTGGATTACTGATACTAGTATGTTCCACTGTTGATCAGTCATTGTTACTCCTTTCCTTGTTTCACAGGTAAAATGAGTTGTTTTTTAAGCACCGTTATTGTTCAATTGCGAGAGGTATTCTCGAATTTTATACGCAATTGCCTTCACATGTTCTGATGTTGTGCCACAACATCCTCCTATGATCGATGCACCAGCAACAATCAACGTTGGGACATACGAAGCCATACCTTCAGGAGTTTCAGGGAATGTTGTAATTCCATCTTTGATGGTAGGAATTCCTGCGTTTGCATGAACTAATATTGGTATCTCAGAATCACACGTACGAAGTTCTTTTACAATATCAATCATTCGCTCCATCCCATTACCGCAATTAGTACCGATTATACACGCACCTGCTTCTTTCAATGGTTGAACAATCATTGAAGGAGCAAGTCCCATCATGGTACGATATTCACCCTTCAATGTCTGTTCAAACGTAAATGTGCAAAAAACCTCAAGTCCTGTAGCCTCACGTGCGGCTTTAACAGCAATGGTAGCTTCTTCGAGATCGGACATTGTTTCTACACAAATAGCATCGACTCCGCCAATCTTAAGAGCTTCTGCCTGAATTGCAAAGCCATCATACATTTCTCCTTCAGTGATTTCGCCCATCATCAAGAGTGTGCCAGTAGGTCCCATTGACCCCAATACAAAATGATCGTTGCCAGCTGCTTCACGCGAAATTTCCGCTGCAATACGGTTAAGCTCTCGTGCTTGTTCTTCAAATCCAAAATGCTTCAACTTCACTGGATGACCACCAAAACTATTGGTAAGAATACAATCGGAACCAGCATTTATATATCCTCGTGCAACTGCTTCAACATCTTCTCGATGGGTAACATTCCATACTTCAGGACATTCACCTGGTTGCAACCCTCTTTTTTGTAACATAGTACCCCACGCACCATCCGAAACGAGTACTTTCTTCTGACGTAATGCATGCAGTATAGAATGCATTCTCTTCTCCTTCTTTTATGCTCTACCTTGCTATTGAACTTAAAAACTCCACAGCTTCTTGTGGATTTTTTCCATAGGCATCAGCCCCCATTTTCATTGCTGCATCTCTTGTAACAGGTGCCCCACCAACTATAACTTTCGTGTTGGGGAATGTCCTCTTTATTTCTTCTACTGTTTTTGCCATGTTTATCATTGTCGTCGTAAGTAAGGCACTCAATCCCACTGCTGTGCAATCCGGATGATTTTTTATTGCATCGATGAACTTTTGTGGTTTTGCATCAATTCCGAGATCGATAACTTCCCAACCATTACCTTTCACGACCATTGATACAAGGTTTTTTCCAATATCATGTAAATCGCCAGCTACAGTCCCAATAATAAATTTTCCTTTTGTCTTGATCGCACCAGACTCGAAATACGGCTTGAGATGTTTCATTACTGCATACATTGCTTTTGATGCCATTAAGAGCTCAGGCACAAAGACTTCATTTCTCCCAAATTTATCGCCCACTCGTTGCATTCCTTCAATACAAGCTTCTAGAATGTCATCGGGTGATATATGATTTTCAAGGGCAAGGGCTGCCAATTCATCGCTTCCTTCCTGTCCTCGTAAATCAGGTGGATACGGTGCATCTTTGTTTACCTTACCTCGCTCAATGCAATACGTTAATTTCTCGATTAATGTATCCATACCTTACCTCATATCGATTTTTTGAACCGTTCTATATTATCTAACACCGTTCTAGGGTGACAATGTAACATTTTTACTTTGAAAAGAAAAGGCTTTTAGTATTGAATTGAATGTTTTGATATATGAGAGTGAGGAAAGTTGTGATTAGCGAAGTGATTAGTATTAGTGTGAAATTTCAAGAATTTTATATTGTAATGTACCAGCTGGTACTTTTATTGTTACGATATCGCCTACTTTTTTCCCCATAAGTCCCTTTCCAATTGGGGAAGTAATTGATATTTTATTTTTTTCAAAATCAGACTCCTCTGGATCAACTAATCGATACTCGATAATTTGGTTCGTTTTGAGATCCTGGAGTCGTACGAGAGAAAGAATATATACTTTATCGTTTGGGAGAGAGTGAGCATCAACAATCTGAGCACGGGAAAGAATTTCTTCGAGCTTAGCAATCCGGAGTTCGAGGTGTTGTTGTGCTTCACGAGCTGCATCGTATTCTGCATTTTCACTTAAGTCACCATACCCACGGGCCTCTGCGATTTTTTGTGCAATTTCTGCACGGCCTGTGGTTTTTAATTCTTTGAGTTCATTTTCCAACTCAACAAGACGCTCCCGTGTTAGATACACTTTCCCATTATTATTTGCCATTGTATTTCCCTCTCGAACCGAAAAAAAATCCCTTTAGCTACACACTTTCTAAAGGGGGTTACGAAAAATAATAGCCACATGTAAACGATCAATGTGGCTTTCTCTAACTACCACAAAGTAGTAGAAAAAATTGAAAGACGCAAGTTATACTTATGTATCGTTATTAAATTTCTGTAAAATGATATGTCCTAGTTTGTCGCGTTTGACTCTAAGGTACCGTTCATTGAATTGGTTAGGATGGATTTCGATTGGTACTCGTTCGACAACTTCCAGTCCATATCCTGTAAGTCCAACAATCTTTTTAGGGTTATTTGTCATTAAGCGCATTTTACGTATACCGAGATCACGAAGTATTTGTGCACCTATTCCATAATCACGGAGGTCTGCTCGAAAACCTAATTTCTCGTTTGCTTCGACTGTGTCAAATCCCTGATCTTGTAAGTGGTACGCTTTCAATTTATTAAGTAACCCAATTCCACGACCTTCTTGGCGCATATAAAGAACGACACCTCGTCCTTCTTTCTCGATTCGCTCCATTGCAGCAACAAGCTGTGCATTACAGTCGCATCGGAGTGAACCAAATACATCACCTGTGAGGCACTCAGAATGTACACGCACAAGAACAGGATCTGGCGTAGTAATATCACCTTTCACAAGTGCAAGATGTTCTTTATTATCTGTACAGCTTTTATATGCAAAGAGGTGAAATGTACCATACTTGGATGGAAGACGTGTTTCAACAACTCTTTGAACAAGTGTTTCACGCCGCATTCGGTATTCAATAAGATCTCGAACTGAAATAAGTTTTAAGTTATATTTTCTCGCTATCTGTTCGAGCTTAGGTAGCCGTGCCATACTCCCATCATCGTCGAGAATTTCACAGAGCACAGCAGCTGGGTAGAGTCCTGCTAATTTGCATAAATCGACCGCTGCTTCGGTATGTCCTGCTCTTCTAAGCACACCGCCTTCGATAGCACGGAGGGGAAATATGTGTCCTGGTCGTGCAAAATCTTCTGCTTTCGCATTTGGATCTGCAAGAGCACGTACAGTTGCAGCACGATCGGCAGCTGAAACTCCAGTTGTTGTACCATGAATGTAATCAATAGAAACGGTAAACGGTGTTTCGTGGAGAGACGTATTTGTATCAACCATCGAGTTCAATCGTAGTTCATCAGCACGTTCAGCACTCAGTGGTGCACACACAACCCCCCGTCCTTCTTTGAGAAAAAAGTTAATTGCCTCAGGGGTAACTTTTTCTGCCGCGAGAATGAAATCGCCTTCATTCTCGCGGTCTTCGTCATCAACAACGATGAGTATATCTCCTTGCCTAAATGCTTCTATAGCTTCTTCTACTCTATGAAATATTGAATTGTCCATACCTTACTTCGTTGTAGATTCATCCTCCTTGAGAACAACTGAGATAGAATTTTTATCAAGTTTAATTTTTACATTTTCAGCAATTTTAACATACACAGTACGTTCATCAATACCTTCGATAGTACCATAAATTCCACCGGCTGTAATCACCTTGTCTCCTTTCTTCATACTATCGAGCATATGTTGACGCTCTTTTTGGCGTTTTTGTTGCGGCCGAATAATCATGAAATAGAATATAAGAATAATGGACCCAAAGAGAATTAGATTTGCTATTAATCCAGGTCCACTTGCTGAACCATTTGCTGGTTGAGCCATGAGAAGTATTGTTAGTGTATTCACTCGTAACTCCTTTCATTAATGTTGGTTTCTTGTTGTACTTTTAGATTTTCTAATATTTGCTGTTTCCACTGCTGGAACCGGTGTTGTAGTATAGCATTTCTTGCTTCGTGTACAAGATACAGAAAGAATGTCAAATTATGAATGCTTGCAAGTTGTAAAGCAAAGATTTCCTTTAAAAGAAAGAGGTGGCGGATATATGCACGAGTGAAATTTTGGCAAGCGTAACAAGGACACCCCTCCTGAATTGGTGTGAAATCGTACTTGTATCGAGCATTCTTTATATTGAGTATACCATGGTTTGTAAAGAGCATCCCATTTCTGCCATTCCGCGTTGGTATGACACAATCAAACATGTCGATGCCACGTTCAATAGCTTCCAATATATTTTCTGGTAACCCAACTCCCATTAAATACCGAGGCTTGTTTGCGGGAAGATATGGTTCAGTAACATCCACTATTGAATAGAGTGTCTCTGTTGGTTCCCCAACAGCTAATCCCCCAATGGCGTAGCCATCGAAATCAAGCTTTACCAATTCAACAGCACTACGGATACGTATTTCAGGATAAACACTTCCCTGCACAATACCAAACAGTGCCTGTGAGTGATCATAGAGAGGCGGTTGCTTTGCAAAAGCTTCTTTACTCTCATAAGCCCACTGGATAGTTTGTTCATTCGATTGCTGTGCATACTCGAATTCACACGGGTACGGTGTGCATTCATCGAGTACCATCATTATATCCGACCCTAAGCTTCGTTGAATGGCAATAACTTTAGATGGTGTAAAAAAGTGGTAGGAACCATCGAGATGCGATTGAAACCGTACACCTTGAGGAGATATTTCACGGAGGTCCGATAAACTAAACACTTGAAAACCACCACTATCCGTCAAAATTGGTTTATACCAATTCATGAAGCGATGTAAGCCCCCTGCTTGCTCAATAACATCTGTACCAGGTCTTAGGTAAAGGTGGTACGTATTACCAAGAATAATGTGTGCACCTATTTCAATGAGTTCGCGTTGTTCAACTGCTTTCACGGTAGCACGCGTACCAACAGGCATGAACATTGGAGTTTCGACTATACCATGATCTGTTGTAAGAATGCCCGCACGGGCTCTTCCATCTGTAGAACAGACTTCAAATTTCATACACTAGAGGAATTTGTAACTGTATTTTGGCACTTTTTTCGTTTCTGATGCATCGAAAGTAGAGCAATAAACAAAATTGCTCCAAGTGCATCAGCACCCCAATCGTAGAGATCGTACGTTCTCCCTTCTACATACAATTGGTGAACTTCATCGAGATACCCATAGATGACTGTCATAAATAACGCCACAAGTACAGCATGTGATTGGAGAAATTTATACTTGTCCTGATGCTTAATTGCTCTGTAACTCAACCAACAGAAAAGAAAATATACCATCACATGTACGAGTTTATCTGTACCAATTGGTGCTTCAATTTCGGGTAACCTTGGTATTGATGAAAGTACGAAAATCATTATTGCCCAAAGAAGCAGTGGAAGTTGATACTGAAGAAACTGTTTCACTCTATCCCCCTTTCGATCAATGTAATTGCTTTTGGTATATACCGTAGAATATCTGTTGCCAACATACTTCGGGCACCAAGGTTTTTAGCAGCGATATCACCAGCAACACCGTGGATGTACACAGCGCACGCTGCTGCCTCTGTTGCTAACATCCCCTGAGCCCAAAGACCTCCAACCAAGCCAGCTAATATATCTCCTGCACCTGCTGTCGCCATTCCAGGATTTCCAGATGAATTCACAACAACTTCGCCAGTAGGTGATGCTGTTACAGTAGGTACACCCTTTAGTATGAGTATAAGATTATTTTCCTGAGCAAACTGCTGTGCTACAAGCATCCGGTTTTTTTCAATGACCGAAGAATTTAACCCTAGTAGCCGTGAAAATTCTCCAACGTGGGGTGTAAGAATAAGCTGGGCTTTTGCATTTAGCCACTGAAATCGTGCACGAGCAAGCATATTCAATCCATCTGCATCAATTACTATCTTCCCTTTATATGATGTTAATAACGTCAGCATACATTGTTGTGTATTCTGGTGTTGTCCCAATCCAGGCCCTACGATCACTACATCAGCCCACTGAAGTTTCTCTTCAAGCAAAGACATTGCTTGCACATCGATTGTTCCTGCATCAGTTGATGGGAGTGGATGGACCATAACTTCTGTTAACTTTTTAGCAAGGATTGGATAAACAACATCGGGAGTAACAAGAACGACTGCCCCTACACCACTACGAAAAGCTGTAAGTGAACACATAGCAGCAGCGCCAGTTAACCCACGTGAACCAGCAATAACAAGAACTTTCCCTACGCTATACTTATGTGCAAACTGTGAACGTTGAGGGAGAAGATTTCTTACATCAGACTGTTCAATTAAAGAATACTTCAATGATGCATGTTGTGCGAGAGAAGAAGGGATGCCAATATCGATACAATGGATGGTACCTGAGAGCTCTCGTCCCGCATTACACAATAATCCTGTTTTTATGAAACCGAAAGTTACTGTATGTGTTGCTCTAATTGCTGGTTCCGCAGCACACCCTGTTGTACCATTCACACCCGATGGAATATCAACAGCAACAATAGGGCGTGCTACGGAATTCATCCATCGAATAACATCAGCGTATTGCTGTTGGACTTCGCCACTAAAACCAGTACCGAAAATTGCGTCAACAAATAGGTCCACCTCTTGTAGTCTTTCAATACCTTTTCTTGAATACTGAGTTATTGTAATATTCTTTGCAACACGAGCGTAGGAACGGAGAATACGATAATTCGACAGTGCATCACCTTTTAATTCCGTATTTTTAGGAAGAACAAGTACAGTTATACATCTACAGTATTGCGACAGCAAGCGCGCGACAACAAATCCATCACCACCATTGTTCCCTTTCCCACAGCACACAACGACATGTTTTGATCCTAACGGTGAATAATATCGCCGAATGATGTTCACTACACCAGCGCCTGCGTGTTCCATCAACAAGAGCCCAGGCACACCAGCGTTACGGATAGTCATTTCATCACACCATCGCATTTCATCGACGGTTACAAGACGTTTCATACAAAGTCCTCACTACTCCAACTTCCTATGACCATGAAATTCAGTAACCAAGGTAGAAAAATAAGTACCACACAAGAACAAACACAGGAATTAATATGGGTATTGAGTACTTTACCATGTACCCAAAAAACGAAGGACACTGAATACGAGATTGCTCTGCAATTGATTTTACCATAAAGTTTGGACCATTGCCAATGTAAGTATTTGCTCCAAAAAACACAGCACCGAGAGAAATTGCCTGAATGTATTTCCACGTATTAGCTGTAATTGTGAGTGCACTTGGCAACAATGGATTTGGTAATCCGTAGTGTTCTGGTGTTGCAAGATCGAGCATAATGTGCATATGCTGTATGTTATCAACTGATGCTCCGTGCAAACCAAAAGCAGCTGAAAGGAAGTTGAGATATGTTGGGGCATTATCAAGAAAACTTGAGAGGATACCCGTACACCAAAAAAATGCACCGGGAGACGTAATACCAAGTTTACCTGCATTCAACTCAAGCCAATCGAGTGCAGGAATCATTGTGGCAAAAATACCAGCAAAGAGAATCGCTACCTCCCGAATTGGTAAAAAGTTAAAGTCGTTTTTCTCATGAATGTCTTTCTTAGTTGTGTAATATGACGCAAGAGCTGCACTCCACATGAGAATTTCTCTTGTCATTAGTGGTGCCGGATGCTGAATGAATACAGAACCAAGGATAACAAAGAGAAAAAAAACATTGTGCAATCCAGAAACTTCAGGTTCTTCGAGTTCCTGAGCTTCTCGTTGAACTTTTTCTTTCTCTCGGTGGAAATACCGTACATCTATGATGTAAAAAATAACAAGGAGAAATCCTAGTGTTAGAGCCCATATATGTGCAACACGTGTAATAACCCAGAAGAATGGAATCCCTTTTAGGTATCCAAGGAACAACGGCGGATCACCTATCGGCGTCAATGCACCACCAATGTTGCTTACAATGAAAATAAAAAAAACAATGTGATACGGTCGAATGCGATACTTGTTCATCCGTATATACGGTCGGATGAGTAGCATCGAAGCACCTGTTGTACCAAGAAAATTTGATAGCACTGCACCAGTGGCCAAGAGTGCAACATTTCCTGCCGGAGTTGCTTTCCCACGTATCCGTACATGTATGCCCCCTGCAACTATGTACAGCGACCCAATGAGTGATATGAAGCTAATGTACTCATACGAGGTAAGAAGTAGCCGTGGTACATTGTGGAGTGACAGAGCGTAGTATGCGACGACGATGAATCCCAGTGCAAACGCAACATTTGGGTAATTATGTTCCCACCAGTGCTTGTTTATAAATGGCATGACAGCAATTGCAAGTAAGAAAGTCACGAATGGGAAAATAAATAATGGATTCACTGGTACGATTTCTGCATTCTCCATCGTATGTTCAAAGGCATTGAACAAGATCATTGTTCCAACAGCCAGGATACTAAAGAGCACCAGTATTTTGCGACGTTGTCGTGTATATTGCACCATGAATGTACTCCTCTCAATTACCAATCATTTTGAACTGTGTTGAAAAAGCATATAGCTAACTAAGGTTGTCGCATCCATAGTATGAGTTCTCGAAACGTTGGACGTTTCCCGTACGAAAGAATAGCGACTCTGAATATACGACCAGCAACCCACATCATGCCCACAATTGAAAGAAGAAGGATAAGCACAGTACTTACAATTTCAAATATCGATGGCATTTTCGCTGCGATACGGAGAACCATGACAGTTGGTGTAAAGAGTGGAATGTATGATAGTACAGTTGTTATGAACGAGTCGGGTTTTTGGAGTATCAACATCATAAATCCAATAGGTACAACGATAAGGATACTTATGTATCCATTTATTTGTTGGGCTTCTTGTTCAGTGGTTACAGGCGACCCCGCTGCAACAAGTAATGCTGCGTAGAACAGATATCCCAGGATCGCATAGAGGACAATGAGTAGTAAGTATCCAATGTCAAATGTTGTTGTGCTTGTTTTCATGGCGATGAGAATACCAAAAGCTCCATACACAAACATTTGCAGCAACCCTAAACCACTCAAGCCAAGAATTTTTCCTACCATTAAATCTTGTGCAGAACATGACGAAAGTAATACTTCGACAACACGATTAGACTTTTCTTCCAGAATACTTCGAATTAACAGTTGTCCAGACGTCAGCACCATAAAAATAATCATGAGAAGTCCAACGTATGCAAGTAGGAACGTTTGGTAAAAGCCCGATTCTTGTTCTTCACCCGCTTCGGATATTTTCATTGCGCGTACAGAAACTTTCGTTTTAATTCTCTTGTACAGCGTTGTGTCTATCCCTATTCTCTGTAACCGTTCTTCAAGTATAATTTTTTCAAGTATCCGTTTAAAACGTTCTTGTAGTCGAATATTTGCAACATTATCAGAGCGATATTCAAACTCTCCTCGTTCAAACAGATCGGATGGAAAATAAAAATACCCTTCAAGCTCTCCCTGCACAACAAGATCGTTTGCTTTGTCTTTAAGAGTTTCGAGTGGTTCATCAGTTATTAAATTCCGAAGTAGGTAGTTGGGATTCCCATTCTTTAAAGTGTATTCGTCATTCAACCGTTCTTGGAGTACATCGATAATTCTTCCTGTTTGATCGATGACTCCAAGGACGATTGTTGAGGTATCCTCTTCAACAGTGAGGAGTGCTGGTAGCAAAGCTATGCCAAATACAAGTACCGGCATGAGGACTAATGAAAGGAGAAACGCCCTCGATCGTACTTTTTCAAAAAATTCCCACTTTGCGACGGTAAGCCACTTTAACTTCACTTTTCCAATCCTTCTGTACGCCTACCAACAACCTGTATGAAGATGGAATGGAGCGATGGTTCTTGTATTTCGTACTTCTTTATGATAAGAGTTGAAGGAAGCGAATGGAGAAACTCGTTTGCGTATGTAATATCGTTGAGTTCAACTTCTGCATAGCGTTGGTATATATCTGCTTTTGAAACAAGGGGATGACGTGCCAAAATGGATGCATCACCTTCAAATTCGATATGGATTGTGTTTGTCCCATATTGTCGCTTTACGTCTGCGAGTGCCCCCTTTACGACTTCTCTCCCTTTGTTAATAAGACAAATTGTATCACAGAGCTTTTCTACTTGCTCCATTTGATGTGTTGAAAAGATTATTGCAATGTTCTGTGTACGCAGTTCAAGAATAATGTCTTTCAACTGTTGCTGATTTAGAGGATCAAGGCCAGAGAATGGTTCATCAAGGATCAACAGTTGTGGTGAGTGAAGAAATGCAAGTATTAATTGCACCTTCTGCTGATTCCCTTTTGAGAGTTCTTCTATTTTCCGATGTCCATCGTTGAGCAATCCGAAACGATCCAACCACAAGAACGCCTTTGATCGGACTTCGTTCCAGTGCATCCCCTTCAACGATGAAAAATAGAGTATTGTATCGAGCACACGACTTTTTCGGTATAATCCGCGCTCCTCTGGTAGGTACCCAAACTTGTTCCACAATTCCTTGCTGAATGGTTTTCCATCGAACAGTATTGTACCACTATCCGGTAAAATGATATGGAGAATTGTTCGAATCGTCGTGGTTTTCCCAGCTCCATTGGGACCTAAGAGCCCAAATACTTCGCCCCGACTGACTGTAAATGACACCCCATCAACTGCATATACACTATTAAATTTCTTCCGTAATTGATGAACAGTAAGCATGGTGGAATGTGTTCTCTTATGGTGTTAAGCGATAGATCATTCGTGGAAATGGAATAGTTTCTCGTACATGTTCAAGTCCACAAATCCATGCAACTGTACGCTCAACACCAAGGCCAAATCCTGCATGTGGTACTGAGCCAAACCGACGGAGATCGAGATACCACTCGAATGCTTCTTGAGGCAAATTGTGCTCTTTGATTCGTGCTACCAGTGTGTCATAATCATCCTCACGCTGGCTACCTCCGATAATTTCGCCGTACCCTTCAGGAGCAAGAACATCAACAGCAAGAGCAAGGTGTGGTTTTTCAGGATCACGTTTCATGTAAAATGCTTTTACTGCAGCGGGGTAGTGATGTACCATTACTGGCCTATCGAAGTGTTCAGAAATGACTGTTTCATCGGTTCCACCAAAATCATTTCCGTATTCAAAGGGAATGTTGTTTTTCCGGAGAATCTCAACAGCTTCGTCGTAGGTAATGCGTGGCAGAGGTTTCTTCACATTTTGGAGTTTCGTTGTATCCCGCTCCAAGACCTTTAATTCCCGTTCGCATTCACGGAGTACAGTTTGTACGATGTACTCGAGAAACTCTTCTGCAAGGTCCATAGTATCATTCAAATCATTGAATGCAACTTCAGGCTCTACCATCCAAAATTCTGTGAGATGGCGACGAGTTTTTGACTTTTCAGCACGAAATGTTGGTCCAAAACAATAGATCTTTCCGAATGCCATAGCTGCTGCTTCACCATATAACTGACCAGACTGAGTAAGATATGCTTTTCCCAAATCAAAGTACTCTGTTTCGAACAAGGTCGTTGTCCCTTCACACGCAGCAGGGGTTAGTATTGGCGAATCGATAAGTGTGAATCCACGGCCATCAAAAAAATCTCTAATTGCTTTGATGATCCGATGGCGTACTTTGAGTATTGCATGTTGTCGTGACGAACGAATCCACAAGTGCCGTCGGTCGGCAAGGAATTCTATACCATGCTCTTTTGGTGTTATCGGATAGTCTTGTGCAATTTGGTAGATTTTTGGAATGTCTGTTACTTCCAATTCATATCCACCAGGTGCTCTCTCATCTTTCCGCACTTTTCCCTTAATCGATAATGACGATTCTTGCGTAAGTGTATCATAGAGCGCAAAAATGTTTTCAGGTACTCCAGTTTTCAACATGACACACTGAACAATTCCAGTCCCATCACGCACAAGAAGGAACCGAATTTTTCCACTTGAACGTTTATTGTAGAGCCAGCCATGCAATTGCACCTCTTCTCCAACATGGTTCTCTAAGTCCGATATGTATATACGTCCCACGTTGCAACCCTTTCTCAAGAACATTTAATGTGATGAATATACAGAAGAAATGAATCTTGTTCAATGAACCTGTCATCACTCAATATATGTTGCACTATGGAGGTTATTCATCCTTCGTTTTCCCAAAACGAGTTTTCGTTGGTGGTATATCAGTGTCATCTTTCAAGTCTTTGAATTTTGCATCTTTCACATCCGTGTACTCAAGAGGTGATCGTTTCCCCTGTTTATTCTGACTTGAAAGAACTTCCCTTTCTTTTACGCGTTCTCTCCATAAGTACAACTCATGGAAGATTTCGATGAGTTTGCGCACAAGTTTCAACAATACATATATTGCTACGATGTATATGAAAAAATAAATAATCGCCATACTCAATTGCGCCCCGATGGATTGTAGTACTCAATGGGTGCTTTATTAGGTCTGAGAATTTGTTCAAGCAAATCTTGAAAATCCTCAGGATTATTTACAAAGTCGATATCAGTAGCTTTCACAATAAGAAGAGGACTCGATTTGTACCGAAAGAAAAAGTAGTTGTATGCATCGTTTAGTTCACGAATGTACTCTTCGGACATATTCCGTTCCATGGGTCGTCCACGTTTCCGAATATTTGCCATGAGTCGTTGTACACTCGATTGCAAGTATATGACAAGGTCAGGCTGTGGTATATTCTTCTCGATTGCACTGAGCAAACTTTCATAGAGTCGTAGCTCATCATCACGAAGTGTGAGGTACGCAAATATTTTATCCTTTTCAAAAATGTAATCAGAAACAATGTGTGTATGGAATAAATCAACTTGAAAAAGTTCTTGCTGTTGCTTGTACCGACTGAGGAGAAAAAAGATTTGTGTTTGAAATGCATAGCGTTCAGGATCCTCATAGAATTTGGGGAGAAAAGGATTTTCCTCAAACTGTTCTAATACAAGTTTAGCTCCGAGACGTTCAGCAAGCATGGTTGCCAACGTTGTCTTTCCAGCCCCTATAACTCCCTCAATAGCAATGTATCGGATATCATCGGGGAGCCGTAGTTGTATTCTCTGTTGTGAACTGTGCTTTGCCATTGATTATTCAATTCTTTGAATATACGATGTATCGTGACATACTTCGAGTAGCTGTGCAAGTGTTTTACCACTCAGGGGATCACAAAACTCCGCAGCAATCTCAACCAATGGCTCGAGAACAAATCGCCGTCTGGCAAGACATGGATGAGGAATTCGTACCGTGTCAGTTTCGATGATAACGTCCCCATACAAGAGAATATCTAAATCTATTTCTCGAGGACCCCAGCGTTCACGTTCAATTCGGCCAACGCGATGTTCAATGTCCTTTAGGGTACGAAGAAGTTCGTCCGGTGGCAACGAGGTCTGTACTTCCACAACCATGTTTACAAAGTACGGTTGGTGTACAACACCAACGGGTTCTGTTTCGTAAAGTGATGAAGCCCGAATCCAATTTATCTCTGGATGGTGCTGTAACTCAGTAACAGCACGCTCAATATAGTAACGTCGGGGTTCAATGTTCGATCCAAGCCCTATAAATACACGTTCCACCATTCTTATCTTCCGCGGGATCGTGTTAGTTCAACTTCAACATAATCAACAACTCCTTTAATCGGCACGTGTGGCTTTCGCACTCGTACAGTTACTTTCATAACACGACGAAAGTTGCTCAGAATACTCTTCGCTATCGAACCCGCAAGCGACTCAATGAGATAGTACTTCTTTTCCTCAACAAGTTGTCGAACATGAGCATACACACGTTCATAATCAATAGTATCAGAAAGTGTATCTGTACGCGTTGCGTGCTGAACATCTGTATAGAGGTCAAGGTCAACTTCAAAACGACCACCGAGATTCTGCTCATCAGCAAGTACACCGTGGTAGGCGTAAAAAACTGCATTGCGGATGCGTATAACATCGAGCAGTTGTGTACGTCTTGGCATTCTTACACCACATTACATTGGTGAAACCTGTATGCGTTCGATCGCGCGTTGAATTCGTTTGAGTACAGTAGTTTTTCCCAAGATTTCCATCATTTCATACAAGCCAGGACCAACTTGACGTCCCGAAAGCGCTAATCGGACAGGATGTATGAGTTTTGCAACCTTTACACCAAAGTGTTCAGCTACATGCTTGAATGTAGCTTCAAGTTCTGGTTTTGTGAACGTATCGAGTTCCGACAATGCATCGAGAAGTACTGTTAGTCGGTGAGCAGTGTCGGTATCCCAATGCTTTGCAATTCCCTCCTGTTCATATGTTGATGGTTCTTCAAAAAAGTACCGACTGTATTCCACAAAATCGTTGAGTACAGTCAACTTTTCTTTCAAAAGATCTACTACAGCACAAAAGTACTCATCGCTCTTAAGAGGTATCCCTTTCATTTCAACAATTGGCTTCAATAAGTGAGCTAATTCCTTGGTATCTTTTCGTCGGATGTGTTGTTGATTGAGCCAATTTAATTTTTCAATATTGAATATCGCTCCCGATTTTCCGACCCGTTCCAATGTAAACTCACGAATAAGTTCATCCATAGTGAAGAGTTCCCTATCATCACCGGGGTTCCATCCCAGCAGTGCAACGAAGTTGACAATGGCTTCCTTTAAGTAGCCTCGTGCTCGGTAATCTTCAACAGCAACATCACCTTGTCGCTTACTCAGCTTTGTACGGTCGGGATTGAGTAAGAGCGGTAAATGTGCTAAGACCGGTGGCTGCCATCCGAAGTATCGGTAGAGCAACAGGTGTTTTGGAACACTCGACAACCACTCTTCCCCTCGAATAACATGTGTAATTCCCATGAAATGATCATCAATAACAACGGCTAAATGGTACGTTGGAAAACCATCGGATTTCAATAGAACTTGGTCATCAAGTACAGAATACTGAAAAGTTACATCACCACGGATAACATCGGTAAAAGTTAGGGAACCTTCTAAGGGTATTTTCATCCTGATAACGTGTTTTTCACCGTTTTCTATGCGTTTTCGTGCTTCAACTACTGGAATATTCCGACATGCTCGATCGTACGCTATAGTCTGCTTTTGCTCTTGTTGACGCTTTCGGAGTTCTTCTAAGCGCTCCGGCATACAGAAACAATAGTAGGCATCTCCCTGCTCTACGAGCTGGTCTGCATACTGACGGTACAAGTGAAGTCTCTGTGATTGCACATAGGGGCCATAGCCTCCATCGCGATCTGGACCTTCGTCGTACTCAAGGCCAGCCCACTTTAGTGTTTCAATAAGATTCTCTACTGCCCCTTCAACCTTACGACTCTGATCAGTATCTTCGATGCGAAGGATAAACTTCCCGTTCGTATGTCGTGCAAAAAGGTAATTGTACAATGCTGTGCGGAGACCACCAACATGAAGATACCCGGTTGGACTTGGTGCAAATCGTACTCGAACAATCGATTCCATAAGCAATCAGAGTAAAGTATAAAAAAAATGCGTTCGCATTAAAAGAACGCTGTAGTAAAATAACGGTGATTGCTCCAAAAAGCAAGCATCCCATTTTGGGAAGTGGTGTGCGAATGAAAGAATCCGATGCCACGTGAATTCTCTCAGAGTAACCAGAAAGGAAGTGCTGCACTCCTACCAAATTGTTTCACACTTTAGCAGCACCGATCCTTTACTCATGACCGACACTCTCCATTAGCACGAGTCCCCTATCTCACACGTTTTACGTTTTTCTTATACAACTGATGAGTATCTGAACGAGGTGCCGTTCGATCTGTATGCTTTGGAATGATCGTGTGTGGTGTAGTACGATACAATTCAAAAAATTCTTCTAACGAAAAGTTCTTGTAGATTCGGGATCCAGTTGTATGACTCGTATAGCCTTTGAACTGCAGGCGCATCAAACAGTTTTTGCATACCTGCAATTTCTTTATTACACTCTCTTCTAGCATCCGTTTTGTATAGTAGTCACGAATGTTAACGCGAAAATAACCATCTGTACGGGTCGACACAACATACCGTTCGCTGCGGTTACGCTGAAACGCCTCCTCTAAGGTTTTGCAATGTGCAATGTGGTACTTATACTGTGCCGATGGTTTATTGGGGATAAAGTACTGATCTCGAATGTAGAGTAATACTTTTTGTCCTTTAAATTCAAAGGTACCATTTTCAACAATAACGAGCTCTTCGATATCAATTTCTATCCCTTCAATGCTATTGAGTCTCTCGAGTAATGCTCTTTCATCAATAGTTTCCCACCCCGTACTTTCGAGATTAACGAGCGGGGCATTCATTTGAGCACGAAGGTCATTGAATTGTTGCACATTGAGGAAATTAATCAACTTCATGGTTCATCTGAGAGTATACGTACAATACGTTTCTCTGCGTTTGTCCTTACTCGAAACTCTACACGACGTGATGCTTCCTTATCTTCGCGACCATTGGTAAATATGAGTTTACTCGAAGAGAGACCATTTGCTGTTACATGCTTTTTCAACCAATCCTTCTGCGTTTGGACACGTGCATCGGGAAGTGACAATACAAATTCCAAAACACTCCGTGTACGATTTTGTGACAATTCCATATTTAGCAAGTATGCACTATCGAGCGATACATCATATCGCCACTCACTCGAGGTATGACCTTCGATCCGAACCTCTTCGATATCATCGTTATACTTTGGTGATGTTAAAATAGCAACATACCGTGGGAAAAAATCTTCCAATATTTCCTTGAATTGTGGTCGGAGTTCCGTTCCTCCTTGGGTAAAAAGTACCTCAGGTGATTCCCATCGTACTGACAGTGTCTGTCGATCGATAACCGCTTTCCACCGTGGCAAGTCCGCGCGGAATTCACGTTCTAAATCAAGGTACAAATCGTTCTGCAAGCGATTGTACGTTACAGCAATATCTTTAATCCGCTTATTATCGATCGATACTTTTATCATATATGCAACCGAAATGAATAAAAATATGACCATCAAGCCGGACATCATATCTGAAATAGGAATCCAATGTTCACCATCGGAAGCATGTGATTGAAATAGGTCGTCCAGTACCATCGCTTACCCCCGTACTGATGTTGCTAAGTGTACAACTTCTTTTAGTTTTTCCGTAAGCGGTGTGTAGTCTTTCACAAATTGATTTGATAGTGATGCAAGTTGCGATCCTAATGTACGAAGCGACTTATTTAACTCATCACCAAGCTGTTGATCGAGAATCTTAAGTTGCTGAGCGATTCGTTCAGCGTTATCCTTAACCATTTTTTCGATCGTTCCATGAACTTTTGTAACCATTTCGAGGAATGATTTATTCAATTCTTCTTGGGCTTTGTGTATTGACCCTTGCAATTGCTTCGTGGTTTCGAGTTGGAGAGCAACAATCTTTTTTGAATCATCAACCGCGCTGTCAACAGATTTCACAAGCTCTTGCATAAGTTTTCGTAACTGCTCATCAATTACCGGGAATGCACTCCGGGCTGCCTGTGCCATTTCGACAAACGCTTTGAGATGGTTTTGTAAGTCATCCCGTATAGTCTCAAGCGAAACGAGGAGTGATTCCAACGATTTTGCAGACGTTGTAAACGACCCTGCCATTTCAGTGATTCTCTCGAGTGATTGTGACGATTGCTGTACTGCGTGGACAGTGTCATTAATTTGTTTAATCATTGCATCGACTTGTTGTGCATACGCTCGTTGCCATTCAAGAATTTTTCCTACTGCCTCGTTTAATTCCTTAAAGTTATCACCAAACTGTTCTGTAATCTTTGTATTAAAATCTCGCACAACATGTGTCAACGCTTCGATGAGCGACTTTGAACTATTCTCTGCGACAGTCGTTGAAAATTCACGGAACGACCGAAGTAACTCGTCAAACTTATCAGTAATCGTTGTCCGCAATTTTTGAATTTGCGTAAGGAGTGTTGTGTCACCTTCCCCACACAACCCTCTCTCGATGTTTAACAACTGTTGATGTTGCTTGTGAGCAAACTCTCGCTGATTACCTTCAATTTTTGAAAGGAGCATAAAGAACATCTCTGCCGATACACTGTCGGTTCTCGTACGTTCGGGTGTACTCTTGAGACCATAAATCTGAGGCCACTCTTTTAATAGTAAGCTGGTAACCATTCCTGCAATAGATGTCATGAAGGCTGTCTTTAATCCTTCAAGTAACTGTGGTACACTCCGTGCAATATCATGGACATTGAACCCCAGGAGCCCTATGAAAATCCCACCGAACGTACCAAGAATACCCAACATTGTCGATAACCCCGACATCGACTGAATACTGTGTCGCTTCTTGAAATAGAAAGGACTTAAAAGAATAAGCAAAGACCCAATTACTGAAAGCAAAAAAATAACCATTGAATTCATTCCTTCAACCCCTTTCATGTATGAATGTTACCTTCGTTCATACTCTAAGACACTGAACACAAGCTACTATACTCCTCAATCTCTTGTGCTTCACTCTCGCTGGGAAAACACTACCATTACTGTTACAATTTGATGGAATACCGACTAACCTTTTTTACATATTCCTTTAGTATGTGCAACTATATCTTCAACAACTTCTTCCACTACTTTTGTCGTGCAATATCCTACAATTATCGAGTCCAAATAATAACAAAAACAATTCTTTTCTGTACCAGCCCATGTTGCCTATACACTGTTGCAATGCCTAGGTTGTCCTTTACACAATATTCAGCGTTTGAATTATTACTCGAATATGTACTTCACCTCCATACTTCAGCCACATTTGTCTGGTGTTCTGACTTATTCTTTAACATGGTATATAAGCCGTTTTCCAACCATGTCGATTAATGAACTGAACACATTTACATCATATACCATATTTTGTGGACCACAAAGTACATAATACCTTACACTATGCAGGAACCTTATCTATAGCACTACAGGGTCTTTAAAAACTTCTCTTTCTGAATGGTAGTATTCATCCACACAATGGTTACAATATACCTCGAACTTCATACCACCACAATAATAACAACGTTGTGGAAACATTTGGGTATGCGATGAGTCTACCACACCTCATTAATGGAATGGCTTTGTAGTGACTTTCACATCCTACAATTTAATAGTGTAGCTTTGGAATAACGTACTTCCTTTCTTTACCGTTCAGTGTAGTTACTCTATGTGTTTAATACTTACACTGGAATATTACAGCGAGTGCTATCAGCGCAATATAACAACATTCTTGTAATTACCATTTAAAGAAAGCAATTGTTGCATAGAAGTACGTTCCTTTTTTAAATCCCGATACGAGTGTTATATTCGTTACTTCACCATCATTCACAAAACTTCCGGCCTGTGTATCATATTGTTCTACATACTTTGTTGGAGCAGCACCATTTCCTTTCACACCAAGAACGTACTCAGCTCCCAAGGTAATGGGGAGTTTTGGCAAAACGTACTTAACATCAAGTGTAAATAAAGCAGCAAGACCACCACGAAATTTAATGGTACCATCGTAGAAACTTGATACTCGTCCAGCCCTCGTTGTAAGGTTGTAAACATCAACTGTTTCACATTTTATATACCCTGTAAATCCACTCGATCCTCCGATCATACCACCAATCCCTGGGCAGAAAGTGCCAAAACTCGATAAACCAATAGGCAAAAAATATTTGAATCGCAGGTAGTACCAATTTCCTTCATACCACGTCCACCCTCGAATGTAGATATGGCCTCCACCAGCCATTTGAACAAGTGGTGTCTCTCCATAGGTCTCTTTCTTCGAAACTCGTTCATACCCAAACGATAAATCGATGTAATCCTGCACTGCTAAAGTAACAAAGATACCCTTCGATATTCCATCTGCACCTACATATCGTGTATCAGAATTCACATCAGCTGAAAAATTCCTATGGTATGCTCGAATAGCATCGATTGGAACATGATCTTCAAACGTGTAAATTCCCTTCCCATAGAGCACTGTTACACCGAGACTCAGTAACCAATTGTCATTGTCATCGCCATTGTCATCGTCATCATCATCGCCCCATTTACTCAAGGCAAGACTAGATAAGATTACAACTATGAGTAGAGTGTAGACTATTCGTATAACCCTCATTGAAGTACACCTCCTTCCTTTAAACAAAATTTGAAGATTATTGTATTTTTCAACGATATATCCCTAACAACGTTCCCACTCCCATATTGCAGGAATAGTTTTCACAATGATAACAATTAAAAGCATATTTGTAAATATCAAATTGAAAAAAATACAGTAGATATGCTTTTAGGTATGTCTCTGAGAAGTTATGCTCTTCCACTGAACTCACGATAAATGTTCAAATTCCTGATGAAAGAAATCATTGATAACAACAAATTCATACACACTATCGTACCCATGAACAATTCCACTATGGTTCGATTGATACTTACGCCAGCTCCCACTGGCGTGTACTTCCCTGGGAGGTCTCAATTCCACTATGGTTCGATTGATACGTTAGTTATTGGGAATCGCCAGACGGGAGGTGGCGGGTCTCAATTCCACTATGGTTCGATTGATACCGGAGCCTTCCTACTCTTATTTAAGGAGTAAGGAAGAGTCTCA
Source organism: Bacteroidota bacterium (assembly GCA_026416125.1). GTDB lineage: Bacteria > Bacteroidota > Ignavibacteria > UBA10030 > UBA10030 > JAOAFT01. The sequence continues at coordinate 240,077 of JAOAFT010000001.1, forward strand.
ATTCCACTATGGTTCGATTGATACAGTACTATATTTTCTTTTATTTTAAAAAAAATCAATGTTTTTCAGAAAAAAAATTCCTTGAACCTCATCAGAGCAATAATCATAGGGGGGTTCAAGTACTGTTTTTACGCTAAAATCGATGCTTTTATATGAATATCCTCTTACTGTCCATTTTTGTAGACTGCGGTTCAGGGTTCAGGTTCTTCTACTCCCTCATGTTCCTCTTCATTATACTCAATAACGTGCTCGTCCGAGTATAAACATGCCTTTAAACGCTCAAATTTCTGTTTCATAATCGATTGCCCCCTTTGGAGCATTTGTGTACATATATCTTCTGCTTCGTTGATATTCCCACAAAGCATGTACGCAAGTGCTAATGTGTACGCACAATACTCTGGCATCACCTGTTTCTTGAATTTGTATAATCGCTCTAAATAGTTTATCGCACCATGTGGATTACCTGCTAACAACGAGAGGACAGCTAATTTCTCGAGTACAAAAAGGCGATTTTGATTCCGTAACTCTTTAGGGAATGACAATTCTAATGCTTGCTGGAGAGAATCATTTGCTCTTGATCGATCGACCTCGTCCCTTGTATGTGCATAACGATACAAATACATAACTCCTTTTGTGTACGCTTTATAAACTGCACAGATAAACCCATTAATTTCAAGTGCACGATCCTCTGCACCAATCCCAAGAGCATCAGTCAGAATACATTGTTCAAGTGTTTGGATTGCAGTGTTCAGGTACATAATCTTCTGCTCACTTCCAAAGTTCTTCGGTTCTATTGCTGTTCGTGAAACAACGAATGTACATTTACCTTTCTGAAGGTATGCATGGGCGAGAATATAGAGGAGTTTGATATAGTACTTTTGCATTCGCTTCTTTATTGTTTCGTCTGTACACTGTTCATACATGTGCTTCGCAACTCGAAGTACTTCAATACCTTGGGCAAGGAGATTATTCACTTGTTCTATCCGTGCTTGCAGAGTTTCAGGTTCAGTCCGAGCGTACATTAGTATACGAGGAAGTATTCTGACGAGCAATTGTCCCTTCCTGTATGCATCAGAAATTCTGTATGGATCCAGCTGGAGTGCTTTGGTAAAGTACGTTAAGGCACAGTACGCTTCCTTCTCAGCATCACCATCCCGTCTTCCTCCAGGCATAGAGAGTTCTATAGTTGATAGGTAGTGAAGGTATGCTATATTCCCGTAGTGAGCAGGATCGTTCGGTGCTAATTCAATGAGACGATTTCGAATTCGAAGGGCTGTTTCTCGGTATATCCGTTTCTGTTCTAAAAACTTATCGCGCTCGCGTTTATCAGAAAAAAGTTTCCGTACATTCACTGTACATTCTGCAAGTTTCGCTATTGCAAATGCAAGACCTTGGAGTACATTCGGGTGATTCCATAGTTCGCTCTTTTCTAACGGACCATATTGATTTGCCAGGTCTACAATGGCTTCCCACCGACATTGTTCCGTCAATAACCGAATGGTAGTGCTCAGATCAATAGTGTTTAATACTTTTTGAAACTTCTCTGCTTCAACAACAGCACAGTATGGTAAATCGTACACCGATTGTTTTTGGAGTAAGAGTTTTAATACTTGTTTTACTGTATACGATGAAACCGATGTTTCCATACGTATCGTGTACTCGAGAGTAAAATATGCATCGGTCTTACGTACTCGAGTAACATTAACAACCAGTGCATTTCGTTGTTTGAACTCAGGTTTTGTAAAGTAAAGTACCCCATGAGAAATTTCTTGGAGTGGCACATTCGATGCAAGGTACACTTTTGAAGAACTCAGGTAGCGACTCTTCCACGAGAATACACCTTGTGGATGTACAGTACTGTACCCAGTACCAACAACGAAAAGTAATGGTCCCTGGACGATGTTCATAATGGTTTCAGTAGTCATACGGCGCTCTCAGATGAATTGCGTAATTTCATTTTTTTCAATTCCTAGCAATTTTTTCCCAATATGCTTTTGCTCTTCAGCGTAATAAAAAATGATCGAATCCTTTTCCTGATTGATAACACGAAGGAGTTCTTCTTTCAGAGTTTGGTACTGCTTTGCAGTCAATTCGCCTTCGAAAGCTGAATTCTGTACCCAATTCATATACCGCCGAAACACTTTGAGGACTTTCTGAAGTCGGCGTTGACACGCAATATCGTAGACGGCAATGTAAAACACTGTACTACCCGGCTCTGTATGGTTCATACGTTTTTATAGCTCCAGTTAGAAAATTTAAAAGATTGAAACACTCCATTCGTATAAGCGATCGATACGATATACGGCGATTCAATCGTTTATGGTGAACAACAGTGCTGAGTCGATTTTCAAACTCTTCCACAAATTTCCTCCGAGCATTCTCCTTAAGGTACATTCCCTTTTCTGTTACTGAGAAATCGTCAGTACTGAGAATATTCAAATTAATTGTCCGAAAAATAACCCTATCAACAACAACTGGTTTGAATACTTCTGAAAGATCATAGACAAGTGGATGTTGTTCATCACCTGTTTCGTGGAGAAAACCAACGTAAGGATTTAATCTCGTCCGATAAAGTTCCGAGAGACAAACACCGTAGAGGAGTGCATTCCCAAATGAAATGAGTGAGTTAATAACTCCCTGTGGTGGATGCTTTATTCTTTTCGTAAAATTGACGTCTTGTTTTAACACAACGTTCCATGTTCTGTAGTAGAGTTGACGAATAGTTCCCTCATATCCCATCAACTCGTCTGTACGCTGTGCTGCACGAATGAGTTCAATATACCCGAGAATGGATGCAATTTCGTCTTCGAGTGCTATGCCCGAATATTGGTACGACCGTAAGTTTGCAACTATGTTTCGTACACTTGCCTCAATAATCGCTCGTGCTATCATTACTCGACGTTCAGGATCGAGATATGCTTGGTACTGAAGAATTTGAATTTTCCCATCACCATCAGATTTTTCCGGAAGAAATGTACCAAGGTAGTGCCCATAGTAATTAAAAATGTGTACAGGTATACCGTAGTAAGCCACACACCTCAAAAACTGCGTGTTGAAACGTACTTCTCCAAATGTGTAGAGTGCTTCAACAGATTCAACAGGAATATACCGCACATTCCCACTTCCATCACCCTTAGGTGCAGGTAAGAGCACACCATCTGCTTCCGTTTCATAAATATCAACATCATGAATAGCATCGATATCGGGCATTGTTTCGATCATGAGAGAATCGTTCTTTCTACTGAGAATCGTGTTCGAGAATATGTAAATGTTCTGTTTCACTGTATTCCTCCACCTGGTACATCAGTATGGAAACTCTTCTCTTTTGTCCCTTTTCAAACTCTAAACAAGTTGTACGATCCGTTACCGAAGATCGTACACTGAGGAAAAGTTTCTCTAGTACACACAACAGTTGTGTTTTGAACCGCAACCAACACTCCGCATCTGTACCTCTCATACAGCTAGCCCCTGACGGGGTGGGGTAAGAGAAATCGAAAGTGGAATTCAACACTCTTTACTCATGCGTAGGCACTGCATGTTCCCTTATCCCGGTAGGTATGTTTTCGCTCTACTAATATACAGGTGTACACCTTTCATGGAAAGAAAAGGAATGTTGTCGAAATGTTGTTTTTGACCACAAAGCAAGGAAGTACAGAATCGGGAGGAACGCGCTCAACACCACTGCAATAATGCTTTTACGAGAAAACGACTTTTTTCCGCCGGAATGAAATAACACGACTCTCCGTACTTTTTCTCCACTTCAATGGAGAAAAGTTTGAACATATCCTCATCAACAAAAAGCTCACGTAATTTCGCATTAACCTTTGATCGTTTACTACGAAAATCCTCTTTCGAAAACCACCCTTTTCCCCACTTCCGATCCTTGACAGGATAATTAGGGAAGTATGTTTCGCAATATTCTTGAAACCGCTCTAAAGTGGTATTCGAAATAAACTCATGGATGCTAATTCTATTCTTTCCCCGAAGTTTTTCATCAATGAAGTAGTAGTAAAATAAAAATTCGAGTGGTTCGAGCACAATCGACCGATCGTCGTAGAATAACTCTCGACGTTCGATATCAACAACCATTTTTTTTGTATCACTCATGAGTTTGAGCTGTCGTTGAGCAAAACCAACAATATTTGCATAACTGTGTTGCTTCGCAATCGTTTTCTTGAGTTCAGGTGAGAGTAATGATCGTAAACGAACAAACGGAATTTCTGCAATTTCAAGGAATTGTGCTTCTTTCTTCGTTTTTGGGTAGAATCCTTTAAACTCATGTTCTTCGTGCGTAAGGACATGGAGGAGTTTATCCTGTTCACGTGCGTAAAGTGCTAGAACATTTGCTAAATGAACACTCATTGATTTTCTTCCTCCAGTAATAGAACAGTACAGTACAGTTTCGGGATCAGCAGTTTTCTCCCGCAGGAATAACGCTAATTTATTTGGGAAGAGAATATTATCGTGGTCCGATCGTACATCGCTCAATTCTATTGATTCTTCGCGTGCAACAATAATGTGTTCACTCGATTCTTCGAAACGTGGCAACGGGAAATCATAGTGTTCACAGAGTTTCTGTAGTTCATCATAGAACCGAACTTTCGGTGTACGTTCTCCCGTATCTTTACCAAGAAGTACATCACGTCCACGTTTTGTTGTAATGATGTAGAGCTCGTGGATAGGTATTTTTTTCTTTACAGAGAGACAGAAGAGTGTTTCCGTAATCACTTGCGGTGTTAACCCACAAATAGAAACCATAATATTGCGACTATTCATAACGCTACTTCCCCATTTGTTTCAGAGAGGTCAAGTACTGGTATGCGCAACTCTCTTGCACGAAGCTTCATTCGATCGAATACTCCCTTCGAACACCCGCAAACTACAAGGAATCCTTTCCCAAATGTACCAGCCATTAAGATGCGCAACGCTTCTAATTGATGGAGCGCTTCCTGCGAACTGAAATTGCCTGTTTTACACGAAATAAGATGGAGAATGTAATCCTTAAGGTATATTACATCAACTTCATTCACAGTACCATTTCTAGAAACCACTTTAACTCCTGTCTTTATTTCATTCACATGGCTGTTCTGTTTCATGTACACCCAGTATTCTAACCATGCACCAGGATTGAACCCACTAGCCATCACTTTCAGTTGTTCTTGTTTATTGTACTGGATCACATAAGCGTCATAATTCTTTTGAAACGTAAAAACCTTATCCTTTGTAGAAACAGCATAACGCGAGGAATCAAGCCCTTTACTATGAACCAGACTAAAAAGTTCTGCAAGGGAACGAAAGTGTCCATTAAGTTCAACTTTGGTGAATAAAGTAGAAAATATTTTAATCTCGTTCATTGATTTTTCTTCGCTAATCGTATAACCATGCGCTAACAAATACTCTTCTATCGTTAATGGTGCAACTAGGGGCTCCCTCTTCTCTGCTGGCGATAAGTAGATAATTTCCTTACCTTCCGTGTTACAATAGAACGTTGGAATTCCCAATGATCGTGCTGTTTCAAAAGCTGCAATCGACATCAACTTTGTACCCCCGGTGAGATTTACCATCACCTCGTTCTGCGGAATCATCTGAACAATTTTCTTAATGGAATTTGCTACTGTCACTGGAGTATAGGCATGAATTCCTTTTATAACTGTTGCCTCAATCCTCTTTTGATTGCAAAGGTTTTTGATTCTCTGAGCACAAATGGCTTCTTCTTCAGTTGTTAGTAAAAAGACGCTTCGAGGTGCATACATGAGTATCGGCAATACATTCTGCATCACTTGTCGCGATACTAAACACACTATTGTGCTCATGCTAATGTATATCTCCGAAACCGCACGAATTGAAATTGTGAGAATTTAACACCATTTCGCTCTTCGACAATCCGATCAGTCGTGGATGCCACACATTCAATATTTGCTCTGAGTAAGAGTGATACAAGGGCTACTGTAAAGGTGAGCTCGCCCATCACATGGACTGCATTCCGTTCAGTCGGCACAGTGGAAAGAATCTGTTTGCACTGGTCATAGTACGTGTGTGCAAGCGCTTGTACTGCAGGTTCATCACTTTCCGGCGAGACTACCGGGAAAGGAAGATCGACAACAGCACCATAGAGCTGTGTTGCAGCCTCTACTTGTCGTTGTGACCACGTCGTAAATGGATGATTTGAAAGGTTGATGAGCATGATTTCCGAACCACTAAGAGCACTCAGAACATTAAGAAAATTTTGTTGAACTTTCCATGAATTTGGATATTTCGCTACAAAGGTTTTTAATATTTGAGATTAAAGTTTGAGCTGGAGTTGGGTTTTTCTTCATGCCAGCATGATTGATATCGTTTCTATAGTTTACAATTTTTGACCACAGTTCAGAATATTTTTGTGCTGTATGGTTTAATAGTATTCCTTTTTTTGATATGGACAGCCACTCGTTTAGCATATCCTCGGCTTTTTCTCTATCATCTTTCCCGATAGGATCTAACTTTTCCGTAACACATAAAAGTGATACTATCAATTCTCGTGCTATTGTGATTGCTTGTTGGTAGTTTTCTATTTTTATGTAGAAATTCATCATTTCAACTTGTGCACGAAAACCGGCTTCACTAAATAGATCTTTAGCTTCTGCAATAATTTGAAAGTTATTTGGTATTCTGGTTAACAACTTGCCCAGCGGTTTTGCTTCAGCTAAATTTTCAATATCATATTTAACATTCTCAGTGAGTTTAGGTAGTTCAATAGAACTTTTCAACACTTCATTTGGCCTAATAACAGAAAGCGCTGTTGTTATTTCATCAAGGTTTTTACCGAGTCTTTTTAATGCTACTGACTTAATATCACTATTAGACTTAAAGGTTTTATTATGGATATCATCCAATAATTTTCTTAGTCTCTTTGCATTCCCAAAATTTAAAAATTCATCTGTTGCATATGACCATTCTAACAAATCAAGAAAACTGGTAATATCAAATACAGGTGCTTTTCCCTCTTTTTTAGCTTCAAATGCACCATATATAATTTTTTTAACACGTATATTATGTAATATTTTAAGGAATGTTAGCACCGAAAGAGCTATTATCGGAATTGAACGAAATGCATGTGTAATATCTAAAATAATTTCTTCTTCACTAGGTACTGCTGCAGAAATAATTTCGAAATTATCCCATAGTTCTTCAATCGTTTTCCCTTCTTTAATTAGTACTTTTTCATATTTAATTGTAGAACTCAACTCACTATGATATTTTTGTTCTGCGTCGCTTGTCATAAATAGAATTATTTTGGTTGGTTTAAAAAACTCATTGACAGCTTGAATAAAAAATTTTGTTTTGAATTCTTTATTTTCATCCTGCAGGAAGTAAGTTACTTCCTGATAATCTCCTTTTCCTAAAAAAGATAACAGTACCAATTTCTTCTCCGTGTTCTTAGTGTACTAAGTGGTTCAAATCTTTTCATTCCTCCGGCAACTTAGCAACCCCTTCAGTTACCATAGGAACAAGGCTTTCTGTAACATTTGCTACATTAAAGATAATCAGCAAACTTTCGGTGCGTTCAGCAACTTATGGTACGTCAATAACTACGCTTTATGAATTGGCAAAATTGAATCAACCGCTTTCAATTCTATAACAATAAGGTTCTCCCCAAGCAAATCTGCCCTTAATTCTGCATCAAAAGATAGCCCCTTGTAATCACGGAACACTAACCTGTTGTTCCACAGCAAATCAGCTACGTTTAAGTTCATGCAAGAGACATTTCTCATAAACCGATTCTAATAATCCAGGACCAAGCGCTTTGTGTACCTCAATAGCTACGCCTACTATTTTGTAAGAGAGTTCGTTGTCATATTTCTTTGTCAATCTCATAATTTTCCGTGCTCTTAGTGCTCTAAGTGTTTTTTTGAACCACTAAGCATACTCAGGACACTAAGTTAAAATGAAGAGTAAAGGGAATACCAAATTGAACGGCGTCTGGATCATATTCTGAAACATAACCTCCTTGTGTTACTCGTCCGTAAAATTCTTTGACTTTACTAGTACGAAAAATACTACCAGGTGTGAATAGCACCAAAGGTTTCTTGAACGGATTTTTTGATAGAGATTTCTCCTCGCCTAATCGCCCATATTTAACTATAAAATCGTAACTGCATTCTTCAACAAAACCATCTTCACTCGAGGGTAAATAATTACCCAAAGTAATAAATGCATTTGTATCCGTAGGTTCTTTTATCTCGTTAAATTCGTTTATATCTCCATAAATTTCGAATTGTCCAAAACCACTAGTTTTCTTTTTTCCAAAGCCAATTTCGAAAACGTTTTTTAAGATCTTTTCACATTCAAAGTATTTATATGTATTCTCATCAAGAATTTTGATTAAAAATACAACTCTTGTATCTTCATCTAAAAATTTTGGGTGATAAGTGAAAAGTTGACCCTCTCGTGCGCTTAATGAGCTTCTATCTATTTCAACACTGACCTTTAAATCGCTTTCAAATTTCGGCCTCTTAAGTTTATCATTTATTACGCTTTCATATAGCTTCTCTAATTCACCTTTAATAAAAAGGTTAAATTGTTCAGTAGTTAGCAAATCAAATGATTTTAATTCCTTGTTGGTCAAAAAATCTATTATTAAATCTTTTTTGCTTTTTGTTGCTTCAACTAGTTCAGATTTTTTCAGATGAATTAGTGGTCTCGGAAAGAATAATTCAGTTCTTATAATTTTATTTCTTTTCGTTTCATCGTCCCAATAATCCTTTTCAAGTAATCCATTCGATATAGTAAAGGGTGGGCTTGAATTAGTTTTATGATACAACGAGATAAATTCCTTTACCTTATCATCGCCAAAATAATCTATTAAACGCCAGCAAAAGTGCCCCATAACTGTATCTGAATGTAAATCTGAAAGTAAACCGGATTTGAGTTCGAGTGTTAGTTTTTTAATTGTAGCCATAGTTTACTCTTCTTCTA
>JAOAFT010000020.1 GCA_026416125.1 Bacteroidota bacterium
ACCCTGCAAAACACAATTTGTACCTGCCCATTGGAGCATTGGGCGATAGGTATTTCCATCACAATAAATTGTACCATTACACTGGATAAGACCACCATTGACTGTCACTGATCTGTTGTTATTCGTTGAAGTGAGAACGCCTCCTGCTTGTATGTAGAGATTCTTACAATTTCCAGAAGTGCTACCACCAAAATCAATGGTGTCTCCCTCGAGAATATACACATCATTCGATAAAGTTGGTGCAGAGGTAGCTGTAACCCAATTTGAACCGTCCCATCGTTGCCACGACGATGCTTGATCCCAAAACCCTTTTGGTGAAACATTTGATCGGTAATCCCCAACGGTTTGTGCAAAAAGTGATAAGGAGACCCCAACAATAGTAAGCACTACAATGAGAAATCGTTTCATAGAACACCTCACATAGTTATTATATGAGTGGATTTGTAGATTAACTGCGTGCACATTGAAGTTAGTAAGCGTGTGCTTTAAAAGCAAGTGAGCAATGTACTCAATGAAAATACATCCAATTCCATTGAGTTTCCTTTAAAAAATACGTACACTACACAAAAGAATAGCCCGAATGGCGGAATTGGCAGACGCGCTAGATTCAGGGTCTAGTCTCCGTTTCGGAGGTGGGGGTTCAAGTCCCCCTTCGGGCACAACGTAAAACAGTCTGATCGACGGTTCCAGTCAATTGCTAACTCTTTACCATGTATGATTGTTCCCAAGCCTAACCTTCGAACTAGTTTTTCTTCACTCCGTCACCGCAACTTCAAACTCTGGTTCTTTGGACAACTCGCATCACTTATCGGAACATGGATGCAAACAACCGCGCTTGGATTCCTCAGTTATGAATTAACTCGTTCATCTGCCTTTTTAGGGTATGTAGGATTTGCGAATGGAATTCCTACACTCATATTCACTCTCGTTGGTGGTGTGTATTCCGATCGTTTTAACCGTCGATCTATACTTGTCGCAACCCAATGGTCTATGATGTTCATTGCTCTCGTTCTAACAGGACTCTCATTTCTCCAAAGTGTCAAACCGTGGCATTTGATCGTACTCTCCATCTTCAATGGAATTGCAAATGCGTTCGATGCTCCTGCTCGGCAGTCATTTGTACGAGAACTAGTACCACGGGAAGACCTTCCAAATGCACTTGCTCTCAATGCCATGATGTTCAACACTGCCCTCGCAGTTGGTCCTGCGATTGGAGGTCTACTTTATGCATTTTTCGGACCAGCAGTTTGTTTCGGTCTTAATGCTCTATCATTCCTTCCTGTAATCATTGCACTCTTTATGATGAACCTAGAAAAGCAACCATATCGACAAGCGACTTCTTCAGCAATTCACGATATGGTTACTGGATTCCACTACATCGCAAACCATTCAATAATTCGATCACTGTTGTTCATCGTTGCTGTAACGAACATCGTCGGTATGGGATACGTTGCGCTTCTTCCTGCATGGTCTGTTTCAATACTTCATGGAAATTCTACAACACTTGGCATACTTCAATCATCACGTGGGATTGGTGCCTCACTCGGTGCACTTATGATTGCTGCTCTTGGTAGATTTCAATCAAAAGGCAAACTCCTAATGATCGGATTATTTCTCTACCCCTTTTTCCTCTGTCTCTTTTCAGTCACCACTTCACTCACACTTTCAATTGTCTTTCTTTTCTTGACTGGATGGTGGTTCATCGTTGTTCTCAATATGTCGAATACACTTATTCAGTCCCATGTAGATGACAATTTTCGCGGGAGAGTTATGAGTGTGTACTCACTTGCTCTCTTGGGAATGATACCAATTGGTTCTCTCATATTTGGAAGTGTTGCTGAACTTACCACAGAACAATTTGCTGTGCTCAGTGGAACATTCCTTGGTTTTCTGTTTGCACTTATAGTTACTGTAGTACTGCCATTCATTCGTACACTCTCATGAAGGTGTTCGCATGTTTAATGTCTATTTCTACGAAGTATTTGAAGAAGAAGCAGATGCACTCCGACGTTTTCTCCCCTCAACAATTACATATGCAATGACGTCTGCAACTATTCAAGAATCAGGTCATACCGAACCGTTAGCGAAACTTATTAGTATCCGTACACAATCATGCATTCCATTGTCTTGGGCATCGCGACTCGATGGAATCCTAAGTCGAAGTACTGGTTACGATCATATTATCCAATATCGACAAAATATTGATGTACCTCTCCCGTGTGGCTACCTTGAAGAATATGCGACACGTGCAGTTGCTGAACATGCACTCCTCCTGATGATGGCGCTCATGAAAAAGCTGCCACAACAAATGAAACAATTTTATACATTCCATCGTGATGGGATCACTGGCATTGAGTGTGCGCATCGAAATCTCCTCGTTGTTGGCGTTGGAAGAATCGGCAGTGAAATTGTTCGACTCGGACACGCACTTGGAATGGAAGTAAAAGGAGTTGACATCGTAAAGAAATACAATTTTGTTCAGTACACTTCCAAAGATGATGGTATTCCATGGGCTGACGTCATCATCTGTGCAATGAATTTAACTTCAGAAAACATTGGTTACTTTTCCTACCCTGTTTTGAAAACTGCAAAACGAGGTGCTTTTTTTATTAATATCGCACGAGGAGAATTTGCTCCTCTTCCTGATTTAGTCCAACTCCTTGAAGAAGGACACCTTGGTGGTGTTGGACTAGATGTGTTCGAAGATGAGCCACAACTCGCATCATTAATGCGAACACAATCACACCAATCTTCACCTATCGTTCAAGGTGTCCATCGTCTCCTTCAATTTCCAAATGTACTACTTACTCCACACAATGCCTTCAACACACAAGAGGCCGTTGAGCGTAAAGCTCAGTATACAACAGACCAAATTATCTATTTCTTAAAGCATAAAAAATTTCGTTGGCAAGTATAGAGTATGTACCCTACTGCACTTCAATGGTTTCAAATGTAGGTATGTAGAGTGAAAAGATTGTTCCTTCTCCCGGTGTGCTTTCGACATGAATAAATCCCCGATGACCTTTGACTATTCCTGCAACAATAGCAAGTCCTAGACCAGTTCCTTTCCCAACTTCTTTTGTAGTAAAGAAAGGATCAAAAATCTTGTGAAGATGTTCTTGTGGAATACCACAACCAGTATCACTTACCGAACATTTAATGAAACTACCTGGATAACCATTGAGAATTCCATCGGCACTTTGAGTATCCAGAACACAACGTTCGAGAATAATGTTAATTGAACCTCCGTTAGGCATTGCATCGCAGGCATTTTGAATAAGATTTGTAAATACTTGTCGTAATTGTATTGGATCACCGTGCGTATGTAATGGTTGCACAGTGTAAACTACTGACAAATGAATTCCTTTGGGTAAGTGTTCCTGTGTCGATCGCACAAAACGCCGTACGAAATCACACATTTCAATGGGAACATGCTTCCCTTCTGCCCCACGAACAAAAGCCAGCATGTTCCTCACCATTTCAAGTCCATTCTCTATTCCTTCACGAATAGTATAGGCAACAGTACGGACATCTTCAGCTGACAAACGACGTTCTAGAAGGTCTACAGAAAGTTTCAGCGGAACAAGCATGTTCTGTAAATCGTGAGCAAGACCACTTGCAAAAACGCCTATACTTTCAATACGCTCTGTCCTAAGTTGACGTTCCTCCAACCGTTTTTTTTCTGTAACATCGATCATCACAACTTCCATATAGTTCTCTGGTAAGTATACACTTGCAGAAAAAACGATCCATATTTCCTTCCCATCTTTCCTCCTCACTCGTGTTTGGTACGAGTCTATATGGCCTTGTTCATTCAATGTTTTCTTCAGCTGGGTATTGTTATTGAGAATATCACGGAAGATAGATGGAATTTCAAATGAATTCTCAACACGAAACATTTGCATTGCAGCATTGTTTGCTTCGAGAAGTTCAAAGCCAGGATAGGTAAATCGTACGATCCCTGCAAGTGCGTTTTCGAAAATCCCCCTATATCTCCGCTCACTCCGTTCAAGCTCTTGTATTTGTTGTTCTTTGAGCTTCAATTCACGTTGCTTCGCAACGATTAATGAAAGCACCAAACTTATGGTGAGTAGTAGTAGTGTTATCGTCCCCGCAAGTACAACCCACAGTACACTTGCAGTTCCAGAGGACATACAATAACGTTAAATTTATAGTTGATTATTTTCCTCACAGCAATGTACAACATTTCCTTTAAAAAACGTAGTAAATTTTTTTATTAATAATTCTTTTTTTCTCGTAAGTAATCATAATGATTACCGTAGATGAATGCGTGCAATTTCTTGCGTACGCTCCCAGAAGTTTCGCACTGTCTCTTCCGTTGTTCGTGCGTTCCCTACAGCAGCGCGAAGGGTATACTTCCCACGTAGTATTGTGCTCGAAATAAAAAAATCCCCACTTTCATTAAGTTTTTGCATAAGATTTTCGTTGAGTTGTTTTAAACGTTGTTCATCATCGACGTGTACAGGATGGTAACGAAAACATACGACACTGAATGGTGTTGGGGCTACCCGTTCGAAATCATCAGTGTTATCAATCCAGGTTGCAAGTAATTGAGCAATCCGACAATGCTCACGAATCATACCACGAATACCCTCGACTCCATACCGCCGCAAAATGAACCACAATTTCAAAGCACGAAAACGCCGACCAAGCTGAATACCCCAATCCATGAAGTTCGTAACATCACCATCATCAGTTTTCAAGTACTCAGGAATTAAACTAAATGCTTGTTTCAAGATACGAGGCTGCCGTACAAAGAGTGTACTACAATCACTTTGTGTGAACATCCATTTATGAGGATTAAAAACAACACTATCTGCGTTTTCAAGACCTTGAAACAACGATCGTTTTTCTGGTAGTAACGCTGCTGCACCACCATAGGCAGCATCAACGTGAAGCCACAGTTTTTCTCGTGCACATATCGCTGCAATTGCAGCGAGTGGGTCAACACTCGTTGTTGCGGTCGTACCAGCAGTTGCCACAACAGCAAATGGAAGGTATCCTCGTTGCCTATCGTTGTGTACTGCTTGTTCAAGAGCAGAGATCACCATTCGATACTCATCGTCCGTGGGTATTTTGCACACATTCTCTTGCCCAATGCCTAAAACAATAGCTGCTTTTTCTACAGACGAATGTGCTTGGTCAGAACAGTACAATCGAAGTGCACCCAAATTATCTCTCCCCGCCATTCCTTTCTCACGAATATGCAACCCAAGTGATTCACGTGCAGCGGTAAGCGCCACCAAGGTTGATACAGATGCCGTATCAGTAAGAACGCCTCGAAATTCCTTCGGTAATTGGAGTAAAGCACGAATCCATTCAAGTACCACTTCCTCCAATTCAGTTGCTGCTGGTGATGTGCGCCACAGCATTCCGTTCACGTTGAGCGCTGCAGCAAGGGTTTCGCCGAGTACTCCTGGGAGAGAGCCTGTTGTTCCAAAGTATGCCATAAATCCAGGATGATTCCAGTGGGTTATTCCTGGAAGGATAATCGATTCAAAATCGTTGAGAATGCATTCGTACGGTTCTCCTTCTTGCGGTGGCAGTGTTGGTAGCTTCTTTTTAATATCACCAGGTTGACACTGCGGAAAGACAGGATATTTTGATGGTGTAGTCCAATACGCAGCAATCCACTGTATTATACGACGTGCTGTTTCTTCAAATTCAAATGCTTCTTCATTTACAGGAATTGCAGGAGTTTGCGAACGAAGTTGCTCCATTTTTTTCTTTTCCTTTCTCCACGTTGTTACAATCTGATTTTAAGTTTCTCGTACCCTGTGCGACTAATTGGTAATTTTTCACCATTTCGCAGAATCGCCACTCTACTGTCTTTTGCGTAGAGCTCAATTCGTGCTAAGTACTCAATATTGAGTATGTATGAACGATGTATACGAATGAACTTTGAGGAGTCAAGTACATTCTCTAACTCCCTCATTCGCTGTTGTTTCAAATGAACTTTTGATCCTGTGTGAATTGCAGCATAATCATCCTGTGCTTGGATATAAACAATCTCATCCGTTGGAATAACTACAACTTTTGTCCCTTCCTTTACTAAAATACGCTCAAGAGGAACATAATGGTTCTTCACATCTGTTAAAAAGTTTTTCACGTGGTACGATTGTTTTCCAACAAGAATTTTCTCTGCATTCTTAAAAGCTTCACGTAATCGCTCCAACGTATATGGTTTAAGAAGATAATCCAAAGCATGAACTTCAAATGCTTTTAATGCATACTCATCGTAGGCTGTCGAAAAAATTACGACCGGCGGATTGTCGAGTAGCTCAAGCACTTCAAAGCCTGTGAGCTTTGGCATTTGAATATCAAGAATAACAATGTCCGGTTTAAGTTCTGTAATTGCTTTTACAGCTTCAAATCCGTTAGTACATTCAGTAAGGAGCTCTACGTTTGAAATTTCAGATAAGTATCGTTTCAGCAAGTCACGAGCAGGTTTCTCATCATCAACAATAATTGTTCGAATTTTCTGATACTTCATTAGATACTCACCTCGCATCACGTGGAAAGCGTGGAAGAATTAACTCAACAGTAAACAGAGTTTCTCCTGGCTCCACGTAGAGTTGTGCACTTGAACCGTACAGAGCGCGCAAGCGAAGCCGAACATTTTGTAACCCCGTACCACTCCCTCGTCTCGTTGACCCAGTATGATCCCATGTATTTTCAATTCGAATGTGGAGAAACGACTTCTTCACTGTAGCGTAAAGACGTATAAAACCTCCCGAAACACATTGAGCAATACCATGACGGAGCGCATTTTCGATAAGCGGTTGGAGAATCAATGACGGTACGGGAAAATGGAACGCTTCATCTGCTATAACTTTCTGTACGATAAGACGATCACCAAAACGTACTTTCTCAATTGCAAGATAATCATCTACAACCTCGAGTTCTTCTTTGAAGGGAATGGTCTCGCTTGCACTATGTTTCAATCCTCTACGGTAGAAATCAGCAAGTTTTCGTACCATGTGTTCGGCCTCACTCGGATTTGTGGCAAGGAGCGAAAGAATAGAATTTAAACTATTGAAAAGAAAATGCGGATTGAGTTGAGCACGAAGTGCACGGAGTTCTGCTTCTTGTGCTTGTAATCGGAGTGCAAGTGTTTGCTTCTCTGCTTCTCGTGCATACTCAAATCCGATGATAAGGTAATGAATAGCAGACATTAAGAGAAATACAAGAAATCCTCCTGCCCACATTGTTAATAGTGCAAATGGGCGCTGTTGGATTGCGATTGGTACACCAAGTGCTAATCGATCAATCCATTTTGCCCATGTATACCCACATACAGTACAGACTATCCCTATAGCAGTTGCACTTGCTGTAAAAAGAACAAATATAATTGTGCTATGGGTCGTTTGGAGTGGAAATGCACGGCAAAGGTAGTACGATGACAATCCAACCAAACCGAGAAGTTCAACAAGTGGAAGAATATAGACAGCAAGAGAGATACCCTCTGCACCAAACGAGAAAAATCCCACAAGAGAGAAAATTCCACCTATTGTTCCCCATGCTAATAAGTACAGTAGAAGTACTTTACGGTTACGAAGGAATGGATGCATAGAAGCTTCTTAACGTCGTGCCCGAACCCAATCTTCTTCGGAGTAGTTCTTTATTTCTACTCCCCCTAAGATAACTGTACCTTTAATGTGTATCAACTTTGGATTTTCGAGTTTCGGTACAACAGTAGAGTCTGAGATACCTCCAAGAATAGGAGAGGCATCAATAAGCACTTTCCATTCTTGTGGAATAAGAATTTCAATACCACCCATTAAAACAAACACATCAAAGGTTGCTTCATTGTGGATTTCGGAATCACGTAAGTCGAGTTGAATACCTCCCAAAGTTGCAGTTAATTCACCTCCCAGTAAATTGCTAGAAAACACTACTTTACGAACCCCCCCCATAAATACAGTAGTTAGGACGTACGAATCACGGCTTTGCTCCTCTTTCATTGGTGGCTGAGAACAAGAGGCTGATCGTACTCCCTTCACAATCATCCCTATACCAAGTAGTACTAAAATGAGAGGCCAAAAATCAAGAACATGTACATTGATACCAAATACAGGCAAAAGGAAACCAACACCAATAAGAAATAAAATTGTTGACCACACAATCCCTGGGAATGATCGATGTTCAAGTAAGTGGATTATCCCCATGAGTATCAAAATCAGTGGCCAGAATTGAAACAAAAAACTTACATCCGCAATTCTAAGATTCTGAATAAGAAATACCGTTCCAACAAAAAACAGAAACAAACCAATAAGAATTCTACTCTTTCCCAGGCGACTCATGTATTCAGTTCTCATAAGTAAATCCCTCTCATTGTAAATAACCTCATCTAAAACTTAGAAATGTTTCAATGAAAATGTTGAGAAAAATCGGTTAATAGGGGAATCCTGTCGGTAAGTAGTGCTGAAGGCTCCTATTTCATCAGGAAAACAAATTGTCTAGAACGTTTCTTCCACAGTGAAGGAGTTCTAGGACCATTGATGCAAACTCCTTCACTGTGTCATGTTGAAAACTTCAGTGTGAATAGGTCTAGTTTTCTTTACAGCACAAATGTAAGCACGGAGATACAAACAATAGACAACGCTGTTAACGATCCAATTGATTGTATAAAGTTTCCGTAATTCATCTACTGCATATTTTAATAAGAATGAGAACGAAGAAAAAAGCAAAATCGTACAAACAGCGTGTATAATAAACCCACTTATTATCCAAAATCTTTCATCTGTGCTCCAAGAAAACTCAGGTTCGGAAAACATTCTTAAGAGAAGAAGTATGGACACTACTATTTTGAATACTGTTGCGACAGTACCAGTAACATCGTCCGACATTCCTGGTGGTTCAAACGTAGCTTTTGAAATTCCCCAAATAATAAGGTATATGAAAAAAAGAGTAGCAGGAATATATCGTGATCGAGTGTCCTTTAACCATATATGTGTGATACTTGTGAAGAATGCAAAATCGAAAAGCGTTGCAAGTGAAAAAAGCCAAATGTTGTAGGTGCGGAAGAAAAATGGTACTACTATTTCTGCAATCCCTAAAATCATCCAAAAAAACGTCAACCATACAAATCTACGCAGGGGAGTCGTAAACTTCTTATACAGAACGACACCAACAATAGCAATTGATACAAGGAGTAACAAGTTAACGATTACAAAAACTGGTAATGATGCGATGTACTCAATCAAATTTTGATTTAATTGAATAGATCCCAATGCGTACACTATCCGATCACCCAAGTATATTATTAAACATTTGGATCTTTCACGATCATAAAAATTTATTTAAGAAACTCAGATTCAAAAGGACAAAATGGAGGGCATGGATAAATTTTCTCACCGATTACACCCATCATATCCTTTCCAGCTGTATCAACACCTACAACAACGAGAGTTTGTTTTGCGTCATCATCTAACGCATAATAGAACCGAAGTTGCTTACATCCAGGTTGCGCAAGTATTTTATCTAGGATCGCACGGTCAAACGCTCCACCTTTTATAAATCCAGCAGATGCTTTCCCTTTCGGTACCATTTGCTTCTGGTAGTTTTTAATCCACCGAATTGCATCTTCTTTAGTTACTTCATGCTTTTCTGCACCTGGGAATGAAGGTTCTATCTTTTGCACCTTGGTTTGTTCTTCCGGTACCGGTTGCAAAGCAGTGTTCCTACCGAGTAAAAAAGCAACAATTGCCACAACAAGAAGAATTAAAACCCAGAGTAGTGTTTTATTCATGGCACCCTCCTTAATTTTAGGTATTAATATGGGGGAGCTTTCGTGCACAAGCTTCCCCTAAAATGTTTATTATTGCACGAATTTCATTGCCTCACGAAGGAAAAGTTACCTTGCAATGGTAATGTACTAATTTATTTAAGAGAAATCCACTCCTTTATTCATCACACTGAATGTTGTTTGCGTTTACGAAGTGCATTGACTATATTTTTGCAAATTTCACTGAAAACTCACCAGCGTAGGATCTACGATGGAATATATCCATGAGTATATCTCGCTCAACCGTAAACGAATTCTTCATGAAATGCAAACCTTCCTTGCTATTCCAAGTGTAAGCTCTAATCCTGAACGCAAACAAGAACTCTGGCGAGCTACTGAATGGTTTGCTCACCACTGTAATACAATTGGTATACCAAAAGTGGAAATACTTGAAACAGATGGATATCCCAACGCACCTAAAACCGTTAGAACAACTATAAACACATGTGAACCTCCTCTTACTCTCCTCGATAGCCATGGTATTCAAATAGCAATAGCAGTTTCCGAAAAAAACTTCCGGGAAAAAACTCCGAATAAACGTGTGGGTGGTTTAGTACCGATCGTCGCAGATTTAAAAAAAATTCTTCGTGCTGATTCTGTTCTTTTAGCTTTTAGATTACCTAACGAAAACACCTCTACTTCCATCGAACGGATCGACCTAGAGCTCGTTTTTAGCGGCTTTGAGTATTACTATAGTGAATTTCATAACTTTTGGAATAACCAGTTACGAAAACAGCGAACGCAATAATGGCAAAGTCAATCTCAACAAGAACTGGTGACGACGGAACCACATCTCTCATTGGAGGAACACGGGTGCCGAAGCATCATCCCCGGATCGAAGCAGTTGGTGAAATTGATGCCTTAACTTCAGTCCTGGGCGTTATTCGTTCATTCCATCCACCCAAAGAGGTCGATACGATACTTCAGGAACTCCAATATTACTTTTTTATTGCGGGTACAGATGTTGCTGCACCTGGTTCAACCCAAGTGTCGAGAATTGAACATAAACACATTCATTTTGTTGAAGCAAGCCTTAGTACTTTCGAACATGAACTACCGGTTCTATCGACCTTCATCCTCCCTGTCGGCTCTCCCACTGCTACTCATATTCATTGTGCAAGGGCACACTGCCGTAAAGTCGAGCGTATTCTCTCGTTCCTCGCCTCTACCGAACTCATCAATCCACTTTTGCTACCGTTCTTTAATCGTTGTTCTGACCTTCTTTTTATGCTCGCTCGCTATACTAACATGAAGGACGGACATTCTGAACAACCAATTCATTCTCGCAAAACTTGACTTTCCAAAAGAGAAAAGCTAACTTCCAAAGCAGTAGGGATTAATTCACACTAACACGAAGAGGTAAACTATTGAACTCTATGGAATATTCTCCCTCTATTCTCATCCTTGAAGATGACCCTGCTGGTATTCGACTCATCACAAGAAAGTTGGAAATTGCTCGAGGTGATTTTATCATCCATAGTACCCGTACCCGTGCTCAATTCATCGAAGCACTAAAAACACAATCGTACGACTGTATTATCATCGACTATACACTTCCAGACATCGATGGACTCCAAGCACTACGGATTGCACAAGAACTTGCACCAACAACTCCAGCTATTATCTTTACAGGTAGTGTTGGAGAAGAAAAAGCAATCGAATGTATGAAAGCGGGTGCCTACGATTATATTCTTAAAACGAATTCTTCACGCCTTATTGCGGCAGTGCTCTCTGCACTTGAATATAAACGACTCAGACTCGAAAAACTTCGAGCCGAAGAAGAACTTCGACGAACCCACCAGCAACTTATTGATATCCTTGAACGCATTTCAGATGGATTTCTTGCTCTCGACGCTGACTGGAAAGTAACTTACATCAATAAACGTGGAGCCCAACTTCTTGGTAAAGATGCCGATGAATTCTTTGGAAAAGTATTTTGGGATATATTTCCAGACTCGATTGGTCAACCTTTCTACGAAGAATTTGTTCGCGCTTTGAATGAACAGAAACGACTATACCTTGAAGAATGGTATGCACCTTGGCGAAAGTGGTTTGAAACAAGAATTTATCCTTCCCCTGATGGCCTTTCTGTATTCTTCAGAGATGTTACAGATCGGAAACACAGTACTGTAAAGAAGGAAGAACAAAATTAATTCAGTTTGTCATCCTATGCTCGTAAACCGTGGAGCATTTGTACAATCTTTGATGCAGTAACCCGCGGTAGACATCGAACAAGAAAAGATCCAAGAACATTGAACATTCCGGGTACTACGATAGCTTTTCCTTCCATCAAACCTCGAAAACCGATCTCTGCAACTGTGGATGCATCCATCCATGCCATCTTTTGGAATAAGTGCGTCTTTGTTATCCCTGCACGCTTACCAAATTTCGTTGCTGTTGGACCAGGACACAGGGTTGTGACAGTGATACCTGTTCCCCGTACTTCTTCTGCGAGTGCAACTGAAAAGTTCAGCACGTACGCTTTCGAAGCATAGTATACTGCCATGAGGGGACCAGGTAGAAACCCTGCCAACGATGCTACATTCAATATCTTCCCTGATTTTCGTTGGAGCATCCGAGGAAGAATATTTCTCGTTAAATGTGTTAATGCGACAATATTCACTTGCAGCATTTCCAATTGATCAGCAATCGGAAGTTCTGCGAATGTCCCATAAAGACCAAACCCCGCATTATTCACAAGAACATCAATGTCTATCATTTCAGCAGCGAGTACGTTACAAATATCATCCGGTGCTGTGGATACTGAAAGATCGAAGGGGCAACATGTAATATCAATTCCATACTCTTTCTCCCACTCTTTTTGAAGTCTGTGTAGATCATTACTATTCCGAGCAACGAGTACAACATCGTACCTATGGAGTGCAAACAGTTTCGCTAATTCGTACCCAATTCCACTCGTTGCTCCGGTAATTAATGCAACAGGACGACGATTCATGATGCTCATCTCCTACTTTGTGTACTGTTCAATCATACGTTCAATGGCTGCAGCACAGACTGGATCAAAATCCACAGGATTCAATGAAAACATTTTGCAATCGAGTGATGGTCTATACATTCCAAATGAAACGTATCCACCTCCCTCAAAAAGCCCTACTTTCCCTTTCCACCTGGGGTCATTCAGTATTGTTCTCGTTTGTCGGAGTAATTGTTCTCGTTTGACATAGTAGTCTGAGGAGAATCGATTCAATGTAGCACGTTCAACTTCGACACTATCATACTGCGATTTGTTCCACGGAGTTGGAACTGGTGTTGAGTCATCAATAAACATTTTCCATTTGATTTCATTTCGTACATTTTTTCTTGTGAGATTCGGTTCCCATGGTTCAACCCCTTCAGGGTAGAAATCAACGTATGAGACTTGTGAACTATAGTATTCATCCCCAAGCCCAGCAAAACAATGACCAAATTCATGGACATACACATAATCTATTTCCCACTCTTGACCACGTTGGACAGGAATCGTGAAACATGTCGTGTAGAGATTAAAAATACCTCCGCCTCCGTATCGATTGTCATTAACGAGAATTGTTACAATGTCGTATGGCACACTACCAATAATATCACGCAATTTCTTATTGTCTTCTGTTAAGATGTACCGTGGTGAGCCAAATGTATTGTACTGCGTACCGAGGGTATTTCGTTTCCACACGTGAATATCTGGTTTATCGATTCCCGATTCATCAGAAACCACCTCGAGAGCACGGACATTGAACTTGTTTCGAAAGCGGGAAAAAGGGTACACTGAGAAGAGCACATCAGTACAATGCTTTGCATCGGAATGAAATTTCTCCATTTCTTCTTTGGTATACCCATCACCCACAATGAGAATATCGACGTGATTCTCAAGCGAGCCATTGATAAGTATTTCATGGACAACAATGCGATCATCCCGGTACTCTCTTCGTATACATACAGAATCTCGTGGATCTATGTAAAACTCATGAAGTTTTCTAAAGGCAAGAGTTGTGCCTCGTGTTTGGACACTATCTCGCTTATAGAACGTAATATATACTGGCTTCTTGGGATATGGGAAACGAACAGTTTCGTGAAACGTACGCCATGTATTCATGGCTTCCATTGTCGTTTGCCACTCTCCACAGATCGTACTGAACCCACGAGAATAGAGTAGCTTTCCAGTCTCTACGTCTACCACCGTAAATAAATTCTCCCCAAGGTTTAGCGTGTCAAGCAAAACAGTTTTACTGCCAGGCCATGGACCCTCTTCATAGACAGCATCGAACGTTAAGAATTCTCTCCCTCTCGTTGCAACTCTATAGTAATCGAAACGTACTGTTGCTGGTGTAAACCACTCGGTATAGGTTTGCGCTACAGCTAACGAGTAGGACCAAAAAAAAATTACCACTTTGCGTTTCATCGTTTGTTCCTTTCTTTATTGCGGTAATTCTTAACAAATGTACTACAGAGAAAATGTACAAACAAGGTAAGCGATAAGCGATTTCACTTGTGTCTACTTTCGGTTTTTTCTACTTTATAGCAAAGAACATACTATTCCAAACGTAGACAAAACTGATAAATACCTTGCTATAAAGAAAGGAATGGTTTTGTATAGTTCAAGTATATGGAAATTACAGTATGGAAACCAATCCTGCAGCTTTCCTAAGTTTTCAGAATGGACTTTTTCCCTTTGAATTTCTAACGTTCTTTACTTTCAGCGTGTATAACAATATCTTATAAACAATTTCGAGGAGGAGCTTCTGGTATGACAACACACACCGGACATCTACTTGCAGGACGAACCATTGTTCTTACACGTACAGCCGAGCGAAACGAAGCAACACGACCTGTACTCGAGTCGTACGGTGCAAATGTTATATGTTTTCCAACCGTTGAAATACAATCCCCACCAAGTTGGGAACAAGCTGATTCATCTATTTGGAAACTTGCAGAGTACACTGATATCTGTTTTACAAGCTACCACGGAACACAATTGTTCATCGAGCGAATTCGCCACATACGCCCCAAAAGCCTTGAAACCATCAACACTCGTACACTCATCGCAATAGGCGAGAAAATTCGTCGTACCATCGAATCGCTCGGCTTTAATCCTCTCTCTATGCTCACATACACATCAATTACAGAATTCATCGAGTCACTAAAGCTGCAACCACTAGCAGGACGAAAATTTCTCCATCCGACCAGGACAAAATGCACAAATGGATTAAAACATTATTTTCAAACACGCGATGTTCCTTTCGACGAAGTACCAGTGTACCAACTCCATGTACCAAACAGTGTTGACGTAGATCTCCTTCGTTCTCAACTTCAAATGAAAACAATCGATGCCATTACCTTTTTTAGTTCTTCTGCAGTACTAAATTTCATTGAGATGCTTGGAACTGAACCTCTTCGAAATACAGTTATTGCGGCTGTAAGTACTCCAACTGCAGAAACTCTCAAGCAGGCAGGTATTGAACCAAACATCATTGCTCATCCACCAACAGCGGAAGGACTTTGTACTACACTCTCACTCTATTTTCAAAAACAACAATCACTCTAAGGTAACGGAAGGAGGTACCTATGGTATTCTTACTGAGTACAGTGATGACAATATTAGCATTGATTGCTTGGAACAATGCTCGAAAAAAGGTATACGATGAACGTAACAATCTTTTCAAAATACGTGCGCAGGTGAGCGGTATTGCAGCTCTTGTGTTTCTCACGATTGCTCTCATTCAATGTATTACGATTATACCCGCAGGTCATGTTGGTGTTGTAGATTTTTTTGGCATTGTTTCTGATAACACGCTTAAAGCCGGTATTAACCTCGTTAACCCACTGGCCAGAGTTATTAAGTTCTCGATCAAAACACAAGAGATAAAGGAAATAATGGATGTCCCCTCAAAGGAAGGATTAACGGTACAATTGGAAGTGAGTGTACTCTTCCACTTAGATCCAGAGAAAGCTTCTCATGTGTATAAAACTGTTGGTGAAAATTTCATTGAAATTATTTTAGTACCACAGTTCCGATCGGTATCCCGAGGTGTCACAGCAGGGTACGAAGCCAAAGCTCTTTACACTTCAGAACGAGAAATGCTTGCACAAATTATCATGACAGAACTGCAAAAAATCGTAGGTCCACGGGGTATCGTTGTTGAATCAACACCACTCCGACGGATTACCCTTCCCGCTGGACTAACAGCTGCAATTGAAGAAAAACTCCGCGCAGAACAAGAAAGTCAACGTATGCAATTTGTTCTTGCAAAGGAACGACAAGAAGCTGAACGTAAACGCATTGAGGCACAAGGAATTGCTGATTTTCAAAACATTGTTGCAAAAGGTATTAGTGAGCAGCTCCTACGATGGAAGGGAATTGAAGCAACAGAGAAAATTGCGAATTCTCAAAACACAAAAGTTGTTATCATCGGTGCTGGAAAAGACGGGTTACCTATAATTTTGGATACTAAGTAACTGCGACCGTTCACCCATTTGAATGCCCTACCTATTGAGGTGCATATAATACTGATTAGTACACATAATTAAATTTGACGAAGGTAGAATGTACATGCAGGCTCTTCTACGGTACTCTTCATCACGTTCCATAGCCGTTCTTCCATCTCTGGTATTACACTTACTCGGTATGATTAACACCAAGCTTCTTCGCATAGTACCACACGCGGAGAGAAAATCGATTTCGCTTAAGGAGTTTCCGTATAGCAGAGAGTGATTCTCGTGTTGCTTCTTCTCCAGCATTTATAATAGTACGAGCGTGTCGAAAATCTGTCCATTGATATGCTTGTACTTTTGGTCGAATAAGAAGATCCGCTTCTTGCATTCGCAATTGCGAAAGGTGGTGGATTGTAATATCCTCCGTTCGATAGAGAACTTCGTATGCATTCTGTGGCATCGTAGCACTTTTCAATGAACGTGTTACATCCACACCAACAACACGGTCCACACCGAGTTCACGTACTTTCCCTGCAGGTACACTTTCAGAAGCACTTCCATCGACTAAGTAATAAGTATGATACTGTACTGGTGGGAAGATTCCTGGTATAGCTGAACTTGCTCTTACGATTTCACGAAGATTTCCCTTTGTGAAATTAATTTCTTCCCCACTAAGTAAATCTGTAGCAATTGCTGAGTATGGTATTGCGAGCGACTCTACTGGTACATCGGGAATACACTCAAATATCTTTTTTGTTGTTTCCTCATCAATATATGAGATACGGTTCAATGCCCGTACAGCTTGAATACGTATTCCAATGTAATCAACGAATTGTTCAAATACTGTTTTTGGTGTGGTATTGAATACTTTTATAAGTTTTTCATAGCTCATACTGTGAATGAGAAGGTTCTCGACAATATCGAGTATGTACTTTTCTACTCTCTGCGCATTCCCAAAGTATGCATACAATCCACCGACAACTGCCCCCATACTACATCCAGTAATTGCATGTACACGAATGTTTTCAGCATCCAACACTTTCAATACGCCAATGTGGGCTAACCCACGTGCACCGCCACCACCGAGAGCTAAGCCAAAACGTGCCATTCGTCTATTTTCCTTTTTCTTGTTAATTCGATCGGTACAACAAAACACCTATTATTATCACATTCAGATCAAAGTGATTTTTCCATCAATTTGCTTTTTTCTTAGTATTTAGCCTATCAGTCATGAGCACCGGAAGATCGGCCCCCCTCTCAATACATTCTCTATATCGTTCCAGGAATTTTTTAAACCCACCTTTTATTGTCTCTGCTAAAGCACGGCGGCCTAACCGACTATCAATTTCGTATGCCATACGCTGCCCTGCGGCAACACCGTAGTTCGATGAAAAACTACCCGAAAGGTTTGCATTGAGAATAAGTTCACGAACTCGTCCAGGAGATACCGAAGGATTTTGTAACTCTTGCAGCACACTGTTTAATGTTTCAATTGCTTGCCGTGTCTGCTCAAACCACTGCTTGGAAATTTGATTTCCTTGTAGTTCTAGTTCAAGCGTAATATAGTAAGCAATTCCTTCGTTGTGTACGAGTTGAAGGAGCATTTCTGCTGGTGTTTGGGGTTTTAACGAGTCTGGCTGATACTCACAAACATTTTCGTAAACTGCGTGAAATGCTTCGTGTACTAGTGTTGTCATGACTGCATGAGCTTGTGTAAGCACGTTTGTACTAACCCCAACATACCGAGCTACATTGACAAGAATAGTTGGAGCACCATCGTCTGCAAAAAGGGGTTCACTCCCCACCCATTCTACTCGTCGTACTACTGCAGAAGCACGTTCATTTCCAAATGCAACAAAATAGACATAGAAGGTTGAGTGAATACGAAGATCTCTTGGGAAATAACCTTCGAGGGTAGCACTGATCCGTCGGTCAAGTTGTAATTTTTTAAGCTGCGTTATAAGTGAGCGTACTTCTTCACGGTACTGATGTATGGGGGTAAGTCCATACCGATCTGTTTCTCTTAATACACCAGCACGCATGTCCTGAAGATGTTCGATGAAATCAGATAAGGGATACTGTTCCCGCGTAAGGAGTATGCTTGTATACCGAGCCAACTTGGTACCTGGAAGTGATATAAGACGTTCGATATTAGAGTGTCTCCACGCAAAGAATTCCACCAGCTCTTCAGCTGAAGAATAATCAAGTATGAACTCAACAGAAAACGAGACATGCCGTTGTGAGTAAAGAACTCCAGAAAATGTACCGAGGACTAGTAGAAGGCACAGAGTATTCGCTGAACGCATTTGATATCCTCCGGCACTAAACTTTTATCTTTAATTTCTTCAGTTTACTTTGGAGTGTGGTTGGTTTCATTTTAAGAAGAGCAGCAGCTCCATCAGGACCGTAAATTTTCCCATTTGTTAACGAAAGTGCACGAAGGAGAATCTTTCGGACTTCATCCTCATAGCTTCCAAGAGTATCTGCCACCACAGGAGTATGATCACCATATTCAGGGGAATGTTCAAAGATTAGATGTTCAGAGTTGATTACCCCTTCCCTGCTTAAAATACATGCTCGTTCTAACGTATTCTGGAGTTCACGGACATTGCCATTCCATTGTTGGATACGGAGTACAGTACGGGCATCCTGTGTAAGTCGAAAAGAGCGTCCGAATTTTTCGGAGAACTTTTTGAGAAAGTAATCTGCAAGAACATCGACATCACCAGCACGTTCTCGAAGAGGGGGGAGAACAATTGGAAATACATTGAGACGGTAGTATAAGTCTTCTCTGAATTTCCCTTCTTTTATCTTTGTTTGAAGATCAACATGTGTGGCACAGATAATTCGTACATCTGCGTGGTATGTTTTTTCACTCCCGAGTCGCTCGAAGGTGCCTTCTTGAATTGCACGGAGGAATTTTGGTTGAATTTCCAATGGCAGATCACCAATTTCATCAAGGAACAGTGTCCCTCCATCTGCTAATTCGAAACGTCCACGCCGACTTGTGATCGCGCCTGTAAATGCACCCTTCTCATGACCAAAAAGCTCACTCTCAGCCAGATTTGTATTGAGTGCGGAGCAATTAAGTGTAATGAATGGTTTTGCTGATCGTTTCGATAATGCGTGAATTGCTTTTGCCACTTGTTCCTTACCAGTCCCCGTTTCACCAAGGATCATCACGTTCGAGTCTGTTGGTGCAACCAATTTTATCTTTTCTACAACACGTAACCACACCGGTGATATTCCAATGAGCCCACCAACAAGTGTACTGATATCTTCAATGAGTGAAGTACGTTCATACATCAATGTCTCTTTCTCTTGGAGGAGACTATCTGTTGTCATTGCTTGTGCAAGCGCAAGTGCGATGAGCTTTGAGAGCGTGTTTGCAATTGTAACTCGCTGCGGAGTAAACATATCGCACTGGCTATGGTCAAGTGTCATCAATCCCAGTGTATTACCATCAACAACAAGTGGTGCGAGCATACATGAATGTCCTGCTGGCAATGAAAGAACCCCTTCGTATGTATCTGGATGATTCTGTTGTTCTTTCTCTTCAACGAGCTTTACTGTACCACGAAAAAGAACTTCTTGAATATCGGGACGTGCTGGAAGAAAAATTTCATACTGTTTTAATGCATCTGTTACTAATCTTCCACGAGCAAAGCGAACTTTGAGTTTCATGTCCGGTTCTTTACTAAGAATTACAGCTAGTTCGTATGGAATGATCTCTTCAATCGCCTCCAGCACAATTTCCATAGTCTTCTGTGGCGTTAAAAACAATCCTTGTTCGATAAACGTTGTTTGCTCAGCCATTGAATACCACTCCTTTCGTTATTACCGTAATAACGTTGTACAAATAACGAAATACCGTGGTAAAGTGCAAATTTTCAATTTTTTTTTACGAATTCCGAAAAATTTCTATGAATAGTGTTATGGCACGCATTTTGACCATTGGTAAAATAAACAATCCATAATACCAATATAGAAAGGAGAATCGTCATGACACCAACAATTAAAAATTCGCTTGTTAGCGCACTGAATGAATTTCTCGCAGATCAACATGTTGTATACATTCGCGCTCGAAATTACCACTGGAACGTTACGGGAAAACACTTCTTTGGTCTTCATGCTGCCTTTGAGAAACTCTATGATGAACTTGCTGAACACATTGACGAAGTCGCAGAGAGAATTCGAGTACTCGGTGAACTTGCTCCTGGAACAATGAAAGAATTTCTCGAGCTCGCTTCCTTAAAAGAGCATCCAGGATCCACACCCGACTGTGGAACAATGGTTAAGAATCTTGCAGACGACTTAAGGGATTTGAGTGAGAAAGCACTTTCAATTGCAAAGAAAGCATCATCCGAATTCAATGACGAAGTTACTGCAAACATCCTCTACGATCTCGCACAAAGCTATCAAAAATTCGAGTGGATGTATCGCTCAACACTTGTCAATGAGTAATCTTAGACATGGGGAGGTGATTTTACAATCATCTCCCAATTAAATTTATAGTACAACTGATTTATGAATAGGAGGATAACATATGGAAATGAACGAAGTAGGTCACGGTATTCCACTGTTAGGTGAACCACTCCCGAAATTTACTGCACAAACAACACACGGTCCAAAAACTTTTCCCGATGATTACAAAGGGAAATGGATAGTCCTTTTCAGTCATCCGGGCGATTTCACACCTGTGTGTACTACAGAATTTCTTGCGTTCGCAAAACGTAGTGAGGAATTTAAAAAACTTAATGCTGAACTTGTTGGTTTATCAATAGACCAAGTTTTTGCTCACATCAAGTGGGTTGAATGGATTAAAGAAAACATCGGGGTAACAATTCCTTTCCCAATCATTGCAGATGACCTCGGCAAAGTATCAAGCACACTTGGTATGCTCCACCCTGGCAAAGGAACAAACACGGTTCGTGCTGTGTTTCTCATCGATCCCAATGGAATTATTAGACTTATGATTTACTACCCCCAAGAAGTCGGAAGAAATGTTGATGAAATTCTGAGATCCCTAAAAGCACTTCAGGTATCTGATACTCATAAAGTTGCCTTACCTGAGAATTGGCCAAATAACGAACTTTTGAAAGACAAAGTTATTATTCCACCACCCAAGAGTATTGACGATGCAGAAAAACGGAAATCTGTAGGTGAAGGATACGATTGGTGGTTCCGTTATAAGTCACTTTGATACTACAACACTCCCCAGTCAATAAAGTACTGGGGAGTGTTCAGTATAGAATTTCGCAGAGAATTCTTTCTGTCTTCTTCTCAAGTTCTATCTTTGAGTATAAAATCTACTTCCATGATATTGTAGTGCGTCATTTTCATGCCAAGAGATGAATACGTAGCAATCCCTCGTGTATTACTATTCTCAACATACAATCGCAGTCCACAAACGTGTTTATCATTCTTTGCTCTTTGTTCAATAAATCGATACAATGCTGTAAACACTCCCCGTCGTCTATACGCTGGCTCTACATACACACTCTGAATCCACCAAAACACACCGTTCCTCCAATCGCTCCATTCATGCGTAATGAGAAGTTGCCCTACAACCGTACCATTGATTTCGGCGAGTAGGTAGTGTCCTTTCGTTTCATCGTCGAATACAGCTTGCACTCCTTCGCGTAAGCGATGACGATCGAGTTCAATCCCTTCTGTTTCGAATGCCATACGAGCATTAAAGTCTACAATTGTTTCTACGTCGTCAACTGTTGCGAAGCGAATTTTTAATTCTTGCTGTACGCCACTCATAGTAAAAAATACGCTCACGTAGAATTCTTTGCGCAAATGGAACTTAAGGTTCTATGTATGACCACTCATACCTTCAAGTGTTGTACGTTCTGCAATGACTATTAACAATTTTTTTGTACAACACCCGTTCGTTACTGCACCAACATAGAACTGCTCAATTCATTTCGCTCATTCACCTACAACATTCTGTTACTTGATTTCCAAGAGTTCCACTTCGAACACGAGTGTGGCGCCTGGGGGGATAACAGATCCTGCACCATTTTCACCGTATGCCAAATCGGGTGGAATAACGATTTCCCACTTTGATCCAACAGGCATCAATTGCAATGCTTCAGACCATCCACGAATAACACCATTCAAAGGAAACTCAACTGGTTGTCCTCGTTTGTAAGAGCTATCAAACTCTTTACCATCGATAAAAGTACCACGGTAGTGAACTTTCACAGTTTGTTCCGCTGTAGGCTTTGGACCTTTTCCTTCTTTAAGAACTCTATATTGTAATCCATTTGGCAGTGTTGTAACACCAGCTTTCTTCTTGTACTCAGCGGCAAATGTTTCTCCTTCCTTCCGATTTTTAACATTTTCCTCTTTTTGTTTTTTTTCTATCTTTGCCACCATTTCTTTCTGGAATTTTTGCATCGTCTCTTCAATCTCTTTTTCTGTTAATACCCCTTTCTTGCCACCTAATTCATCTTCTATCCCTTTAAGCAACATCTGAAGATCGATATCTATCTGCTTCGATTTGAAATCTTTAGCAATATTTTGCCCGATAATATAACTCACTTTTTCTTTATCGGTCTTCGGTACCGTACTTTTCTGTGCGTGAACAGTGTACACCATCAAGAGTGAGAAAAGTAATCCACAGCTGATACAGTTCTTCATTGTAGAATCCTTTACATTTAATGTGAATAGATATACATAAGAATACGAATAATACTTTTACGATAAAAAAATACACCTTCCTCCTTTAGTCTAAGTCTGGAGAGAATGCACTAAAAATTACTACCTAGTATTTTTTTTAATATACAGCGTGGAGCCAGGATGCATACGATTCCACATTGCCTGCTACGACACTCCCATAAAGCTCCATGAGTTTATGGGTGAGTGGTCCGACGGCACCACTCCCTACTGGTCGATGATCGATCTGTGTTACAGGAATTATTTGAACTCCTGTCCCACACAAGAACATTTCTTCAGCAAGGAATAATTCGGTACGATCAATCGATCGTTCCTGAACCTGTACACCTAGTTCATTCTGAATAAGATGGATAAGTGTGCGTCGTGTAATTCCTTCGAGGATATTTTCTGTTATTGGTGGGGTAACAAACACACCATGACGAAGGATGAAAACATTCTCTGCTGATCCTTCTGCAACATGACCAGAATTATCAAGTACGATTGCTTCATCAAAACCACTGAGATATGCATCGGTTTTTGCCAGCGCTGAATTAACGTACGCACCACATACTTTCCCACGAGCAGGGATAATATTGTCATCAACACGTCGCCATGAAGAAACTGTTACATGAGCTCCTTTCTGTGTGTTGATCGCTGGTTTAAACGGAACAACGAGTATAGCAACACGTGGTGTGAGATTATGTAATCGCACACCAATGATTTCATCACCATAAAATGCAAGAGGACGTATGTAAACGTTCTCGCGGTACTCCATCTGTTGTATAAGCTCACACGTTTCTTGTGTGAGTTTTTCTTTTGTATACGGGAGTTGCATTCGTAGAAGTTTTGCTGAATTAAGAAACCGCTCGTAATGATCGAATGGACGAAAAAGATACATTTGCATATGCTTATCGTTCCAGTACCCACGTATACCACCAAATACTCCTGTCCCATAGTGAAGACCATGTGTCATCAGACCTATTTTCGCTTCGCTGTAAGGTACAATTGAACCATCGAAAAAGACAAGTTTTGGAGTTGTTGTCATCATATCACCTGAAAAATATTCGATGTTACAAAATACGAAATTTTTCCTAAGAACAAAGTTGAAAAAACTTTACTGCATTTTTACGAAAGTCTCCGTATGTTTGAGTTATGATGTAATTCATGAGGGTTTTACTATGATACAATTCTACACACTCACCCAGAATAAAATATTTCAAAGTACACCTGAGAACGCTACCATACTTGTCTACTGCAATCCTACTGATGACGAACGCAAGCAGCTAATTGAGAAATATTCTATCGATGAGCATACACTCAATTCAGCACTCGACCCAGATGAACTTGCACGGTTAGAACTCGAAGCAGAGTATACCGCAATTATCTTTAAACGTCCACGGAATTACTCGGGCATAGACCAACTCCTTTTTAAGGTCAATTCCTGTGGACTTTTTCTCTTCAAAGATAAACTCATAATCGTCATTGGTGAAGATGTACCTTTATTCGATGGCAAGCTCTTTGCATCAGTACGAAATATTAACGAACTCATTCTCAAAATCATTTACCGTTCCATTTACCACTTCCTTGAACACCTGCGCATTTTTACACTCATTACAGATGAACTTGAAAGCAAAATCAACACAGCGATGGAAAACAAGTATTTGCTTAATCTCTTTACGCTCGAGAAAAGTCTTGTATATTACTTGAATTCAATCAATTCCAATGGTATTCTCATCGAAAAGATAAAGTACAATGCACAAAAAATTGGATTCTCGGAAGAAGAAATCGAGCTCCTTGATGATCTTATTATAGAAAATACGCAATGTTACCGCCAAGCTGAAATTCACTCAAACATTCTTGCTAGTTTAATGGACGCTCGAGCTTCGATAGTAGGTAACAATTTGAACGTTCTCATGAAAACTCTCAACATTATCATGCTGGGTATCATGATCCCGACATTTGTTGTCAGTGTGTTTTCAATGAATGTACCTATCCCTTATCAAGACAAAGAATACTCATTCTGGCTGATCCTTCTTTTAGCAATCGGATCATTCCTTGGTGTACTTGCTATCTGGAAGAAGCAACGCTGGTAAGGTATAGTACCTCTTCTAACCAATACCGTAGTGAAAGTATTGTGCCCAAGATCGTTGATGATTAATTTCTCGGATTCTGATCATTTTTAGGAGAGCTTGTCTGTATGCATCGCCAGGTGCGAGTCCTTGTGAGAGAAATGAATAGAAAAACTCACTGAAAAATTTTGCAGCTTTCCGATCTGCACTCCACAGATTACAGATAACATCCGATACACCATTACTTCGTAACAGGTGTGTGTGAAGAGGTGCAAGTGCTCCACCATATTCCTGCTGATTCGTGAGGAGGACAAGTGGACTAGCTTCCATTTCAAGAACTTTTTCGAAAGGAACTGTTGAAACACCACCCAGCGTTAACCCATCAGAAACCATAACTGCACCAACAGGATAGTGCGGTGATGGTCGTTGAATACCCATTGCAAGCTGGAGTACATCGGCCTTTGTTGTCCTCACTGTTGTCCACGACACTTCTAAACCAATAAAGATTTTCGCTGAGGGAAGAAAACTTCGAATATCACGGAGCTCATAGTCAATCGCCCAGTTTTTTCCTGTTGGATTGCCAAATGCTACGATTGTTTGCACTCGGAGAAGCGGCTTTGTTGCGTAGAGTACAGAACTTAACATCGGAAGATAATCAACGTTCACACGCTCAATGCAGTACTGAACTGTTTTCTTTTCTTGGCGTTCAAGTGCATGGAACGGAAATCCTTCGAACACCGGATCTGGAACGATAAGAATACCATGGCTCCAATACTGCTCAACAGGCCGCAATAACAAATCGTACAACTCTGCTGAGAGCAACGCATACCGTGTCATTGATGGTAGACTCGCTTCTCCTCCCTCGCCAGCATAGACCAGTGGATCGTTCATCAATTGAATGTAGATTGAGAGAAGAGCTTGGAGAGAATCTTTTCGAATAGGAACTGTTTTCACACTGAGCGCAGAAGGTGTGATAACAAAAATATCGGTCGCCTCATCACTTACACAGTACTCAAGAACAGTTACACCCCGTGCTATCGATCGCTGGGATACACTAAGAAGTGGAACTGCAGGAAAAACAAATGTTTCTACATTACGATATTTCGATGCAATATCGTGAGAAAGACTCCGAATGGATGTCCTTAGTGAGTCGAGGAGAGCGTTCATCTTATCCAACGATGCTGTTTGTCCAGTGCCATTCGAGAGACGTGCACCTATTTCATACTCAACGATGCAAGCTTGCTGGATCATATCTCGTACTGCACTTACACGCTCTTTAACCTGCACATGTCGGAGGGGAATGTCTAGGGAAAGACATTGATCAAAGTACCGTCTCTGATGCATATGTTCCACTAGACTCCACGCCTCTTCATAACGCTTTAGCTGCACGAGAACATGAGCAGCACGAGTATACCATGAAGAATGGTCCCCATCAATGCCAAGAGCTTTCAAGTACGGTAGATGCCATTCGGGAGAGTAGTAATCGCAGAATGAATTCATTGTACACTCGAGAGCACGCTTGTAGTACGTGTTGGCATCATCAAGGTTCCCCTTCCGCTCAAAGATTTTTCCAATTTCGATGTAGAGTGCTGCCTCACCAGTTACATGGCCACAACTTCGGAAGCGTTTTGCTAGTTGTTCATACGATTGTACAAGTTTATTCACTTGAGCGTCACGTTGCTGCGGAGTAAACAACTTATAAGTGCACTGGACGAGAAAAAGTGAGAGATAGTTTTCGGAGAGTCGATCTCCACTTAATCGAGCTTTCTCCAGTGCAGCTGTGTATGCAACTTTCGCATCCTGAAGCTTGTTGAAACGTTCATTGAGTTGACCTACTTCGAAAAGAAGAAGAATCTCATATTTTCGATTATCATGAAGGTCCTGAGCTTTGGTCAAGGCTCTTGAAAAATGATCAACTGCCTCTCTATACTTTTCCATAGAACTGTAGAGGTGTGCAAGACCACGGAGACACTGTATTTCAAGAATACGTGCATCATGCTTTTCCGCGAGTATTCTTGCTTGTGTAAGATAGTTTCCTGCTTCAATGTATTTTCCGTTCTTCCTCAAGAGCTCACCGAGTGCTATGAGTATTTTGATACACTTTTCCACTGCATTCTCTTTTTGCGCCTCCATAAGTAACGATTGGAAATCTTCGAACGTTACTACAGGTGAAGAAGATGAAAGAGCTAGTGACAACTGACGGTAAGCTGCTTCGAGTTCGGCTTCTTTGTCACCAAACGCACTTGCCAAAGATCGGGCTGAAGAGAAGAGTTGGTACGATTTCGAAGTATTTCTAAGTACTCGGTACAATTCACCTTCCAAGAGTAAAAGCTGGATTTCGCTCCGAACGTTTGCATCTCTATGGGCTATGGATTTTGCAGATGCAATACGACGAAGTGCTGAACGAAACTCGCAAATTTCATACTCAAGGTATGCCAGTCGAGTAAGTGCCTCAACAGCGTACTCGTCTTTGCCAAATTGAGTAAACGCGGTACTAACTTCTTCGAGTAACGGACGCGCAGAAGTATACTGTTTTGCCGATAGGTAGGAACATGCCTTCTCGTAGAGTTGGTACGTTTTAGTTTCAGACGATTGCTCGTCAGAACAACTATACACACAACAAAGTGTAAGAAGGAGAAGAACTGTTTTTTTCACAACCATCGATAATACTATTATTTACTTCACAGAATTCGATATCCCTCTCCTCTTAAGCAATATACAAAACGCAACGAGGTGCTTCAAGTGCTTTCTCGTGTACTACGTTTGAGAATTGGGACAAGATCATCTGCACAGTTAGAAAGTATACCATCCACCCCACGTTCCATCAAGTGCAGAGCATCTGTAACAGAATCGAGAGTGTAGACGTACACCGCAATCCCATGACGATGGGCATCGTTGAGCATCCACGATCGGAGTTCGTGGCGTGCACATACGAACACATGAGCGCCAACTCGTTGTGCAATGGTAGACGGAAACAACAAGAAATTACTCACCATGTTGTAAAGAACACCTGTAATACAACGAGGTTCATGACGTTTAATTGATGCAACGATCGAGTGATCAAACGATGAAATTAAGACTCGATGGAGCATATCACACTCGTTTACAACAGCAAGAACACGCTGAGCTATAGAATCAGGTTCTTCTCTATGAAATAGATCCGATTTTATCTCAATATTCACCCATACTTGCTTCCCAACAACGTGGAGAACTTCTCTGAGCGTAGGAATACGTTCAGAAGCAAACGAGGGATGAAACCATGAACCAGCATCGAATTGTTTAAGTTCTTCTACTGTGTACCAACGTGCAGGTCCATTCCCCGTCGTAGTGCGTTGGAGAGTACGATCATGTAATACAATAACTTCATTATCTTTCGAAAGCCGCACATCAAGTTCAATCATGTCAATGCCCGGAACCTGTGCGGCTTTCCGAAATGCTGCAAGCGTATTTTCAGGAGCCTTCGCTGATATACCACGATGTGCAATAACATACGGTGGCTCCCCCGCTGTCGGTCGTGGTACGTAGTGCCCCATACACCTATCCTTTATACCCTTTATAAATCTGATCGAGAATTAATTTATGTACATAGCCAATTTCATGCATTCCATTAATTGGAATGAGTTTCCCAGACTTCTTGTAGTACTCAATTAACGGCTGTGTCTGTTGTTGATACACTTCTAAACGACGTCGAACAGCATCAGGTCTATCATCATCACGTTGGTAAATCTCTCCACCGCACATTGTGCACGTTGTCTGATTTTCTGCCAGTTGACTGAGTGTGTAAATACGACCACAGTTTCTACATAACCGCCGTTGACTAAGACGTCGTACAATTTCATCGTTTTCTACTTCGATACTGATAACATAGTCGAGCTTGATATTCAACTTGGCAAAGAGTGCATCCAATGCTTCAGCTTGTGGTACTGTACGTGGAAAACCATCGAGAATGAAATTGTCTCGTGCAGTATCAGTTGAAAGTACTTCCTCAATGAGCCCTATAACAATCTCGTCTGGCACGAGGTTTCCAGCATCCATGTATGACTTTGCTTTTACTCCCAATGGTGTTTGTTTCTTTACTGCCTCACGGAGTAGGTCACCAGTTGATATATGTGTACAGTGAAATTCTTCAACAAGAAGTTTTGCTTGTGTTCCTTTTCCAACACCAGGCGGACCAAACAGTATAATCTTCACGTTTCAATTCTCCTTTTCTTGTTAATACAATATTGATTTATTGAAAAACAAAGCCTACAAAAACAGCAACAGTTGTAGCATGAGGTTCATGCTGGATGTATGGGGTTAACACAAAGAGCGTTTGCTGCTGTGTTTGTTTAGCCATTGTGGTACCAACTTTCCAGAGAAATTTCCACCCCTTAGTCGAAACACCAAATCCGCACTCAGCAAAAGGTCGTATGTAGTAGCGATGCCAGATACCAAGTGTACGATGAATAGCACACGTACCAACAAAGTAATGATACGTTATGTCGTTTATAACCTGACGTGTGATGTACCCTACAACTGGTTGTTGAATTGGAATAATCGCTGTAGCCACTTCCCGTACAACGTATCGATTGTATTGAGCACTGACACTAATTGTTGGGGAAGTGGGAGTGTCTCCCTCTTTAATGGGATAAAATGTAACACGGGGAACGAAGAGTGTGTTGTACATTGTTCCCTTCTTTCCTTTGAACAATTGGAATTCTCCATCGATGACTCCTCTGTATGTATACCCCCCACGGAGAGAAAAACCAGGACTTTCTTTATTGATAAAAAATCCAACGCTACCATACAATGCGCTTTCTCCTCGCTCGAGGAAAAGTCCTTGTGCATAGATTGCAGGTAAACTGCACACGATAACAAAGACGTTCAAAAGGATAATTTTACACATAAAGTTCCTCGTATCGTTGTTGAAATACAGCTAATTGTCCACACGCTGCACGTATATCGCTCCCAGAACTACTTCGTATTGTCACCGTGAGGTTACCATCACGAAGGTATTGAGCAAATCGTTCTATACCCTCGTGCGGCACCGGTGTGAGCTCCATTGTACTTCCTCGAGGATGAACAAAGTCTATCGAGTGGTAAGGAATAAGGTTCACTTTGCAAGGAAGTTTCCTTCCTAATTCAATTAAGCGACGACGATCTTCTTCTGTATCGTTAAAATCACGAAAGAGAATATACTCCAAGGTAGGCCTTTGTCGAGTTTTCTGGTAGTAGTACATCAATGCATCAATAAGATCCGCAACGGCATACTTCTTTGCTATTGGTATTAAAAGTTTACGTTTTTCCTCATCAAGTGTATGGAGTGAGAGTGCTAATTTAATTGGTATTCCCTCATCAGCCAATTGACGGATTTGATCGACGTACCCTACCGTTGATATTGTGATGTGACGTGCACCGATGTTTATACCTCTATCATCATTAATAAGTAAAACCGCTTTGAGAACGTTGCTATAATTTAACATCGGCTCACCCATTCCCATGAAAACAACATTAGTAATTCTCTTCGGTATTATCCGTTGTATAGATAGGAGCTGGGCTACAATTTCACCTGCTGTTAAATTTCGGGTAAATCCGATTGAACCTGTGGCACAAAAAACACACCCTACTGAACAACCAACTTGTGTTGAAACACACAAGGTGAGTCTATTTTCACAATCATGAGCCTGTTGTGTTGGGGGAATAAGCACACTCTCAATGCGGCACTGATCGGCGAGTTCGAACAGAAATTTCACTGTACCGTCAAGCGATATGGTTCGTGTAACTTCTTTCAGTGCTTCAAGTGAGGCGTTCTTCTTCAGGATAGTACGAAATGAAGCGGAAATATTCGTCATTTCATCAAAAGCTGCTACTTTTTTTCTATAGATCCAGTGAAAGAGCTGATCTCCCCGGTACCGCTTTTCTCCAAGCCCTTCAACATACTCTCGTAACTCACCTAATGTCAACCCGATAAGACTCACACTCATACATAGAAAATACAGAAAGATATTTGCCTGTGCAAGAATTCTAAAGGTTTTTTCAATACATTACAATTGGCATTAAAAACACTATTTACTTGAACATAGTACGAGGTAGCCATGGGTCGCCATCAAACAACAACTCAACTATCAACGATTTCTATAGACACTACATCACCTCTCTTATGGGTAGTACTTGGGAGTGTTGTTGTATGTTTTGGCATATTTCCATTCCTCACAGTACAATTTATTCCAATAACAGATTTACCTCAGCATTTAGCGCAGATACGACTGTTTTACGACATACTCTCGTCACCACACAATTCACCGTTCGCTGTTACATGGTTTTCAGCAAATGTACTCGTTTACTGGATTTTAGCGCTCCTCTGGCTTATTCTCCCACCTTTAGGAGCTGGTACTTTTTTCATGATTCTTTTAGTCCTTAGTTGGATTCTCTCTATTTACTTTTTAGCCTGGAAAACACATCGTAATCCATTTCCTGCTGTCCTTGCATCAACTCTTGTGTTCAATGCAAGTTTATACTGGGGATTCATAAACTTTCTCATCGGATTCCCTTTGTTCGTACTCTGGTGTGTTTATGTTCTTTGCCCTACAAAGCAAAGTTCGTATTCGAAGCACAGTGCAATTACATTCCTGCTCAGTGTTGGACTTTTCCTTGCTCATGCCCTGTGGTTTGCAGTGGCACTTGTGTCATTGCTTCTGGTAAATATTCGACGGAAATTTCCACTGAAAATGTACTTCGCATACATAGTGGGTATAGCACCTATCGTCCTTTACGCAGTCATCTGGTTCCCCTCCCTTGCTGAAACTCGTAGCTCTCTCAAATTCGATACATCAGCCCACTGGATTTTTAGTCCGATCGAACGTCTTCACCCTCTCTGGATTATAAACTCAATATACGGAGGTCTTAAGAATCCCGTCGAATGGATTGTAGTCCTGATAGTTTGCGGATGGATTGTACTTTCATTACTAACGAACCGGAAAGATTTAAGAACTCTCATTAATTGGGATATGTTCCGTATTGCCTCCTTTTTACTTACAATCGTTTACTTGGCACCAGAAAAGTATGTCAACACAATATATTTTGCATCGCGCTGGTATCCTATGGCTGTACTATTTTTCATCATCGCATTACCAACTCCAAAAATAAATACTCTCGTACAACTTGGAACTGTTGTTGGTGCATTCATTGTTCTTACAGTTGTTACAACAATAAGCTGGCGAATGTTTGAACGATATGAAAATACCGGATTAAAAGAATCCCTTGCAACAATTCCCTGGAAAGCTCGTATCCTTGGGTTGGACTTTGTCAAGGAAAGTCAAATTCTTTGTGGCAGACCATTTCTCCAAACATTTGCGTATGCGCAAGTCTTTCGCAATGCTGAACTCAATTTCTCATTTGCACTTCACCAAAGTGGCATTGTTCGACTGACAGACACAACGATCGCAAAACAATGGACACCAGGACTCGAATGGTTTGCAGAGCGAGTACGGTTTGAAGATTTCGACTATTTTGACTACGCACTCATTAACGCTCCTGAAGATCTTCACAATGCATTAACCATGCTACCTTTGCTCAAACAGATTACAACTACCGGTAGATGGCGATTGTACAAATGTATTCACAATACAGGTCTCAAAGGTCCGGTTTTTAAAATCAGCAGGTAATCATTCAGTGCCTTTTGGTAGGTCTCGGTGCACAAGCCACGATGACGCTTGGCAAGTCGGGAAAACAATTACCTCAGCGATTTGGACGTGCGGTGGACGAGTTGCAACAAAGTAAACAACGTCAGCAACATCGTCTGCTGTAAGTGGAACAATGTTTTCATATACCTTTTTTGCTCGATGAACATCTCCATGGAACCGAACGTAACTGAATTCCGTTTCAACAAGACCTGGATCGACGGTACACACACGAATTGGAGTATCAACAAGATCAAGTCGCATTCCTTTAGTAATAGCATTGACTGCATGTTTCGTTGCACAGTAAACATTTCCACGAGGGTACACTTCATGTCCTGCTATTGAACCAATGTTGATAATCGTTCCTTTTCGACGTTGTACCATACCAGGTATAACTAAACGACTAATGCACAGTAATCCTTTGACATTAGTGTCGATCATTTCCTCCCAATCGCTCAATTGACCCTCATAGATCTTGTCTAATCCACGACTTAGCCCTGCGTTGTTAATGAGGATATCAATAGCTTTCCACTCCTCTGGTAACTGAGCGAAGAATTGAGCAATCCCAATAGAATCGCGTACATCCACTTGTTGAACGTACACTTTGCAACCATACACTGTCTCTAGTTCATTTGAGAGCTTCTTCAACCGCTCAATTCTACGAGCGATGAGAAGTAACTGAGCACCTCCTTTTGCAAATTTCCGCGCACATGCTTGTCCTATACCACTGCTTGCACCGGTAATAAAAACTACCATACCCTTAACGTCCATGACGCATCCTCCATTGATCTTATATCCATTCGATTAACTACACCTTTGACAGTGCTGAGTCCAGTGGGAAATATAGATGGAATGTCGTACCCTGTCCTACAGAACTTTGTACATCAATGAATCCATGATGAGTTTTAACAATACCATAAACAACCGAAAGACCAAGTCCAGTACCTCTACTTACATCCTTTGTTGTGAAAAATGGGTCGAAAATTCTTTTCTGCGTTTCTTCGTCCATTCCATGACCAGTATCGGTAACACGAATGCAGAGGTAGTTTTCATTAGTAACATCCGTAAATCGTTTGAGCATTTGGTCTTTCTTTACAATTGATACTTCTATAGTAATAGTGCCTCCATGTGGCATTGCATCACGTGCATTAACACAAAGATTTAAGAGCGCCTGATGGATTTGTGTAGGATCAGCCATAAGTATAGGAACATCCATTGGAACAATTTTCTGAAACTCAATGATCTTAGGGAATGTCTGTTTCAACAATGCTATGAGCTCATCAATTATCGTTTCTACATTTACCGGTTGAGTAGCAGTAGAAGTCTTGCGTGCGTAGAGTAATATTTGGCGAACTAATGCTGACCCTCGCTCAGCAGCTGTGAGGATTGCTTTAATGTACTCACTTTGTTTTTCATGATCGCCAAGTTTCATTTCCATCCGCGATGCATATCCGATAATAATACCAAGAATATTGTTGAAATCGTGCGCAATACCACCTGCAAGCGTACCTATACTTTGGAGCTTTTGAGAGAGAAGTAGTTCCTCTTGGAGTAAACGGCGTTCGGTAACATCCTGGAGCAATACCTGTCG
Organism: Bacteroidota bacterium; assembly: GCA_026416125.1. Lineage (GTDB taxonomy): Bacteria > Bacteroidota > Ignavibacteria > UBA10030 > UBA10030 > JAOAFT01. The sequence continues at coordinate 34,219 of JAOAFT010000020.1, forward strand.
TGTTTCCATCCCATGAATCGTCATACGTAATGCTGTAAGTTCAACAATTCCTTTTGAACCATCCTGTTTAGAAATTCGTATTTCTCGAGGAATATGGAAGTCGGTCGATCCACACGAAATCAACTGAGAAACTATTTCCCTTTCGTGTTCATCGAACAAACTTTCGAATTCTTTTCCCCATAGCTGCACTTCATTTTTTAAACCAAAGATTTTCAGAGCATACGGATTAGCAAAAATAACTTTCTTCTCTCGAAGAATAATGATGCCTATTGGCATGAGGTGAATTAAATTCCTATACCGTTCTTCACTTTCCCTTAAGAGTTCCTCTATCCGTTTCCGCTCAGTAATATCGTAAGCCGTCCCCCGCGTTCCAGCCACATTGCCATTGTTGTCTGTGTAGTATTTCGAATTGATCACAAGGTATACGAGCGAACCAGTACGATGTTTAAACACCGTTTCATATTGCGAGACCGTATTTTTCTTTAGTAGAGCCCATTGAAATGTTTTAAGGTCTCGTTCAGCATACTCTTTGGGTTGGAATTCTGTAAAGTGTTTCCCAATCATAGATGCGAGAGGATAGCCCAAAACTTTCTCCCACGCAGGATTAAGGTACACAAAGTTCCCATCGATATCTGTTTGCCATATAAGATCTTGTGCAGTTTCTACGAGATCGAAGTATAACGCACGAGATTGTGCTAACTCTCGCTCAGCTTTTTTTCGTTCTTCTATTTCTTCTTCAAGATGCTTTGTTTGTTTTTCAACAAGTTCTCTGAGTTCCCGCTCTCGAACACGTGCTCTATATTCACGAATTCTTATAAATCCAACAATTCCACCTATACTAGCTAAGAGCAGAAATACTCTAAACCAAAATGTTTCGTAGAAATGTGGATTAATAATAATGTGCATAGCTGTTGGTGTGTTGCTCCATACCCCATTACGATTACTTGCGCGAACACGAAAAATATACTCACCAGCCGGTATATTGGTATATACGGCAAAACGCCTATTTCCCGGGACAATCCATGTAGAATCGTATCCCTGGAGGATGTACTCAAATTGCAATTTTTCAGAAGCGATAAAACTTACAGCAGTAAAAAAAATATCGAGGTCATTTTGGTTTGGATCCAATACCAGGAGTGAATCGAACGCTACTGGCTTTCGTTTAACATGAATTTCTTCAATAAGAGCCTTTGGAATGGGAATTGTATCTTGCATTGCTGTAGGATCAACTAACACAACTCCCTCCATCGTTGGAATCCAAAGAATGTTGGAGCGTGCACGAATACCCGCAGGTTGAGCACTCCCATTACACTTCGCATTCTTCATACCATCAACTTCCGTATATGCAATAGAGGTTATGCGGGGTAGTGCACCTTGAGCATACAATGCCAAATCGCTCTTGCGAACTGAATAAATTCCTCTATTGCATGTAAGCCATAAGTTACCATACTGATCTTCGAGAATTTGAAATACACCGTTATCGTACAAACCGTCCTTCTTAGTATATGTAAATATTTTACCATCCTTAATACGATTTAACCCTCCTCCGTATGTACCAATCCACAGTGTCCCTTCTTTGTCTTCATGGATTGAGTATACAACATCGTAGGATAATCCATCATCTCGTGAAATAGTATGAAACTTTCCATCGCGATATATTGAAACACCGTTGTTCGTACAAAGCCAAATATTTCCATCCCTCGTTTGATAAATACAACGGACGTTATTATTCGATAAACCATCGTTTGTTGTAAATGTTCGTACTAAACCGTTTCGTATAGTTGTTACACCACCACCTCGTGTACCGATCCAAATTGTGCTATCAGTACTTACAAAGATACTAAAGACGTAATCATCGCCCAATCCATCCTTCGATGTCCATTTAGTAACTCTGTTTTTGAAGAGTCGAGCAACACCAGCCCCTCCTGTTCCAATCCATATGCCACCTTCATAGTCTTCGGAAATTGCACGGATAGAATTTGAGGGCAATCCATCACGTACGGTGTATTGTTTGTAAGAACCATCGTGGAAGTACCGTGTTATACCACCCCCATTTGTCCCTACCCATATTGTCCCATCCTTTGCTTGAAAAATTGGGCGTACTTCCTCATTCAACAAACCGTCCTTCGCTTCGAGTACTTTCAATCTTGTTGAGTATAATTGATTTACACCTCCTTCCAAAGTACCGATCCACAGTGTCCTCTCAAAATCTTCATACAAACTACTGATAATACCACTACTAAGGCCGTCTTTTTCGAGATAAGTTGAAATTTTCCCTTTGTACAATCTTGCAAGTCCATTATACGTGCCAATCCATAAGTTACCATCGGAATCTTCGTACAATGCCCTAATACGATCATCCGGCAACCCGTCATGAACTGAAATCTTTTTCCACTGATTCTTTTCATGAACGCGATAGTAGAGCCCCTTATCAGTACCTACCCAAAACGTATTAATTTTATCAACATAGAGAACACGGACTGGCAGCGGTATCATAGATCGCTCATCACTAAGGACTCTCCACCGACCATGCAAAAACTTTGTTATTCCACTTGGTCCACCCGCATAAATAACTCCACTTTTATCTCGCACGAGGGCATCTACAATGTTGCTCAAAAGTCCTTCATTCGTTGTTATTGTATCAATGCAGGTATATCCACGTATTACAACAATGCCACCACCTTTTGTGCCAACCCAGAGTGTTGAGTCATCGTACTGGAGAAAGGATGTTACTTCTGGATTTGAAAGGCCCTGCTCTGATGTCATGAGAGCAAACTTTTTGTTATGAAGAATTGTTAGTCCATTTGCTGTTCCAATGTAGAGAGTACCATTGTTACTAACAAAGAGAGATCGTATTGTGTTGTGGTTTATCTGCGGATGGTAATTCTTATCAAAAACAGTGAAGCGAAAACCATCGAAGCGAGCAAGTCCTTCATTTGTACCAAACCAGAGGTAGCCCTCAGGTGTTTGTGCAATGCTAGAAATTGAGTATTGTGGAAGTCCCTCTTTGTGTTTATAGATTTTGTGCTTGTACTCCTGAATACGTTTGGATGGGTCAAGAGCAAATGAAACATGCCCAAACAAAACCAGAGTGAGGAAGAAGAGTTGGAGCGAAACACTTCGTATCATACAACGTTGCGTGTAAATATTCCTAGTATAAGCTATGAATTTCTTTTGAAAATTAAAAACAGAATAAATAAAAACCCCCAAGCTTCATACAGCTGAGCTTGGGGGTTACAATTAACTCTGGCATCGTCCTACTCTCCCGTGCCGTCGCCAGCACAGTACCATCGGCTCTGAGGGGCTTAACTTCTCTGTTCGGAATGGGAAGAGGTGTTTCCCCCTCGATATTGACACCAGAACTGTACACTCATTGGGAAGGCAAACCTACCACTCTCTTCCACTTTCCGGAACTCTATTGATGACCTTCATCCACAATATCGAGAAGTCTATTGGTGAATCAATAAACAATATTGGTTAAGTCGTTCGACCTATTAGTACCGCTCGACTCAATCCCTCACGGGACTTCCATCTACGGCCTATCAACCAAGTAGTCTCCTTGGGGTCTTATCCCACAAAGGGGAGGGAAACCTCATCTTGGGGCGGGTTTCGCACTTAGATGCTTTCAGTGCTTATCCCATCCGGACACGGCTACTGAGCAGTGCCACTGGCGTGACAACTCATACACCGTCGGTCCGTTCCCTCTGGTCCTCTCGTACTAGGAGCGACACCCCTCAAGTTTCCTACGCCCGCACAGGATAGGGACCGAACTGTCTCACGACGTTCTGAACCCAGTTCACGTACCGCTTTAATTGGCGAACAGCCAAACCCTTGGGACCTTCTCCAGCCCCAGGATGCGATGAACCGACATCGAGGTGCCAAACCTTGCCGTCGATGTGAACTCTTGGGCAAGATCAGCCTGTTATCCCCGGCGTACCTTTTATCCTTTGAGCGTTGGCCCTTCCACTCGGAACCAACGGATCACTAAGTCCTGCTTTCGCATCTGCTCGACTTGTAGGTCTCACAGTTAAGCTCCCTTATGCCTTTACACTCGACGCATGATTACCAACCATGCTGAGGGAACCTTTGAGAGCCTCCGTTACCTTTTAGGAGGCGACCGCCCCAGTCAAACTACCCGCCTAACACTGTCCCTGACCCTGATTCAAGGGCCGAGGTTAGAATCCAAATAAGACAAGGGTGGTATTTCACCGCCGACTCCCCCGAAACTGGCGTCCCGGGTTCATAGTCTCCCACCTATCCTACACCTGTCTCTTA
>JAOAFT010000021.1 GCA_026416125.1 Bacteroidota bacterium
CTTGTTCCAAGTCTTGATGGAAAGCGTGTATTAGCGAAAGAAGTAATGCTTGCAACTCCAAGTGTTCGCGCTGCGATCAAGAACAATAATACGAGTGAAATTTACCAGATGATCAATGAAGGGATTGAGCAAGGAATGATCACTATGGAACAAGATTTGAAACGATTGTATCTCCAAAAAAAGATCTCGCTTGAGAATGCAATGAATTTTGCAAACAATAAACGTAGGCTTCAACAACTACTTCAAGTATCGGGTGGAACTGGTGAATAACTATAACGTGTGTTGAATTAGCGGGAAGGATGGGAATCAATGGCGAAAGGAAAAACTGCAGTTGCTTTATTTGCAGACGGATTGGAGTTAAAGTTTGTTAAGCTCTCCCTTAAAAAAGGCCGGGTGGTTCTTGATGATCTCAAATCAGTTACATTAGCAAAGAAGATTGAAGAGAAACTTATACTGACCGAGGAGGCAGTAATCGGTGATTTAAGTTCTAGTGAGTATAGTTCATCCTTGGAAACGCTAGGAGGGATTGGGGAGGTTTCTAATTCATCGGTTATACTTTCATTATTAAATGAGGCAGGTTCACCGCGAAGTTACACAATTTCATATGCTTTGACAGAACCTGCTATTACGTACCATGAGTTTGAGACTGACTTTGGTTTGAAGGGTGAGAAACTTCGAAAGAGAATTGCTGAGGAGTTAGCTGCCACACGTGGATCAGCTCCACCAATCGATGGAATAGAGATAATTCCAACATCAACAGAAGGAATACTCACAATAGTCCGTGAAGATGGATTACAGATGTTTGAAACGTTAAGTGAACTAAAGCCATTTCTTGGTGGACGTATTCCGATAATAAGAATGGTTAAAAGTGCAGATGTAGCACTTATGGAACTTGTCCGTTCTGAATATGAACCACAGGAAGAAGAAGTCACAGTTATTGTATATGTTGGACACGATTTTAGTCGCCTTCTCTTCATGCAAGGGGAACACTACTTGCATTTTGCACCGATCATCAGTGAAGGGTATGGGTCACCTAATATAGAAAATATTATATACAACCGTATTTTTCTTGAACAAGATAACATAGCATTAACTCGAATTGATCGTATTCTGCTTGCAGGCGAAGCACATAAAGCAAATTTATATGAAACCCTGTCTCCACAATTTCCAAGTGCCCTTGTTGAATATATTAAAATTCCGTCGCTTGATCTTGGTAATTTTGAGGGTTCAATAGGAGAAGCACTCTCTGAATATGCCATTCCAATAATAACTGCATGGCATGCATTGCAGCCAGAAAGACCAAGTTTTTACAAGATAAATTTAATTCCTCAAGCCATTATAGAAAGTCAACGTGTACTTGCACTCGCATGGCATGGGATTCTTGTAGCACTCGCAATTATTGTAACTATAGTATTTTTCTGGACATCAATTACAAAACGACATATGGAAATTTCTAGAACACAAGATGAAGTAAGGCGAGCAGAAGCACGATTGGTAGAGTTAGAAAATTTCAATGCTCGAAAAAATTCTCTTCTGGAAGATATCTCACGCTATCGAGAAGCTGCGACAATATATAATGAAATTGCTCCTGGAAGTGATCGATGGAGTAGAGTACTCCATTACCTTGCTAATAGTATTGAAGATATTAATTCTTTGTGGTTAATGAGTTTGCAACCTGATTCACGAGTAAAAAATGCAATTCTTATCAAAGGACGATCACTATATCGCTCACGGATTCCTAGAATAACAAGTGCTTTCGAAAAGGCTACACTCAGAGAAGTACGAACAATTACAATTAGGAATAAAGTACTTTATGAATTCGAAATTGTTGTAGAGAAGGTTGATAAATACGATATTCCAGAAATCGATTACAAAGGGCCAAGGTAAGAATAACTATGACTTTCAAGGTAAAAAACACAATTTACTTAGCGATTGTTCTAGCTATATTCCTTATCATTGGGTCTGTCATTTACTACATTTGGCAACCCAGGCAATTGCGCGCGCTTCAAAAAAAGCAACGACAGATCGAAAGACAATTACAAGATTTGCCGGCACTTATCGAAGAAGTCCAACGTTTAACAGAAGAATTTCAAGATGTTAAACGACGCTACGACTCAAGGAGCAAAGTGATACCCATTGCAGATGTTTCATCTCAGACTTATGATTACATGAATCAAGGACTTGAAGAAGGTGGAGTTGTAAAGTTTGATATGCGTTTTATGGGAACTGATAATAGAGGGAAATGGGGATTCAATGCATATGCTATTACACAAGGTGAAGCAAATTTTGAGAACTTGTACAAATTTGTATATTTCCTTGAAAATGGTGTACGATTGTATAAAATTGCTTCAATCGACATCGGTGTTCGCGAAACAATAGATGAAGAAACGAAGGAGTCAAAAGAGCATGTTGCTTTCACGATGGAACTTCATGCATATTATTCATCGATTCCAGAACTAAGTACGTCACTTGCGGCAAAACAACTAACATCTATCCCTATAGTCCCAAATCCTTTTAAACCTCTGGTGACTGAGGTTATTGCGACACAACCTCCTGAAGGTGAAATTAATGCGGATCTTGTTGAAGTAAAGGCGATATTACCTGGAAAGGCTTTTGTGCTTTATAGCGGTGAAATGATAGTTCTGCATGTTGGTGACAAGGTATGGCGTGGATCAGTAACTTCTATTGATCCACAAACCAGTACAGTAGAGTTTATTCTAAACGAAGGTGGTGTCATACGAAAAATAGAAAAGAAAATAAAGTATGATAAGTATCGAACGAGGTAAATATGAAAAAAATATTACTTTCATTGATTATTTGTCTTGTTTTTTTGCAATGTGAAAGTGTAGCTCAGAGTGAACGAGCAGTCCGAAGAGCTGCCCAAACAGGAAAAGCAGGTGTGTCAAAAGAAGAAATGGTTTCGATGAAGTCTGATGTTCCGTACGCACAAGCGATTCAAATGCTTGGTGAGATGGCCCGTAAATTAGAGGAACGAATTTTGATAGATCGTTCCCCAATGCGTGATAGTCAAAAGCCTATAGGTCTTAATATCGAAGCGATGTACTGGAAAGATGCTTTAGAGCTAATCTTACGGAATAACCAGTTATGGTATAATGATTATCCAGATTATATCGAAATTGTTGCAGTAGAGGAACTCTTACGTCAGCAACAAGCAGAGCAACCCAAAGCAGTTCGAACAGAAGATCAAAGGCAACAATCTGCTCAAGGAGCTGTTGTTCGACCCGATACCATGGGACGTTACATTGCTCAACAACGAGAAATAACAATATCGTCAATTTTCTTTCAACTTGATAGAACTAAACTAGCAGAAAAAGGAGTAAATTTTAGCATCTTTCGTGGAAAAAATCTGAATTTAGGGGTTGAATTTGCTGGTGCCAGCGAATTAATTAAGCCGATTTTTACAGTTGGAGCGCAACCACGAGGAGGTAAAATGGTTGTTGATATAGATGCTGCGTTGGCGATGATGGAAGGGGAAAACTTAGGTGAGGTTATATCACGCCCTGAAATTACTGTACGAGCAGGAAATACGGGACGTATCCAAATTGGAACGGACTTTTCTGTTAAAGAAAAAGATTTTGCTGGAAATACCGTAGAACGATTCTATCCAAGTGGAACAATTCTTACAGTAACACCTAAAATCCTTAAAGTGAACGATGTTGAATTTATTGACTTGAACTATACAATTGAACGAAGTACGGTTACAACAGGTGCAACAAGTACACTCCTTGATAAAACACAAGCATCTGGAACACTCTCATTGTTGAACGGTGAAGAAAGTTATGTTGGTGGTCTATACACTAACGAAGAAACAGTTGTTAGAACTGGAGTACCATTCTTGAAAGATCTGCCATGGTGGTTTTTTGGACTTCGGTACTTATTTGGCTACGATAAAAAACAAACTATACGAAAAGAGTTAATTGTTTTGCTAAGAGCAAAATTTTTACCTTTAGTTGAAGAACGTGCAGCTATGGTGGAGGAAGAGCGAAAGAATATAATCCAAGAAAAATTGCAAGAATCGAATACAGATGTAAAAAGCAGAACGACAGTAAAACCTTAGATTATTTTAGTTCTCAATGGATTGATTATTTTTTTGGGAGTTTACATATGGTGTATCGTATTATTTTTATCGCAAGTACAGTAGCTTTCTTTCTCCTTTTTATTGTTTCTTGTGAAGAAGGGCCTGTAGAGACCACAAAAGAAGCACAAACATCAACCATAAGTGGATATGTTCGTGACAGTCTCAATCAACCAATATTTGGTGCTATTGTTGTTGATAATGGGCAACATGGATTAACCGATACTACTGATGTTTCTGGTGCTTACAAATTTGAGTACAAACTCCAATCTGAATATAAGACAAAAATCACAGTGTATGCTATTGGGTATTATCGCGATACAGCTGAAGTAACATTACCAGTAGGAGGTACAGTAACAAAAAATTTCCAACTACGACGAGATTGGAGTCAACAAGCAATAATTGGGTCGGGAAAATCTGCGGCTAATATTAAGTTAATTTCTGTTTCAGATCGTGACATTGCTATTCGTGGGACAGGTCTTAAAGATTACTCAGTTTTACAGTTTCAGATTACTGATTCAAGTGGTAATCCTCTTGTAGGGGCTAATAAAGCTATTGTTCGTTTTTCTCTACTGAGTGGACCTCAAGGTGGTGAATATATTAGTCCAGATTCTGTTGAAACCGATATTAATGGGATGGTAACTACTACAGTTTGGAGTGGTTCTAAAGCGGGAATAGTCCAAGTGAATGCTACTACTTTGAGAGGCCTTGTTAAAGCTATGCCTGTAACAATTACGATTACAGGTGGATACCCTGATGGAGAACATTTCTCCTGTAACACCAGGCCAATATAATGTAGCTGGGCAAATATGGGATAATTTAGTTGTTCCAATTACAGTTATTGTTGGTGATCGATATGGTAATCCACCTGTACCTTCTGTTGTAAAATTTACTACAACAGGAGGTATTATTACAGGTTCAGCAATTACAAATGAGCATGGTATTGCAACGGCGACTCTTATCACGACAAATCCGAGGCCATCTAATGGGAGAGTGTATGTAACAGCTTCAACCGTTGGTGATTCAAATTATCGTCGGAGTGACTCCCTGATTTCACGCACAATTCTAATTGTATTTTCTGGAAAAACACGTATTATCGCACCAACCAATACTATTGTTGTTCCCGACAGTGGTTCTATTTCGTTTTCGTATAAGGTATCAGACGAGAACGGTTTTCCTCTTGTGGCAGGTTCCACAATTTCGGTTCGGATTACAGATTTGTTAGGTAATCAAATGTCGAGCGTACAATTGAGAGGTGACGTTAACGTAACAACGAAGGATACATACGATACGAGTAGTACAAACTTTAAAGTAACACTAATTAAGACTTCTCGATCAGCAATTGGTGGACCTGCCAAAGTTGTAATAGATGTAAAGACACCAATGAATGGAAATGGTGATGCAATAAGTGAGGTTAGTGCTTATGTAGTATCTACCTCTATTTCAGGTGGAACTTCTGGCTTTTCAAAGGTACCAGCTAAAATTGAAGTTTTAAGTGTTGAGCGTTCAACGTTGGAATTAGCAGAAAGTGGAACGAACACAGCATCCACAACTCGATTAACATTTGTTGTAAAAGATTCATTGGGTAACAGGATAGTTAACTTTGCCAATTCTGGGATACCAAGAACATACGTTGCATTCTCATTGATACCGAGTACAGGTTTAGGAGGTGGTGAATACTTTACACCAAGTATAGATTCACTTAACGATAATGGCGAGGTTACAACTACATTCCATGCAGGTACACGCTCTGGTATAGTTCGCATAGCTGCTTCAATTGTTGGAAGTTCAAGCCAACCCGCGTATGTAGATTTGACTATATTCGGTGGATATCCAGATGAGAATCGTGTGATTGCAAACCTTGATCGACAAAATTACCCAGGGTTAGTTACAACTGGGCCAGTTGGTACTATTTCAGTTCAACTGAGTGATCAATACAATAATCCTGTTCGTCTCAATACTCCTATTTATTTCACGACTACAGGAGGACAGGTTCAACCATTAGCAGTTACAGATGGAACAGGAAAAGCCACTGCTACCCTCTATGGAGGAGGACAAGCTCCTAACGATGGTGGGAGGGTAGGATATGGTCAAGTAATACTTAGAACATATGGGCGAGGATCCACTCTTATTCAACAAACAATTCCATTCCTCTTTTCTGGTAAACCTATTATTTCTGTTACTGGTTTAAGAAGGGACTCAATAAATCTATATACCGGAGATATTTTTGTTTTGAACTTTAAGGTGTTTGATGAGAATCGAAATCCACTTGCGGCTGGGAATACAATAAAAGTTAGTATTTCAGGTCCAGCATCCAGTGCAATTAGTATGGCTGGAGATTATAGTATAACAACAGTGGATACAAAAGATACGAATTATACAAACTTCCAAGTTACACTTAAAGGTGGTGAAATATTGCAAACAAGCGCATTCGATGTCTATATTTCTGTTGAAGGACCTAATGGTTCCACGACGAAGCGTCTTTTTGGAACATTGTATCCAGTAACAACAATTATACCACCAACAGAGTCTGCAAGGCAACCAGCTCAGATTGCATTTTTAGGTATTTCACGAACAAGTATATACGTTGCTGGTACTGGTGGAATCGAGAATTCCGTTATCACTTATGAAATTCGAGATTCCCTTGGTACGCCAGTTAAACCTCCAATTGATGTTACTGTAAAATTTGAACTTTCTTTCTTACCAAGTTCGTATAATACGACTGGTACCAATCCAGAGTTGTTACCCGATAGTGCAAGGAACGATAATAATGGACAAGTCAAAGTACTCGTTTATAGTGGTACTCGGGCCGGTGTTGTTCAAGTCAGAGCAAGAATCGAGTTACCAAATGGGAAAGTAATAATATCAGAGCCTGTAAAAGTTCAGGTTCATGCGGGATTCCCTGATCAAAAGCACTTTACTCTAACAGCGGCAAAAAGAAATTTTCCTGGTCTTGATAAGGCATTTCAAGAAAACACTATAACCGTTCAGGTTGGAGATAAGTTTAGTAATCCAGTTGCTGTTGGGACAACAGTTCGGTTTGAAACATGGCATGGAACAATATCTACAGGTGGATTGACAAATGAACAGGGTTTTGTATCACAAATACTGTGGTCTTCCAATCCATTCCCAATGGGTTCCAATGTGTTACCAGCCCTTGGTCCTGGCTACTCGTATGTTAAAGCAATGACAGAAGGTCAAGGTGGTGCAACTATTCAGGATTCCATTATACTTCTTTGGACTGGGGAGCCAATTATTGTTAAAACACGAGGACCGCAGTCATTTACATTGCTTGATGGAACTATGTCTGATTCGTTGTGGGAATTTACTGTTACCGATCGCTTCGGTCATCCAATGAGTTCAGGTACGAGAATATCCATAGAAGCACCGGGTGCTCGTGTGCATTCGAATGCTGATGTTACCCTTGGTGACACTTTTCAAACAGGAGATGGTATTACAAAGTTTTATGTTATGCTCGAAGATGCTAACCCGAATGATCCTGATCCAAATCCAAAGCCGTGTCCCTTAAAAGTTGTAGTGAATCACCCAGTATATGGAATTTATTCATTGACATTGGCGATAGGTGTGATTCATTGATATTGTGGTAGTGTTTATTCATGGATAGCCCCGATATATTTTCGGGGTTTTTTATTGTAGGACTTGTTTGAAAATGGTAATGGTTTTATCAATAATTTTGTCTGTGTGAGCAGTTGAAAGAAATGCTGGAAATTGCTGTATCCAAGGTAGTGCAATTCCTTTGTTGGAGCAGTGCTGAAGAAATTTCATGTAGTGTGAGTGTTGTGAAGATGATTCTGTGTTAGTGTCATTTCCAGTTTGGAATGAAAATATGGAACCAATACGATTGAATGTGAATGAATGTTGGAATTCGTATAGTATTTCGCGTATACCGTTTTCGAGTTCTTGCCCACGAAGTTCAAGATGCTTGTAAATCATCTTGTTCGTAGCTAGTATTCGTAGTGTTTGGTAGCCAGCTGCGAGCGCAATAATGTTGATCGGTTGAAGAGTGTAATATTTGTACATATGGTGTACTGAATCAGGTTCCATAATTGTTTGTTTACCCCCGAAAGCTGCAAGAGGATAACCACCACCAATGATACCACCTAGAAGTGTTATGTCTGGGGTGACATTGTATAACCTTTGGATACCGCCAAGTGTAAGTCGGAAACCTGTGATCGATTCATCAAAAATGAGCACTGTGTGGTTAATGTTGCATAGTGCTCGAAGTTGTTGTATAAATGATTGTGAGTACAACGTGTAGTTCCTTGTGAGTGGCAAGAAAAGTACAGCAGCTATCTTCCCTTGATGCTCATTGAATACTTCTTGGATTTTTTCGATGGTACAGTTCTCAGAGATAAAGATAAAAAGACCATGTTCAAATTGTACTTTGTGTGTGTACTCGAATAATCCTATTTCGTCAATTACTAGTATTAAAGATCGGTCAGTATATATACGGGCAAGAGTAAGAGCTGAAGAGCAGGCTTCTGAAAGTGTACACGTGAATTGCAGCATTTCGATTGAGGGAATATACTTCGTGACAAGTTCAGCAAGTCGAAGCTCCAATTTTGTTGGATAACCAACACTAAAACCCTGTGGCGCAAGTTTACGCACCTCTTTTACTATTGCTGGATTAGCATGACCCAATATCAACGATCCGTTTCCACAGGTGTAATCGATGTATTTGTTGTTATCTTCATCCCAAATGTATGGGCCACTAGCTTTCTTTATGAAAAGGGGCGGATACAATGAGCTCCCATGAAAGAGAAAATGAGATTGACATATAATTTTCGAAGATTTGAGAAAGAGCTTTTGCGATTTTTTGGTTATACGTTTTGTTCGAAATAACCTTGTTTTCATGACTATAATCCTTTTTTAATTCGATATATCGAGAGTCGAGCTTGTGTGTGAGATGAATCAATCTCTAAAGTCTTCTTGTAGAGTTTATATGCAGCAAGCGGCGCTCCTTGCTCTTCATAGAGTTGACCAAGGTAAAACCATCGATTACTGTTAGTTGGATCATAGGCAATGCTTTTTTCTCCATAATCGATTGCCTCGTTTGGAAGGCCAATTGTTTGGTATATATTGGCAAGTACTGAATCGATTCGTGAGTATTCGTGAAATGTGCGTGCGTGAGCAAGCGAGTCCCGTACACGGAGAATTCTGTGAAATGCTTGAACAAGGATGTTCGTTGATTCAAGAGAAGTTAATCGTTGAAGATAAAGTGTGTTGGGTGAGCCATTCTGAATACTCAAGTGAAGTGCCCACAGGAGTCCAATGAAATTTGCTGAATCAACAGAAAGGGCTTCGTTTAGTAATCGTTCTGCTTGGGTAGTATATCCGGTGTTTAAGTAAAACTGACTAATGCGAAACAACTCATCGGATGCAGCAACAGGGTTTTTCGCTTCCCGAGCGTTTTTGTATGACGTAAGTGTTTCTAGAAATGATCGAGCGAGCGGGATGTATGGTGATGCATGAGGAAATCGAGTTAGTATGCGAAAGTCTCGTTGTGCTAACGAATCATTTTGGGAGAATACATTAATGAGAAGCTTGTGAAAGTGCAAGTCTTCAGGAAATGGGTAATGATTCTTTAGTTCGTGTAGAGTATAGAGTGCAGTGGTATACTGTTCAGAGTGAATCGATTTCCGTAATGATCGATAGAGGCTATCAGCTGTACTTTGAGGATTCGATTCCGGGAAAGGAAGGAGTGAAAGATTTCTATAGTGAATTTTGTATATACCAACTTGGCCGTGCGTTGCAATGAGTTCGTAAGAGCATCGTACACCCTCTGTGGTTTGAATTGCATACTCTGGCATTGTACCAACAACAAACGGTACTACAAGGAACTCTGCTTGATGCATTCGTATCGATGATTCAAAGATTGGTACAGGGACAGTTTTGGTAAGTACCAATAATTTTATATGTGGTGCGTACAAAGATACCTCTTTCGAGGGTGCAACAACGACCGTTCCTTGAGGGACATTTGCAGAAAACCACTTCCCGATTCGTTCCCATGGCTTGGAATAGTACGCAAAGCTTTCATAGGAAGTTCTCGCTACCCGTACTCTATCAGCACTTCTCAAGTAAGTAATGTTTGAACGGAGCATTTCGATCGTTGTGAAAACATTCGGAAGAAGTATCGTTACAAAGACTGTAAACCCAAAGTACCGATAAAATAATGATACTTTTCCTGCGTTGATGAGGTGTGAAAATCCTCTGATGCTGAACAAGAGAATGAGTGGGACGAGTGGAAATATAATACGAAAGTCGTACCTTGGTGTTGTTACAACAATGCCGAGTGAAATAATAAAGAATAAAACTCGAACCTTGCCGGACGATGATTTCCACTCTTCGGTTAGTCCGATAAATATGAGTGGAACAAAAATGAAAGGAGAGTATACGCTGATTGTATCGATGATTGATAACAACAACTGAGTAAAGGACAAAGGCGCAAGTAGTACGTTCGTTGGAACGGTAAAGAAAACAACTCCTGCACATTGGAAAAGGTACTTTACTCCATTGTGAAGGATACGTTGCCATAGTTCTACAATGAAAGGCGCATCAGGTGGTGTATACTGGTGGATTAAGTACGAAAAAATGGGCAACGCTGCAGAAGTACCCATTGAGGTATTGCGGAGAATAAGTAATCCGACAAGGAAGATTGTAAGAAGCAATACTGTTCCTGAATCATACTTTTTGTTCTCAGAAAAAAGTACAATCGTAAGGGCGATGCTGAGAGCGTAACCGTACCAATGGAGGAGTGGGAGAAGGCTAACAAGTACAAAGAATAACAATTTCTTTCTTCCTATCAGTGAACCACGAAAGTATGGTATGCTAACATAGAACACAAGCAAAAACACACTGATGAAGAGAAGTTCTGGTATTGCTTCTGTTGCGAAGAGTAAGGTTAGTGGTGAAAGAGCGAAAAGAGTTGTACTTGCAAAAGCAAGAGATTCTGATACAAAGTTTGTTAGTAGGAGGTAGAGAGAAACGATAGCACAGCATCCGAAGAAGAGCGTAAGTATTTTAGCTGTTATGAGCGAATGTGGGAATATCATGAATGATGGTGTAAGAATTATGGGGTACAAAGGTGTTTCTACAATTGTTGGAGAAGGAATTGGTTGCGTTTCATCAATGAACCCCTTTCCTTGGGCCAGGGCTGTTCCCCAGAGAACATTGAGAACACTGTCCTGATACAGAGTAAGATCGTTAAGGCGAATAAATCCTAACACAAAAAATGTTGTAGAGAGGAGAATAATACCTGCGAAACGTTTTGATGATGTCATAGTATATCCCTTTACATTTGAGTTGCCACTTTGAAAATGTTATCAAACATTACTTCTGTCAATCGACCTGTAAATGTGTTTTGTTGACTCGGATGGTAGGAACCGATGATTTTCAGTGTGTTTGTAAACGGTACGATCACCCCATGGTGAAATCTTGGTCGTTTCGTGTATGAAATAAGCTGAAGTTCTTTACAACATTCAAGTGTTGTATCGAAAGCAACTTTCCCAAGGCAGATAAGTGTTTTCTTCCTTGTAAGTAATTGGAGCTCTTCTTTGAGGTATTCACTGCAATTACGAAGTTCCTGTGGTGTTGGTTTGTTTTGTGGTGGTGCACAACGGCATACAGCAGTAATGAAACAATTGGTAACACGCAATCCATCAGTAGGTGAGATTGAATTTGGTTTGTTAGCAAGACCCGCTTTATAGAGCGCACGAAATAGCCAATCACCACTTCGGTCTCCGGTGAATAATCGCCCAGTTCTATTTGCACCGTGCGCACCAGGGGCTAATCCAATAACAATAATTTCAGCCTTAGGATCTCCGAATCCAGGGACCGGTTTTCCCCAATAGGTCCAATTATGGTATCGCTTTACCTTTTTCTCTGCAATATTCTTACACCACCTGCGAAGCCGAGTGCATCGAGTGCATTCAATAATTTTCGTTGTAAGTTCAGAAAAAGTTTTCATATTCTTACCGTTAGTATAGTTTGTGAATAATGAAGAAGCAAGAGTTCTGTCAATTCTTTATGGAGATGCAGATATGGCATTCAGAATTCTAGTACAGTGTGTAGCAACGGTACTTTTTTATTCAGAATTCATTTTGGCTCAAACAACTGTTTTGAAAGTGTGGGAAACAACGATACCTAATTGCATTCGTCAGGTACACTATAACGAAGAACGGATTGTTACTGCATCGGGTGTACGGGTGAGGAATGTTGTTGAACCAATTATTACAGTTTATTTCCCTGAACAAAAACAACGGACAACGACAGCAATACTCGTTATTCCTGGTGGAGGATACGCGTATATTACCGTTACAAAAGAGGGTGAAGCTGTTGCTCGATGGTTAAATGACAATGGTATTACAGCAGCTGTGTTAACGTATCGTTTACCATCAGATTCCATTATGGAGAATAAAACAATCGGTCCACTACAGGATGCTCAGGAAGCGATTCGAATTATCCGAAGAAATGCCTACGCGTGGAATATTGATCAGCAGAAGATAGGGGTTTTGGGCTTTTCTGCTGGTGGACACTTAGCAGCAACACTCTCTACAAAATACGATGAGTCTATCTATCCCGTAGCCGATAGTACAAGTGCTCGTCCAAACTTTACAATTCTTGTATATCCTGTCATTTCAATGGAGCTATCAGTGACACATCGTGGCTCTCGCGAACGGTTACTTGGGCAAAATCCATCAGAGATTATAGTCAGACGTTATTCGGCAGAGTACAATGTTACACCATTTACACCACCGACCTTTTTAGTTCATGCTTTAGATGATGATAGTGTTCCAGTTGAGAATAGTCTACGGTACTTTTCTGCTCTGCGGTTCAATAAAGTAACTGTTGAGATGCACATCTACCAACAGGGAGGACATGGATTTGGATTAGCAACGCATCGCCAAAGTACAGAAGCAGACTGGACTCACGCCTGCCTTCGATGGCTAGAGATAAATGGCTGGAAATAAGTATTGGTTACACTCCATGAAAATAGCGTTTAATAAAGGTGCCAACGATCTCAGTAAAATGTTCTGGTTCTTCTAGGTTGCACATGTGAGCTGAATTCGAAAAAACATGGAACTCTGAATTAGGGATATTTTTGTGCATAGTTTCCATAACGCATGGTGGTGAAAATCGATCGTGGTTTCCTGCAATGAGTAACGTTGGTACTGTGATGGAGGGAAGGAACTCTGTTGTATCAGTACGAGCGGCTAATGCTAGTTGAACACCACAAAACCCGAGTAGAGGTGTATTGAGGATCATTGACCGAATTCGATCGATGATATGCGGATTTGTAGTGAACGTTGTAGGAGCAAAAAGTTTTTGGATAAATTCATCAGCAAATGGGGTAAGTCCTTCGTGCTTTACTCGTAGGATTGTTTGTGCCCGCTGAATTTTTGCTTGATTATTATCAGCTTCACTCTTTGTGTTGCTGAGAATAAGTCCGGCAATACGTTCTGGGTAACGTTGGAATGTCCGTAGCGCAATGTACCCGCCCATGGAAAGTCCACAAAGAACTGCAGTTGCTATTTTGAGGTAGTCTAGGAGTGCAATAAGATCGTCAACAAAGAGTTCAATGGTATACTGCCCATCACCTACAGCACTTTTTCCTAAGCCGCGAACATCGTATGTAACCATTGTTACTTTCGATGAAAGTGCAGAAACTTGTGGTTCCCACATTTCGCTGCTAAATGGGAAGCCGTGGATGAATACTAGTGGGGGAGTTCTATTCTCGTTTTCATATAGTGTGTAGTTGATCATTGTATTATTAATTGTTGCCACCATTTTCGAATTCTCCTTTGGAAGAAATGCGGCGGAGTACGTCAAGAAGGATGTACTTCGATGCATGAGGTTTTGCAAGTGTTTTCGATGCTTTCCGAGCAGTGTGTAATCGATGTGGTTCATCGAGTATTTGTTTCAGTTTAAAACCAACGGTTGAAGGATTATGAGCTTTCCAGGCTACACCATGTTCAACGAGAATATCCGCGTTTCTCGTTTCCTGTCCAGGAATAGGGTTTACGATAATCATAGGTAACCGTTTTGCAAGAGCTTCCGAGGAAGTAAGTCCACCTGATTTTGAAACAATGATGTCAGCAGCATCCATATACTCATCGACATTGGAAATAAATCCATGGCGTTGCACGTAGATGTTTTCAGGAAAGACCATGGATTCAATTGAGGTGAAGAGAGATGGATTTTTTCCGCATAGTATGATAAGTGTAAATTTCTTTCGAGGATAGAGTACGAGGAGATCGACAATAGCAGTAAGTACACTTACAATGTCTCCAGTACCAAAACCTCCAGACATTAACAGGATGGTAAAGTTGGTGAGCGGCAGAGCGAGATTTTTTCGAGCGTCTTGTTTCGAGCGTACTTTTGTAAATTCTGGTACAAGTGGTATACCTGTTACAGAAATTGTTTCACGCTTCACCCCTTTTGCTGCAAGTTGCCATGCTGTTTCTTCACAAAAAACATAGTAGTGTTCGACAACAGGATGTATCCAAAGTTGATGTACGTCGAAATCAGTAGTTGCTGCGAAAAATCGATACTGGACATTCGTACCAAGGTTGTGTTGAAGTGCGAGAAATGGAAGGAAGTGTGTGCAAACGATAGCGTCTGGTTTTCGTTTGGAAAGGAACCGTTGATAGCGTTTATAATTAAAGTGATCAAAAAGTTGTACAATCCACTGTTTTCTATACGGTCGCTTCTCTGTACGTTCATACATGTATCCCCAGAGTTCGGGAGCAGTATTTACAAGGTGTATGTATGTTTCGGAGTATAGACGTTTAAACAAGGGTGATGTAAAGTCGAGAACATCATACTGTTCAATGTGGATAGGGATCTTCAGTTGTTGAGCAGTACGGTACAAACCTTCAGCAGCACGGTTATGACCAGCTCCACCTGAACACGAAAGAATAAGGAGTGAAAATGTTTTAGCCACTGATTGTACCATTTTCTGGTGTCTTCTAACGTTGGTTAATCGGGATATATGGTCGCTCATCGTACCCTACGTATACTTGTCGTGGGCGAGCGATTTTCTGCTCAGGGTCTGTGATGTGTTCATTCCATTGTGCGAGCCATCCAATCATTCGGCCAAGGGCAAAAAGTACGGTGAAAAAGTTTGTAGGAAATCCCATTGCTTGATAAATAAGGCCAGAGTAGAAGTCAACATTTGGGTAAAGGCGGCGTTTGATGAAGTACTCGTCTTCGAGAGCGATTTTTTCAAGTGCAAGTGCTATTTCTAATTTTGGGTTTTTGCCAGTGACTTCAAAAACCTCATAGGCAAGTTGTTTTATCACTCGCGCGCGTGGGTCGTAGTTTTTATAAACACGATGGCCAAATCCCATTAATCGACGTTTTCCTTCTTTTACTTCTTTTATAAATGCAGGAACATTTTCGATTGTTCGGATTTCATCGAGCATCTTAAGAACCTCTTCATTAGCACCACCATGAAGTGGTCCCCAAAGGGCAGCTGTAGCACCAGCTGCTGCTGCGTATGGATTTGCAAGTGAACTTCCTATACAGCGCATGACATTGGTGCTACAGTTTTGTTCATGATCAGCATGGAGGATAAGAAGAACACGCATTGCTCGTTCGAAAACGGGGTGTACAGTGGTTGTACCGAATGTCATTGCGAGAAAATTTCCTGAATAGGAGAGTTGGAGATTTGGTTCCTGGAAAGGTAAGCCTTTGGTGTGTCGAAAAATCATCGCACAGAGTGTAGGTGTGTGGCCCATTAATCGGTACACTTGTTTCATCCTGATTGTTGGATCGTGGATATTCTGTGATTCTGGATAGAGCGTTGATAATGCTCCGAGGAGACTCACAAGCATTCCCATGGGGTGGGATGATAAATCGAATCCTTTTAGAATTGTTGCAATAGACTCTGGGATGAAACATTCGCTCATAATGTTGCTTCGCCACTCGTCTAATTGATCTTTGGTTGGCAATTCGCCGTGAAAAATGAGATACGCAACTTCAAGAAACGAATGGGATTCTTCAGCTAATTGTTCTATAGGGTACCCACGGTAACGAAGAATGCCTTTATCACCGTCAATATAGGTAATCTTACTTTTCACGGAAGCGGTATTCATAAATGCGGGATCATATCCCATTATTCCAAAATCATCGTCATTCACCTTTATATTTCGAAGTTCCATTGTACGAATAGCACCATTTTCTATTGGTATTGTGTACTGCTTTTGTGTACGTGAATCTGTGATTTGTAAAGAGTTTACCATTGCAAACGATCTCCTTAAAATTATTTTGTTCATTTAGGAAAGCTATTTAATAATTAAGAATTTATTTCGCAAATCTCCACAAAAAAGATTATTGAATAAGTATCAGAATTTTTTCAGAAACTTTTTTTAACTCTATTTCGTTATTATATTTGACAAGCGCCTACCGTCCCTCCTCCCTTAAAAATCGGTAGGTGTCCTCTTAGCCTCCCTGGCCCCGGCGCATAAATGTGCGTCGGGGTTTTTGTTGTACCTCGCTTATAGTTCTTGGAGTTTGCTGAGGTAGATTTTGAAAGAGAAAAAAACTCAGTATCTTGGGCAAGAGCTGAAAGGAATGTGTATGAACAGAATTAATAAATGTATAATGGTAGTGTTGCTTGTAGGGAATATTTATTCCCATGCGCAACAACAGACAGTTGTGATTCTTCATACAAATGATTTGCATGCAAGTTTTCTTCCCCGCGAAGCATTTTGGAGTAAGGGAAGCCCGAAACCATTCATTGGTGGATTTCGTGAGCTTCAAGCAGTTATCGATAGCATACGGAATATATATGAACTGTCGCTTCTCTTCGATGCTGGTGATGTTATGACAGGGAATCCTATAACTGAATACGTATACAAGGGCGCTGAAGGAGGAGCATTG
The DNA here is from genome assembly GCA_026416125.1 of Bacteroidota bacterium. GTDB lineage: Bacteria > Bacteroidota > Ignavibacteria > UBA10030 > UBA10030 > JAOAFT01. The sequence goes on from JAOAFT010000021.1 coordinate 17,000, forward strand.
TTTGAAATGATGAATATGATTGGGTACGATGGATGGACTGTTGGTAATCACGATTTCGATGTCTCGGTGAACAATTTACAGAAAATTACTTCAATTGTTCGTTTTCCAACGATAGTAGCGAATATTCGAGATAGTTCCGATGGTTTTCCTATTCACAATGTGGAATATATTCTTCTTACTAAAGGTGGACTTCGGATAGGTGTGTTCGGAATTATCTCCAAGGAGTTCTACGGGCTTGTTAATAAAAATAGTGCGAGGAATATAAAAATTCTCCACCCTATTGAAACCGCAAAACGTATTACTACCATAATACGGCCTCACGTAGATATTCTCATCGCACTAACTCACCAGGGTATTGATGACGATGAACGCATGGCTCTTGAGGTGAAAGGAATTGACGTTATCATTGGTGGTCATTCTCATACTCGGTTACACAAGCCTCGTATCGTAAATGGAACTATTATTGCGCAAGCTGGTGCGAATTGTGAGTATTTAGGTGTTGTACTGCTACATCTTGAGAACAAAAAAATTGTTGGGAAAGATGGGAACCTTATTCCGCTATGGATACATTCGGATCGTCCAGAAACACAACTTTCAAAGTTTATTGATTCATTACACTTAATTGTTGAGCGAGACTATGCAACAGTACTTGGAGAACTTCGATCTCCATGGATTCGAGGACGGGGTGGTGAGAGTGGAGTTGGGAATTATATTTCTGATGCACAACGAGAAGCGGCGGGCGCAGATGTTGCCTTTATGAATGACCATGGGATTCGGCAAGATGTTGGTGTTGGACCTTTGACAAAACGAAAATTGTTTGAAGTACTTCCTTTTCGAAATGTACTCTGTACATTTACTGTGAATGGGGAACAATTGAAAACAATAGTTGAGTACGTTATTCGTGAACGATCACCAATACAAACATCGGGGTTAAAAGTTGAATGGTCCAAACGATCGGACGGTTCTATTATATTTCATACGTTCATTGTGAATGGGAAGCCATTGGATGAAAGAAAAGTATACCGAGTAGCAGCAAGTGATTATTTTATTGGTGAAGCCCGACGCTATATTGGAATAGAAGTATCTGACTACAGTATGCTCGATCTAACTGTGTTTGGTGCTGTTGCAGAGAAAATTCGCAGAGAAAAATTTATTGATTCACGGATAGAGGGGCGAATCTTAGAATCTAGAAGAACAGATTGAGAGGAGAACTTCAATGAAACATTTTCCTATTTTAATTATCACAGGTCGACCAGCAGCAGGAAAGTCAGAAGTTATTGATTTTCTAAAAAAATGTGACCCAATCGTACGTTTAGAAAAATTTTACATTGCAAATTTCGAAGAACTCGATGATTTTCTCTATGTATGGGAAACGTTTGAACTCGATGACTTGATGGCACAAATGGGGAAGCCACGGATTTGGACTGATGAAAAATACTGGTTTAAAGAACCTTACATCTGGGATTTGTACATCAAACGACTGGCACTTGAGTATAAGAAAAGAGTTACAAAAGATCCAACGTACCATGAACGGATGACTACGATTGTGGAGTTTGCACGAGGCGGTGAAAATGCTATACAAAATGCCCTTGCATATCTTTCCGACGAAATGCTTGAAAAGGCAGTACTTATGTACATTAAGGTAACATACGAAGAATCCGTGCGGAAAAATCGACGACGTGCTCGGAAGGGGGAGGAAGATTCGATTCTCTACCACTCGTTGCCGGATGATAAGATGGATTTTTACTATAAGATAAATGACTGGGAGGAAATTGAACACAAGGATCCACACTTTATTCATATTCGTGGTTTTAAAATTCCCTATGCAGTATTCGATAACATGCCTGAGAAAACCCTTGATCCGCTTCTTATCGAACAGGAGTTGATGAAAGTAACATCCCACCTTTGGCAGTTATTCAAGAGCAAGTAAAATTTTTCAGGAAGTAGTGTATTAGCTTTCATCTGCTATGTGGACGAAAGACTCTCTATTTGTTCGTTACCTTGAGTACAGCAGATTGACATAGACTTAGTTCGCGTCTATTTTGCCTGTAATGCTTAATATATGTACTCCTCGCCTTACTAGTAAAGTTTCATAGACCAATCCTCTTAGTGCACTTTCAACATTACAATGATTAATATTCATGCCGCTTTTGAGAGTAAACTCAAAAGGCATATTGACTTAATACGAAATGAGTACTTCTATCATGATCGACAACGTTCTACTCATTGCTAGTACTTTTTCGATCCATTTCAAAATCGATTTACCTTTAAGGTATTCTCTTTAGGATGGTTACTTTTACTGGTATGAACGTGCAGTTCTATTATTCACAGTGGATCAATCTATAGTGGTGGCGTGTTTGGTGTTGTACATTGTGTTGCTTAGATGTACTGAAATGAAATAGTTTCTGGTTTGACTACGATTGTTGTTCCTGTTGTCATTGGGTTGCTAGTTCTCCAATTGTAGAATAGTTAGCAGAGAAAATGTCTTTGTGGTTTCTTTATAGTATAGGCCCACCTGCATAGTTTTATTCTTTACTTTACTTTATATTGGGACTTACTCCCAGAGCAGAGTGGAGCATTAGTTGTGAGTAATATTTCGATACCTATGAGCAGAAATATGTGTAAGTGAAGAGAAATTTTGAACAGTTTCTTGCACAATAATGTTGCAATATTCGTTTCCCAATGAGTTCGTTTTTGTTACGCCCATAAATACCCGAAAGTGATATCGTGATATCCAAGGAAAGAACTCATTATGTTTAAATGTGGGAACCCTTTCATCAAGACCAGGGAAAAAGGGCGAAAAAACGTGCGATCCACAAGGGTGTGAAATGAGAATCTTTAGCGAAAGGAGGAGAAACACAATAGGTTGGCTTTAGGGCGGGATGTGTAATTCAGTATGAAAGTAAGGTATCTTGGCGTTGGTTCAGATATTGATTTAACTGATGGAAACGATGTGAAGAAGAGCCTCAAATAAATCACAAATGTTACCAAGTGATACTCAATTCCATTAACGATGCAGAGACATACCGAATAATTGTTGTAAAACGATACGCGTATAAAATATAATATGTATAATATGTATAATATGTATAATATGCTATCTGACGAGCTTATCCAAATGGTAAGGAAAACGCTTTGTTGTTGTGCCGAATATTTGTTAAATGTAAGAATATAGAAGGATCACTGAAAGAGACTGAAGACTACTACCGACAGTTGTTCAAAGACCATATGGCAGTAAAATTGTTGATAGAGCAAAAGAGAGGAGATTGTAGAGGATCACTATAGAAATAAACAATTCTATGGAAGGAGTCGTGATTAACTTCTATCGATGACAATTCAGTAAATTAATTTCATGCTACAAGAATAAATCAAAGGAGAGATGGATAATACGCTGAGGCTAAAAAAACCACTACGATTTCCGTTATCGTCGTGTTGGTGGTTTGATTCGTGATGTTGAAGTATTCAGTTTAAGAACAACCGAGCAATACAAACGATTTTACATAGAAGAGAGGATTGTTCAGGCATTTTTTGTCAAAAGAGGTGGAACACTACTCAATTGTAACCCTGCATTTGTTTGAATTTTTGATTTTGAACTTTATAAAGGGAGAAACCATTGCAGAAAATGTTACACGACTCATCCGAACGACTAAAATTCGTACTTGACTTTTAACCCATCTAAGACGAGAACGAATGATCGAAAGTGTTGAGATCACGATGTGGAAATTTGATAGTATTGAACTCACACTTATTGCTAACTTCATCGGTCATTTTGATAACCAAGTTATGTTGTGCGAAATCCATGGATACTTATATGATGATATAAAAACATCACTTATTTGCAGAGCAACTCGGGGAGTCACATAAGTTCGAAAGTAGTAGTCCAATAGCAAGTGGGTATTGCCCCAACTTTATGAGTGATTCTACTCAAGAACAGGTTTGAGAGTTAATTTCAAAGCTAAACATCCCAGGCGAAGTTCTAAGAAAATTTCGCAAAGTGCACCACAACACTAAAGGCATCTATAGTTGACCGGATTTCGTATGTAGTATACGTCTTTGCTCTCTTACAAAATTTTTTGTGGTATATTCGCACCTATATGTAGGAATTTTCTTTCAGACGAGCAGAAAATCTTAGCGTATAAGATATAAGAAATAACAAAATGGGATTTCCTAGCTAAAGTTAATGAGATCCTCTTCCTTTCGGGAATGCATTCCAAATTCGTATTGTTAACAAAATTCCAAAAACAGCAAATGGGATTAGAAAGATTGGCCAGAAATGCCAGTTCCAGGTTGTGATATATCCAAGAGCGATTGATTGAACACCTGTGCCCAAGTAAACAAGTCCATCAATTAATCCTACAGCTGTTGCCGCTGCTCGTTTACCACCAAAATCCATAGTTGCTGTACCGCTCAACATTCCATGAGTACCTATGACAAAAATAGAAATTAAAGAAGCAAAAGTTCCAAGGAGCAGCGGATTGCTACTAAGTGTAAAACTCATTCCAATTGTTGCAACCAAGAGACCAGTATAAAGAATTCCTGCAACAGGAGCTCGACGAGAACCGAAAAGTGCATCAGACATCCAACCAGCCACCATACCTCCTCCTGCACCTGCAAATGCAAGAATAAGTCCCCAATTATTTAACCAAAAACTCCATTCTGCAGAATATGATGGTGAAAGTTGAATTTGTTCTTTTGCAAAGATAGGAAACCAATGCATGACACCGTTGCGAAGTACACCGGTGCAGAATTCAATAAGTCCCACTGTAATTATGACAGGATTTGTAAAAATTCGGATGAGTACTTCACGAATACCAATAGTTTCTTCTGTTTCTCCGGAAGAAGCGTCCCCAGTGTCGAAGTCCTGAAATCCTGCTTCGCGTGGAAAATCTTTCAAGATGAGTGTATCAATAAGTACCCAGAAGAGCAAGATCGTAGCGGGAATAAAAAATACCAACCAGTATTGTGGTTGTTCGGGATTGAGAGATTCTGTTAAATTAACAACATATTGTGACCAGTCGAAAGCGAAGTACAATCCAAGGGAAATAAGTATACCAAAGATACCACCAAACGTACCTCGTTCACGCACATGAAACCAAGCTGAATTTACCTTAACTATAGCGACAGCGCCGTAACTCTGAAAGTACATGTTTAAACCATATGCAATACTGAAAGCAATCGTGAGATTAATTGACCAGTGAAGCTGAAGCATTGCATACACAATAAGCCCCATTATAATGTTCATGATGGCTGCACCACTTGCGCCAATAAGAATGGCTCGTTTTCCACCAATTTTATCTGTAAGTGGTCCATTGATGAGGAACGAAATTGCATAGGTCCAAGTACCAACTGCAAAGATAATACCGAAATCTTCTTTTGTCATGAGGTTGCCGAGTGCATTTTTACTGACGGTAAGATTGTACCGTGCCATATAGAGAAAAGCATACGTTAATCCTAATGGGAACCAGTTTAAAAAACGACGTCGCCGAAATGCAATGCTATGTTGTGGAGGAGCAAGATATTCTTGTTGTACCATACACATCTACCTTTTTTGTTGATATAAACGGATAAAAAATACTGAAGCTTTTTGAAAAATCATACTTGAAAAAGTTGCTATTCAAATTGCGTTTGAACGTATAGCAATGTATCCAGAAGGAATTTTTCATTTCGAAGGATACCAGTCGTTGGTGAATTAGTGGGGTACAGGGATACGATGGATTTTTCCCAGTTTTTTCCCAAGAAAACGTTCTCCAATTTCAGAAAATCTGTGTGGAATATCGCTTACAAAGAATTGGAGATTCGGTTTGAGCATACTAGGATTTTTAAGTCCATTCTGCTCGAGGTATGAGCGTACTGCAAGTGCAGTAGCTTCACCCGAATCAATGAGTATCGTTGTTTCTGGGAACACTTTTCGGATTGCGGGTTTAAGTAATGGATAGTGTGTACAACCAAGCACAAGAGTATCAATTTTTTCCTGCACCAAAGGGAAAAGGTACTCTCGAGCAATAAGCTCAGTTGCTTTATGCTCAATCCACCCTTCTTCTGCAAGTGGTACAAAGAGTGGACATGGTTGACTAATGACGGTAATGTTTTTGTCAAGTTGTTTGATTGCGTTAGTGTATGCTTTGCTCAAGATAGTACCAACTGTACCTATGACTCCAATGCGCTTATTCTTGGTTGCTTTTACTGCTGCTTCTGCACCGGGAAGAATGACTCCAAAAACAGGTAACCGCGCACGTTTTTGTACTACATCGAGTGCAACAGAAGAAACGGTATTGCATGCAACGACGATCATTTTCACATTATGTTGAAGAAGAATGTCGGTATCTTGAAGGGCATATTCACGGACGACATGTTGTGATTTAGGGCCATAAGGGACTCGCGCAGTGTCACCAAAGTATACGATGTTTTCGCTTGGAAGAACGGTACTGAGAGCACGTACGACTGTGAGTCCACCTACACCTGAGTCAAAAACACCAATTGGTTGTTTTGGATCTACCATATGGTTTACCCTTAATAACAATAATCTATAGTAATAATTTGCTAAAATCCAATTAGTGGGGAAATAAACGCTGTGAACCATGCGTAACTTTCAAAAAAAATCATTAAGTTTAATGAAAAAACATGAAGGAATTGCTACATGGAATCTCTACGATGTCAACAGTGCGAAGAACCCAACGCTGTTGATAGTGAATATTGTATTTATTGTGGAACAATTCTAAACAAAAGTCAACTCATTCTCTGCGCATTTCACCCAGACCGACTTGCTCAGTGTGTTTGTGTTCTATGCCAACAGCCGCTGTGTGAAACGTGTTCAATTCATGTTGATAAAAGGGTACTCTGTACATTTCACCAGGATGTTGAACTTGTTGAAGATTTTGCGATAATATATACATCTTCTGATGTTACTGAGGCTGATCTTATTCGTGCAGTGTTGGAAGAGAACGGTTTTCAAGTTGTAGTGCAGAATTTTGATTCGATTGCATACATGTGGGATGGTGGAGGTGATTCTTCAGTGTCCCGGAGTAATTTAAGTAAACCAGCTCGTGTACTCGTGCCGCTGTGGGAATATGCCGATGCTGAACAGTGTATCGAAGAGTGGCGTTCAGGGCAGCAAGTGCAAGAATAGCGTTCCTGGGTCCTGCCATGAAAATTCATGAATATCAAGCGAAAGAGCTATTAAGGAAGTATGGAGTACCTGTGCCCCGAGGCGGGATTGCATGTACAATAGATGAGGCAGTAGCTGTCGCTACACGGATTGGTGGCTCACGGTGGGTTGTGAAAGCACAAATACATGCTGGTGGTCGTGGTAAGGCAGGGGGGATAAAGATAGCCACAAGTTTAGAAGAAGTACGGGAACAAGCTGATAAGTTGCTCGGGATGCGACTCGTAACGAATCAGACAGGTGAAGAAGGCCGAATAGTACGTCGACTGTTGATTGAAGAAGCTGTTTCGATCGAACAAGAATACTACATCGGAATAACACTCGATCGAGCACAAATGCTCAACACTGTAATAGCATCAACAGAAGGGGGTGTTGAAATTGAATCTGTTGCTGCACATTCACCAGAGAAAATTTTCAAAGAGTACGTTACACCATGTCGTGGGTTTCTTCCATATCAAGCACGTCGATTATGTTTTAATTTGGGGCTTAAAGAGAAGGCAGTAGAACAAGGAGTAACGTGCCTTCGTACACTCTATACAGCATATACTGGACTCGATGCTTCGCTCATAGAGATTAATCCACTCGGTGTAACAGACACGGGAGCTCTGATTGCACTTGATACAAAAGTCACGTTTGATGATAATGCACTGTATCGCCATCCTGAATATCAGGAACTCCGCGATTACTATGAAGAAGAACCATTAGAAATTGAAGCATCTGCAGTAAACTTGAATTACATTAAGCTCGATGGAAACGTTGGTTGCATGGTAAACGGAGCTGGTCTTGCGATGGCAACAATGGATTTAATTAAGCTTGCAGGAGGCTCGCCAGCAAACTTCCTCGATGTTGGTGGCACTGCGAGTGCAAAAACTATTGAGGCAGGATTTACCATTCTTCTAAAGGATCCCAATGTAAAAGCGATACTCATTAATATTTTTGGAGGCATAGTACGGTGCGATAGAGTTGCCCAAGGTATTATTGAAACTGTGAAAAATGTTGCAGTTTCTGTTCCAATTGTTATTCGACTAGCTGGTACCAATGCCGATCGGGCTGCACACTTACTTCAACAATCTGGTTTGCAGTTTACTGTAGCGAAGAGTTTATCGGAAGCAGCAACAATAGTTACACAAATAGTTCAATCACGACAATGAAGGAACAAAGAGGTGTATGTGGTGGAGTGAAAAGTACGAACCTGTCATCGGTTTAGAAGTTCATGCACAACTCCTTACGCGATCAAAAGCGTTTTGTGGATGTTCAACAAAGTTTGGGGATTCACCAAATTCCAATGTATGTCCTATTTGTTTAGGGATGCCGGGTGTTCTCCCTGTACTTAACAAACAGGTTGTCAATTTTACTATTCGAATGGGACTCGCTACGCATTGTACGATTGCACCAATTTCAATTTTTGCTCGAAAAAACTACTTCTACCCCGATTTACCAAAAGGGTACCAAATATCGCAGTATGAAGAACCAATTTGTCAAAACGGGTGGGTTGAAATCGAGCTTAAAAATGGAGTACGAAAAAAAATAGGTATAACTCGGATCCACATGGAAGAAGATGCGGGTAAATCTATTCATGAGATTGATATCGATACATACGTTGATGCAAATCGGTGTGGTGTACCACTTATAGAAATCGTTAGCGAGCCAGACATGCGCTCACCTGAAGAGGCCTATCATTACCTTGTAACGATCAGGCAATTAGTAACATATCTTGGCATTTGCGATGGAAACATGGAGGAAGGAAGTTTACGGTGTGATGCAAATGTTTCTGTTCGTCTGAAGGGGGAAAAAAAATTGGGGACAAAAGTCGAAGTGAAGAATATGAATTCGTTTCGCTTTGTGGAACGCGCATTACAGTACGAAATTGAACGACAAGTCGAAGCACTCGAACGAGGAGATGAAATAACACAGGAAACAATGCTGTGGGATGCTAACAGAGGTATTTGTGTACCAATGAGAAGTAAAGAAGAGGCACATGACTATCGTTATTTCCCTGACCCTGATTTGGTACCCGTTGTTGTTTCAGAAGCGTGGATTGAAGAAGTACGAAGGGAATTGCCAGAATTACCTCTGGAAAAACGTGATCGATACATTAGGGAATATAAGATACCGCAGTACGATGCAGACGTACTTACATCGGAATACGAAATAGCCAACTACTTTGAGCGTGTTATTAAACACCTAACACATAGAACTGAAGAAGCGTATAAGCTTGTAAGCAATTGGACCATGGGGGATGTGCTCCGTGTTGTTAACGAAACACATGTTTCGATGGAGAATTTCCCTGTTGAGCCACAACGACTTGCTGAAATGGTTGATCTCCTTGTTGATGGAACAATTAGTAGTAAAATTGCTAAAGAAGTTTTTGAGGAAATGCTCACATCAAAAGAAACACCTCGATGCATTATTGAACGAAAGGGGTTAATGCAAATCAACGATCCTGGTGTAATCGGAAAAGTCCTTGATGAAATTCTTACCCGTCATGCACAACAAGTCGAAGCATACCGAAGTGGGAAAACACAGGTATTTGGATTTTTTGTGGGGGAAACCATGAAAGCAATGAAGGGGAAGGCTAATCCTAAAATTGTCAATGAATTACTAAAACACAAATTACAATCGTAAACAAAAGAGGAGTACACAAAAACATATGAGACAAAAAATTATCGCAGGCAATTGGAAAATGAATAAAGACATCAATGAAACTGTTGAACTTATCGACGGTGTCAAGTCTCTCTATTCGACAAACCTCCACAGTGTCAAGGTAATCGTGTGCCCCCCTTTTCCATCGCTCAATGTAGCGAATGAACTTTTGCGAGGGACTGGTATTGAACTTGGAGCACAGAATATGTACCACGAAAATGAAGGAGCGTACACTGGCGAAGTATCTCCAAAAATGTTGAAAGCTGTCGGTTGTCGATACGTTATCATTGGACATTCAGAACGACGGCAATACTTTAAAGAAACCGACGATTTTATTAATCGGAAAGCACGGAAAGCACTTACCGAAGGGTTGATCCCAATTATTTGTGTAGGCGAAACATTACAGGAACGAGAACAGAACATAACGCATCAGGTTGTAACAACACAAGTCGAGGGGTGTTTGCAAAATATCCCTGGAGAGAATGTTGAAAAGGTCATCATTGCGTATGAACCTGTGTGGGCAATTGGAACGGGAAAAAATGCAACACCTGAACAAGCACAGGAGGTTCATGCACTCATACGATCACTTCTTTCGAAGCTTTACTCTCCTGACGTTGCATCCAAGGTTACTATTCAGTATGGCGGGAGTGTCAAACCTGAAAATGCGAAAGACCTTCTCCATCAGCCTGATATTGATGGTGCACTGGTTGGGGGTGCATGTTTGAAAGCAGATTCATTTATTGCTATTGTAAAGGCGGCATTGTAATATTGAGTAAACACTGCCATGGTGGGTATCCAGGGGTGTACGTAATATAAATGAGGTAACTATGCGTAAATCGAGGCTATTTTGGAAAGTACTAGGGTACTTTGCAATACTTCTTCTGATTCTTACAGCCTTAACATACATTATTAACGCATACATCCAACAAATCGAAAAAAATTTTGCTGTAGCAACTTCAGATGTGAGAAACCTGAGTGTTATAGAAGAATTAAGAAATTGTATAGTCAATGCACCACGGAGCGTGTTCCTCTATTCTTTTACAAAATCGGATACAGCCCGTGTACTGTACCTTGAAAGTATTGATGGATTCGAGCCGGCTTATAACGCTGTTAGTAAGGTTATAAAGGACTCACTTACACTCGATCTTCTTGCACAAGTACGATCGAATTTTTACAAGTGGAATGAAAGAGTGGGAACTCCAATGATCCAAGCTACAGAAGCTCAAAACCAACCAGGTGAAGTGCTTCGGATCCTTGGTGAATTGCAACATATAGATCTTACTGAGCAATACATCCAAAAAGCACTAAACCTCGTCAATTCAATATACCATTCAACACTTCGGAACCAAACACGAGCAATTGAAACTGCCGTAAAACAAAGCAAAGATCTTTCGTTCTACGTTGTCTTTGTGAATGTGCTCCTTGCGGTCTTTGCGCTTGTCCTAGGCTTTGTACTTACCCATTCGATAACAAAGCCAATTGGGGTGGTTAAACAGGGGGCACAGCATATTATGGAAGGAAAGTTTACACAAATTACTATTAATAGGGCTGATGAAATTGGTGAACTTGCTCGAGTATTCAATCAAATGTCGCGGATACTAGGGGAAAATTACACACGGTTACAAGCCTACTCAGAGCTTGTTACTACTCTCAATAACCTCAAAGGAATTGAAGAAATACAAAAACGAAGCTTACAGCTCTTATGTGAACATACACGTTCTGCATTAGGAGCATTGTACTTTTTCAACAAAACAGAACACATCCTTTCCTTAACTGCAACATATGGTTTTATTTCCGATGGGACAAGAACTAAACTCTTATTGGGTGAAGGAATACCAGGGGAATGTGCACTCGAACGAAAACCACTTGTCCTGAGGGATATTCCACCTACAACGGAGTACGTAATCTCTACCGGCATTTTCGATATCGTACCACGTACGGTGATAGCTCGACCAATACTCTTCCAGGAAGAGTTACTTGGTGTACTCATTCTTGCAAGCACAACAGAGTACGAACCTGCCCACATGGAGATATTGAATAATTCAATTCCACAACTCGCAGTTGCAATAAACAATGCAATTAATGATGAAGCAACACAGAAACTTTCCCTTGAAATAGCGCAACGCAATGAAGAATTGAATGCAAAAAATGCTGAATTGGAAGAAGCATACAGAGTAAAGTCAAACTTTTTAGCGAGTATGTCTCATGAACTTAGAACACCGCTGAATTCGATAATAGGCTTCAGTCAAGTTCTCTTATCAGAGGCAGCAGATCCTCTTACCGATGAGCAACGAATTGCAATCGAGAAAGTACTCAAAAACGGCAAACATCTTCTTCAACTCATTAACGATATTCTTGACCTTTCGAAGATTGAAGCTGGTCGCATGACCGTGAATATCGAAACTGAGGACATACAATCAATTATTTCAAATAGTGTTCTCACAATTGAGCCAATGCTAAAACAAAAGGGTCTACAGTTAACAACGGAAATTAATTCTAAAATCAAAGCATTACAAACAGATATTGTCAAGGTCAAACAAATTTTAATGAATCTATTGAGTAATGCAGTAAAGTTCACGGAGAAAGGCGGTATAACAATTCGTGTATATGATAAAGATGCGATGGTAGCGTTTGCAGTACAAGATACTGGTATTGGAATCGAGAAGAAAAATCTTGAACTTATCTTCAAAGAATTTCAACAAGTTGATTCAAGTAGCACCCGTAAATACCAAGGTACTGGTCTTGGTTTAGCGATTGCCCGACGCCTTGCGCGTATGCTTGGTGGTGATCTCGTTGCAGAAAGTATTGTTGGACAAGGAACAACGTTCACTCTTACATTACCACCTGTTTACGTTGCTAAGAAAGGAGAAGAAAAAATTCAAACAGGTGGTGCAGAGTTTGTTGTTCAAGCAGAGAAAAAGCAAATTCAAGATTTAGTAACATCAGCAGGAGGCACGCGTATTCTCTGCATAGATGATGATCCTGATGTACTAGATATATTACGGAAGTATCTCACACCCGAAGGGTACACTGTAGAATGTGCAACGAGTGGTGACGAGGGTATTGCACTTGCACGAAAACATAAGCCTTCGTTAATAACACTCGATATCATGATGCCAGAAAAAGATGGATGGCAGGTATTGAGAGAGCTTAAACAACTTGAAGAAACAAAGAATATCCCTGTGATAATCCATTCAATTATTGATAACAAACCCCTTGCGCTCTCTCTTGGAGCAGTCGATTTTTTAACGAAACCTGCAGAACCACGCACATTGTTAGAAGTTGTCACTAAATTTTGTCAATCGAAATCGCAATCGATTCTCGTTGTTGACGATAATGAAGACTTTGCCCAAACAATTAAGCAATTGCTTTCCAGGGATTACCGTGATGTCCGTATCGCATACAATGGAAAGCAGGCTCTCGAGATGCTTCAACGTTTTACACCAGCACTCATCTTGCTCGATTTAGCAATGCCTGAGATGGACGGGTTTGAAGTGGTCAGTCATCTCCATAATGATGAACGATACAGACACATTCCTGTTGTCATTCTCTCTGGGAAGGATGTATCCCAGCAAGAAATGGCAAAACTCCGTGAGCATATTTCAGAGTTTATTCAGAAAGGCGAGCTAGCAAATATTAACCTTTCAGCAGCTGTGAAACGTATTCTCCAGCAGCAGGGAGTAAAGAATGGGTAAGGGAGCAGCGAACGAAGTTGAAATTCCGACCATACTTGTTGTTGATGATATTGAAGATAACTTAGATTTATTGGAATTTGCCCTTCGGCGGAAGCCTATCAAGATGCTTCGAGCCACAAGCGGTTACGAGTGTCTGGAAATGGCACGTGTTCATAGCCCAGATGTTATTTTACTCGATATTCAAATGCCTGGAATGGATGGGTTTGAAACACTCAAACGACTTCGTGAAGATAGAAGCACAGCAAAAATTCCCGTTATTTTTCTCACCGCACAAAAGAAAGATCCGACGAGTATTGAGGAAGGATTGAAACTCGGTGCAGATCTTTACCTTACCAAACCTATTGATACTGATGAGCTCCTTGTTCGTACAAAAATGCTCATCCGTGTGCGAAAAGCTGAAGAAGAGCTTGAGCGTACTAAGGCTGACTTCATGGCGATGCTTGTACACGACATGCGTAATCCAATTCTTATTGTCAAATCGTTCTTAGAATTACTTCTCGAAGATGAAAGTGCAAAAGCAATGTCGCAAGACATGCGGTCACTTGCAGAATCTGCTTTGGAATCGTCAGGGAAAATGCTGGAGCTCATCAACGAAATACTTGATCTCTCAAAGTATGAGTCTGGCAATGTTCCGCTTCGAAAATCTCGTATTATGCTCCAGAATGTTCTCGAGAATGTTATAAAGCAGATAGCTGTTCAATGTCGGCAGAAGGAAATTTCCATCATCAAGGATTTTCAAGAGAATGTATCACCAATTGAAGCCGACGAGAGCAAATTAGAGCAAGCGTTTATGAATGTTTTCAGTAATGCTCTTAAGTTTACGCCATGCGAGGGTGTTATCTACGTTCGACTGTTTACAGAAACAATTACCAATATATTTCCACAACCGACAACAGTGTACCATGTGTCAATTGCTGATAATGGAATAGGTATTCCTGCTGAAGAACTCCCTAACATATTTAATCGGTACAAACAGCTTTCTACGGCAATGATGATAAAGCAAAAAGGTACAGGGCTTGGATTAGCAATATCCAAGTTGATAGTGGAAGCGCATGGTGGTCGTATTTCGCTTGAAAGTACGGTGAACAAAGGAACGACAGTTCACATTTACCTTCCAATAATGTAAACACAAAGTTTTTCAATTCTTTGTGAATTGAGGTTTTCGATTTTTTTTGACTTTCGGGTGTTTTTTCTGTATACTTTGTACCTAAAATTTAGGATGAAATGTGGTTTCGAGTAACGAACATCATAAATCGAAAAAGAAAATATATACATTCATCCTTATTTCTGAGGAAGAAGCGCGCAATTCTATGGCGTTCCGATGTAAGCGCTGGCACCTTGTTGTAGGAGCAGTCGGTGTCGTTGCTATGTTCTTTGGCATTTTTTGGGCCTTAATTGTCTATACTCCCGTCGGATACATTTTCCCTATCACAAGTCCTGGGTTGCGAAATCAGTATACGCAACAACTTGTCGAACTCCACCAACGATTGTCGTCGATGATGGATGAGTTAGTAGTGCTGCGTACATATAATGCAAAATTAAGAAAAGCACTAGGTGATTCTGTAAGTACAAGTAATGCCCAGAACCACGTTGTGCAAACGCAGAATGAGCTACCACAGAATATCGCAAATGACGACATTGGAGTTGCTAGGTACCAATTCCCACCGCAAGGATCGTGGTACGATAATTCGAAACAGGTGCCGATGAAAGTTAGTGGAGAGAGAATCCAACGAATGTATCAATTCCCTGCAATTTTTCCAACACAAGGATATGTAACACGTGGATTTGAACCATCAATTAATCACTATGGAATTGATATTGCAGGAAAAAGTGGTGCACCAATTTATGCAGCAGCTGATGGAATTGTTGTATACTCTGGTTGGACACAAAATGATGGTTATGTTATTATACTCTCCCATGTAGATGGATTTATGACTCTCTATAAACACAATGATGCTGTGTTAAAATTTCAAGGAACACAAGTACGGCGCGGAGAGACTATTGCACTGCTGGGAAATACTGGGGAAACAAGTCGAGGGCCCCATCTTCACTTCGAAATATGGAAAGATGGCCTTCCTGTGGATCCTGCAGCGTTCATTATTAACTATTCGTTATGAGGAGATGCTGATGAAGAGCGATGCAGTAAAGGAAGTTAACCTGATAGGTGCAGGGACAGTTGTTGAAGGAAAAATTAGGAGTCAAGGGAGTATACGAATCGATGGGAAAGTTCTCGGGGATATACTAGCAAATGAAGCCGTGGCTATTGGATTAAGTGGGGAAGTAGAAGGAAACATTACAGCAAAGAATGTAACAGTCGGTGGAAAGGTTCGTGGGACAATTACTGCTGCGGAAAAAGTTGTCTTTGAAGGAAAGTCTGTCATACGAGGTGATGTACGAGCAACAAGGTTGGTTGTAGATGAAGGATCAATCTTCGACGGCAAAATTGCTATGGCAGAGAAATCACAACAAGAGGTACGTCAACACTAATTACCATGAACAATGAACTACCGAAGGATACCAAAACTTCGACTTTTGCAATCCTTCGTGAAACATTGAGAAATATTGCACCATACTTGACACTTGGGGTGCAATTAGCACTAGCTGTAATTGTCTTTTTTGCAATAGGGTGGTGGTTCGATAATACAATAGGTACTGATCCGTGGGGAAAACTTATAGGTGTGGTAGTTGGTGTAACAGGGGGAATGATTAAATTTTTTCGAACAGTGAGAGAAATGGTAAAGAAAAATGGTTAAAGCAGTACATATTGATTGGAAATTTGTACGATGGGTAGTGCTTTGCTTTACAGCGGCAGGAATACTGACGTATTACCCGATTTCAGAATTTGCTACACCTCACATTGTGCGAAGTATTCTTGCTGGTGGGTGTATGAGTTTTTTCAATATTCTTTTGGGATATGTTGCCATTGAAGTTGGATTTGAGAAATCACACACTGTTTTTCTGAAGATAATCCTCGGTAGTATGATTGTTCGATTGTTACTAATGTGGGGAATATTACTTCTCCTTATTAAACAATTTGGGTTCCATGCTGCATCGTTGATGCTGTCGCTTCTTTTCTTTTATGTCATGACATTGGTGTTGGAAATTCTCTATCTCCAAAAACGAATTGCTGTAAAAAAGTGAGAACGAATGACTATGGGACAAGCAACGATAAAACCAGATACCCTCATTCACCATTCCACGCATGGTGAAGAAGGATTTAGTTTTACTCATTTGCTTGAGCATGTGAAAGATTCGAGAGAAATTGAACTTCCAGGAACACATCTTGAACTCCCGCGATTTGATCCAATCCATATAGGATCGCTCACAATAGACTTGTCTCCTACAAAGCATGTTGTATTTCTTCTTCTCGCAGCAATCGTTTTGATTACTATTGCAATTCTGACAGCTCGAAGGTACAAGAAATCTCTTGTTCCCACTGGATTTACGAATCTTATGGAAATACTGGTTCTTTTTATTCGAGATGAGGTTGCCTTGCCAAGTATGGGTCACACTGGTGTTAAGTATGTACCATTTCTACTTACAACGTTTTTCTTTATTCTCATTATGAATCTTGCAGGTCTTGTTCCTTATGGTGCAACGGCAACGGGAAATATCGCTGTCACTGCAGGTTTAGCTACAATTGCTTTTTTCATGATTCAACTGTCGGCAATTCGTGCACAAGGGTTGAAACATTACCTTGCACACTTAACAGGTGGGGTTCATTGGGCACTGTGGCCTATCATGATTCCAATAGAAATTCTTGGACTTTTTACAAAACCATTTGCACTCTGTATGCGATTATTTGCCAATATGACAGGCGGACATATAGTTATCCTGTCGCTTATTGGGCTTATTTTTCTCTTTAAATCATTTATTGTAGCACCTATTTCTGTACTTTTTGCTCTTGCAATTTACATGCTCGAACTCTTTGTAGCTTTTCTACAAGCATATGTATTTACTATGTTAACATCGCTCTTTATGGGGTTGGGAATGCAAGTTGAACATTCAACAGAAACACATGAGTCTCATTCATAGACCGAATACTATATATTGAATACTATACTATTGTTAACGTTAACGTCACTAAATTGGAGGAACTAACTATGGAACAATATATGGCACAAGCATTAGGGTACTTAGCAGCTGGATTTGGTTCAGCATTTGTTATTATTGGTGCAGCTTTCGGCATTGGGAAATTAGCAGCTGCGGCGATGGACGCTAGTGGTCGCCAACCAGAAGTTGCTGGGCAAGTCAGAACAACGATGCTCATCGCAGCTGCACTTATTGAAGGGGTTACCTTCTTTGCACTTGCTATTTGTATGATCCTTGCAACAAAATAATGTGAAAGCAAAAAGCTATGTTTGAGATCAATCCAGGATTAATGATCTGGACAAGTATCACATTTGTTGCATTGGTAATTGTCCTTACAAAATTTGCATGGAAGCCAATGCTCACAATGATAGCTAAGCGTGAGGAGCAAATACGGGAAGCTTTAACGCAGGCAGAAAAAGCTCGTGCTGAAGCTGCTGAAATGATGAGGCAGAATGAGCAGAATCTCGCTCGAGCTGAAGACGAGTACCGTCGGATTCTCCGAGAAGGAAAAGAGATGGCTGAAAAGCTTAAGGATGAGATTGTTTCAAAAGCACGTGTACAAGCGGAACAAGAACTCCTTAAAGCACAAGAGGAGATTCAGCGTAGTCTCGAAGCAGCAAGGCAGGAGCTTAAAAGTGAAGTGGCAGAACTTGCTATTCGTGCCGCGGAAAAAATTCTCAATGAATCGCTCGATGCTCAAAAACATAAGAATATAATTGATAGTGTGTTGCGACAACTTCCTAAGAATTAAGTATGTACCATAGCAGAATTGCAAAACGGTACGCTGAAGCATTACTGCTCTCAGCAAGTAATGAAAAATCACTCGAGACACTCATGCAAGATTGTTTAACAGTCAAGGGCGTGAGTGTTGAATCTCACGAATTCAGGCTTTTTTTAAAAAGTCCCATTATTAAGAAAGAGAAAAAATTATTGATTATGAAGCAATTGTTTCACGGAAAAGTTAGTGAAACGATGGAGCAGTTTCTTATCCTTGTTGTTGAAAAAGGACGAGAGAGTATGCTACTCGATATTTTTGATGAATTCGTGAGGCTTACCAATGAGCAAAAAGGGATCGTAGATGTTGAAGTACAAACAGCTGTTCCATTATCGAAAGAACACGAAACACGGCTAATTCAGTACTTCAATGCCTACACAAATAAGAATGTACAACTTAAAACAATACTTAACCCTTCAATCATAGGTGGGTTGATTGTACGCATTGGGGATACAGTGTTCGATGGTAGTGTCCGACATCAATTGGAACTACTACGAATGCATTTCACAGGTGGAAGTACATAAATTAGTCATTGATTTACATAAAGATTTACTAAAAAGAGGAAGAACAATGGTGGAAGTGAGACCTGACGAAGTATCTGCAATATTACGAAAGCAGTTATCCGGTTTCGAAAAGGAAGTCGATGTCTATGACATTGGGACCGTTCTTCAAGTAGGTGATGGTATTGCACGTATCTATGGACTTTCAAAAGTAATGGCTAGTGAACTCCTCGAGTTTCCTGGAAATGTATATGGTATGGCAATGAACCTTGAGGAGGATAATGTTGGTGCTGTTATTTTTGGCGAAAGTAATCACATCAAAGAGGGTGATACTGTCAAACGAACTGGGCGGGTTGCTTCGATGCCAGTTGGCGAACAAATGCTTGGTCGTGTAATCACACCGCTTGGAATCCCTATCGACGGAAAAGGGCCTATTAAAACTGAGAAGTTCCTCCCTTTGGAACGGAAAGCACTCGGAGTTATTGCGCGCCAGCCTGTGAAAGAACCACTCCAAACGGGGTTGAAAGCTATTGACGGGATGATTCCAATTGGTCGTGGACAACGAGAGTTAATCATCGGTGATCGACAAACTGGTAAAACTGCGATAGCCATTGACACTATTATCAATCAAAAATACACACATACCAAACGTGCACAAGAAGAAGGTGTAAAACCTGTTTACTGTATCTATGTAGCAATAGGGCAAAAAGGCTCGACCATAGCACAAGTTGTTGCAAAACTTGAAGAAGAAGGAGCTATGGAGTACACCGTTGTCATTCAAGCTTCGGCAAGTGATTCTGCGCCAATGCAATTTATTGCACCCTATGCTGGTGCAACACTGGGGGAGTACTTCCGCGATAGTGGACGTCACGCTCTCGTTATTTACGATGATCTTTCGAAACATGCTCAAGCGTATCGTCAAATGTCCCTTTTACTTCGACGTCCGCCTGGTCGTGAAGCATACCCTGGCGATGTGTTTTACCTCCACTCTCGATTACTTGAACGTGCTTCAAAGTTGAGTGATGATCTTGGTGGTGGAAGTTTAACTGCCTTGCCAGTAATTGAAACGCAAGCTGGTGATGTTTCTGCCTATATTCCTACTAATGTAATTTCGATTACCGATGGCCAAATTTACTTAGAACCAAATTTATTTAATGCTGGAGTACGTCCTGCTATTAATGTTGGTATCTCTGTGTCTCGTGTTGGTGGTAATGCACAGATTAAAGCTATGAAAAAAGTTGCAGGTCGTTTGCGTATAGATCTTGCAAACTACCGAGAACTTGAGGCATTTGCAAAGTTTGGTTCAGATCTCGATAAAGCAACACAACAAGTGCTTCGACGAGGGGCACGGTTGGTTGAGTTACTCAAACAAGGGCAATACGTACCAATGCCTGTTGAGAAACAAGTTGTGAGTATCTTTGCTGGCACAAATGGTTACCTCGATGAGATACCTCTAGAGAAAGTACAGCAGTTTGAAAAAGAATTCCTCGAACATATCGAAACTCGTTATCCAGAAATTCTTAAGAGTATCGTTCAAACAAAGGATCTCACAAGCGAAACAGAAGAGAAACTTCATTCTGTCGCAAAGGAATTTGCTCAACGTTTTCTTGGTCCAAAGGAATAATTGTGGCAACGTTACGTGAAATTCGCCGGCGTATAGCTGGAATTAAAAGTACAGAAAAAATTACAAAAGCAATGAAAATGGTTGCTGCTGCTAAATTGCGGCGTTTTCAGGAAGCAATTTTTGCAACTCGTCCGTATGCCAAAAGGATGCAGGGAGTATTAACAAGGTTGCTCAATGAAACATCTACCCTCACTCACCCCTTTATTGAGCAACGACCGTTACGGAGAGCTGCACTCGTGGTTCTTGCAAGTGATCGGGGTCTGTGTGGCGCATTCAATAGTACTATCATCCGTGCTGCTGTAGACTATTACCAACGGCATTCCAATGACGCAGAATTATTAATAATTCCCATTGGGAAAAAGGCGGTTGATTTCTTTACAAAGCAAGGATATACTATTCTATCTTCCTATACTCATATTGTAGATTCTCTCCAGTTTCATCATGCACAACGTATTGTCGATGAGCTTGTGTCATATTATACCAAAGAAACCATCGACAGGGTTGATATACTATACAATGAGTTCAAGTCAGTCATCCAGCAGCAAGTTGTTGTTGAACAATTTCTTCCGTTTTCAACAACCATTTTATCACAACAAGCTTACGCAAGAAAAACTCCACCAACACATTACATCTATGAGCCATCGCAGATAGGCATTCTTACAGCACTTATTCCACGATATTTAAATTACCAAATGTGGCGAATTCTATTAGAATCGGCAACGGCAGAACAAGCTGCACGTATGACGGCAATGAACAATGCGACTGAAAACGCTACTGAACTTTTAGAAGAACTAACACTAACTTACAACAAAGCAAGACAAGCCGGAATAACAAAAGAACTTCTTGAAATTGTGAGTGGGGCAGAGGCACTAAAGAAAGCAGGCTAATTTATAAATTAAAAATATAGGGGAGGGTTCGTACTGCATTGTTGACAAAGACAAAAAAGTCTTGTACTATTCACTTACGATTGGAG
>JAOAFT010000022.1 GCA_026416125.1 Bacteroidota bacterium
CGCCCGTGTGGGGCGCGACATATCATTGTCTATATAGACTTCTGGTTCATTTTTGTTTCAATCCACGCGCCCGTGTGGGGCGCGACTGCCGGGCGTTTTTACCTTTGTTTACTATCTGTATCTACCATTTATAACTCTAAGCTTTTTGAGTAATTCTATTTAGAATGCAATTCGATTCAATTCTGCATATTATACTCATTTTTCAAACCGCTAACCTCGCAGCCTGTTTGTGTACACTTCAGTTAGCGATTTCAGACAATGAAAGGTTCATCCCAACTAACACTCTTTTTTGCCCCGTAGTGTTCAACCCGTCGTTGCCAATTTGAACCCAAGAAGTAAAACCTCAAACTATCCTCTTCGGCGTTGTAAATTTTCAGTAAGGTATTCTTCAAAACTTCCCACTGGGCTGGATCGACATTGCATTCAAACACAGAATTTTGTACTCGCATACCATAATTCAAACATGCTTCTGCTATCTTTCGGAGTCTGGTTGTACCAGCTTCTGATTTTGTTGATACATCGTAACTTACAACTACTACCATTGTGTTCCCTCATCGAATATAAAATGGTGGATAACTTGAAATATCACCACGGATATATCGAGCAAGTAACTGCGCCTGAACATATGGTAATAACCCTATGGTCATTTTTTCTTCTAAGAAAGGGTGTACAATCTCTTCCTGTTTCCGCTTATGATACGCTGTCAAAATTATTTTCCGGGCATTATCGTTTAAACGGACT
The DNA here is from genome assembly GCA_026416125.1 of Bacteroidota bacterium. GTDB lineage: Bacteria > Bacteroidota > Ignavibacteria > UBA10030 > UBA10030 > JAOAFT01. Next base: position 742 of record JAOAFT010000022.1, read on the forward strand.
TCGCCTGTTTCTTGTATTTCAAAATCATCACTTGTAATCTGTTTTAAATTGATAACATTGAGCATAATCCGGTCACCTAAGTAAGCTCGGAACTCTTCCATAAGATCCAATGCCAAACTAGGTCTTCCTGGTCGTACTCGGTGAAGAAATCCTACATAGGGATCGAGCCCGACTGTTTCAATTGCTGAACGCACATCGATAGCTAATAGCACATAAACAAACGACAATAAAGCATTGACAGGATCACGGGGTGGACGTTTCGTTCGTTTCGTAAACCGAAAATCATCTTTCTGCGTAATAATGAGTTGGGAAAGTTCACTGAAGTAGATTGAAGCGCAATCACCCTCATGACCACGGAGTTCGTCGAGTGTTTGTGCACGACTAATATCAGAAATACGATTCCCCAACATTGTTATAGCTGTACTAAGTTCAGGAGTACAATGTTCAGGATGGTTTCGTTGGTGACGTTGCAATAACGTGCGACAATTCAATACTTTCGCTGCAACGATAGGGCGTGCAATAGCGAGTGCTTGTGCCTCATCATCAGCTATTCTATACTGAGCTTTTCGGAGCAGAACATTCCCTTGTTGTGCACCCTGTACACGCGCAAGGAATCGACCATACTCTGTCAGATAACTGATTCCAACATTGTTTTCTGCGCAAAACGCCATGAGTGCTGGTGTAATTGCTTTAAACCCGAAACAGACAATATTTTCAATTGATTTGACAGGGGCTTGTAAAATTTTTTGATTATTCACCTCAACTACGAACGTTTCATGCTCCTTTCTGATATATGCATCTTCGGATGTAATGTATAACGTTGTAAGATGCTTTTTCATAGCAATACCTCATCCTCTTTCATTATCGCTCAGCATATAGAGTTGGTGTAAATATTTTATAAGTTTTTGCTCATTCATTGCTCGTGGCATGCATATATGCTCTATGGAACAGTTCCTACACTTCGATGTGTACTGTGATTGTGGGATGGTACCCGAAGTAAGGAGATGTCGAACATTGATGATGGTCTCTGTTGTATGACGTCGCAATTCTTCAGTAAAGGGAACTGTAACACGCCGTCGGATTTTGCCATAAAAGAACGCTCCACATTCTATTGGAATGTCAAACATTTCTTCTAAGCAAAATGCTTGAGCACAAAGCTGAACAGAATCAGAACTATCGTCCTTCGGTTCACCGACTTTGAACTCCACGGGCATGATATGCTTCGTACGGCGCACACTGCACGAAGTACCATCACTACTTTCAGCAACTACCTCCACCACATCGCATCTCCCTGCTAACCCGAACCGTTTAGAATAGATATGCAAACCGCGTACAATTTTTTTATTCCCACGTACTTCTTCTGTTTCTGTATCAACTTTCTCGTGGAAGATCTCACCGCGGACGGTATAGAGATTATCTTCCCACTCTTTCTCAGTGTAAATTAATGCACATTGACGTGGACAATAGATATAATGCTGCAGCGAGCTGATTGGTATATACTCTCCATCGAACCCCATTTACTCAACAATCGCAGTTTGAGAAAATTCTTGCATAGGTTTTCCATCCAATAAAATTTCATAGTCTGTGAATTCTCGTGCTGGACCTTGCGTTGTTCTTCGATGGGAAACACGAGTAAAAAGTTCATGTGCTGGTTTGTTACCAAGAGCTGTCTTATGTTCAAAAATTATCAGCCGACGGGCACTCATCAGTCCACGTGCAGCTGAGCGATCGTGTTCAAACATGTTCTGCAACGCTTCCCAAAAGAGATACAAGTCTTCTTGAGAAAAACCTGTTTGTGCCGCAAGGAAGGGTGACACAAAACCATGTACTCGGTAAAGACCATATGGGACTGTATACTTACGTCCCATCTCTGAGCCACCAGATTCAGCACGTTCTTCTTTAGTTTTAGCGACACGAGTGATACTGTGTTCTAAAGCAACTATAGGTTCTACAGAACGAGCAAACGTAAGTTGAACAGGTCCACGGACTTGTCCAGCATTTTTACCTGTTGTCATTACTGCGCCGAAAACGCGTATGTCGTAGTAATTCTTGCACATCCATTGTCTTGCTGATTCTATTTTCTCATCTTCCTTAGTTTTGCTTTTCACAGATTCGTCTTCTCTTGCTTCAGCTATCAAATTATTTAGTATTGCTTTTTCTTTCACAAAAATATCATATGGACGTTTGAACTCTCTAATAATTGCTATATAGTTCCTAACTTTTCGTTTCAAACACACATCAGTAACTACTCCTATCCCAGTTTCCGCATCAATACGAGGTAAGTTGCCAGCATCTGGATCGCCATTGGGATTACCATCCTTTACATCAAAATAGTACACGAAATCATAACGTTTTGTAATAGTAGACATGGCTTTGCTCCTTTCTTTGTAAATGGTTAGTATTATTTTTATTCACTATTTCCCTTTTTGCTTATAAAGAAATCTTGGCGTTGATGATAATATCCGATTGCAAAATATGCTTGGTCATTCATTGTGAGATGATTCGGAAATATTGTAATGTTCCACAGAATCTCGCCAATGAGTTTTTCGAAGTTTACTCGCCTCCCAGGGTTTTCCAATTTTGCCAAATGATGATTTTTAAGTTTTAACAATTGTGAAAATACTGCTATAGGGTTTGTTGAAGCTGCACCATAAAAACGGTCACGAATTGTAGTATTTATACCTGGCTGTGCCTCTTCTTGGATTTTTTCTAAAACAGCAAATAGACGACCAAGTAAGTAACCGAGATTAGTGTTTGATGAATCGAGTGCCATAGCAATCTCCTTTTCGTAAGGTTTATAAATACGATTAAAACGATTAATTGTTGCTTTGAGTATTGAAGCACGTGCATGTGTAACGTCACGTTTTGCACGGATGCGGCGTATACACTGATAGAGAAGCGTCATAGGATATGGTGTTCCGTCTAAAATGCTTTCAAAAACTGCAGATGCAAGGTTTGGTGGAACGTTCTCCATTTTATAATCTAATGCAGTTGAAGTAAGGATACGATAGAGTGAGAGATGTTCAGGCTCTTTTGGACCGTGGATAATTTTAAAATCTTCAAAGTGCTTAAAAATATTTACTCCAAAGTCTCTAATAGTCCCTTGGCGGAAGAATCTAATAGAGATTCGTGATGCGTTTGGTGCTAAAGCAAGCACATAAAATCTTTCACTACTTTGCGTAAGTTTCCCAGTATTAATTGCTTCGTAAAGGCTTTTCACAGCTTCTATGTTGCGGTCAGGGTTGTCTTTATCATCGGTCAAATACCAAGGGAAAACAGACTCAAAATCGTATAGTTGTTTCGCTTTTCTTTTCTCAGCCCAAAAAACAATTGTAGCATCTCCAATGTAAACTTTGTTATCGTTCGAATTTACCAGACTTTGAAGAGCTTTTGTATATCGAGATGCTGAAAGTTTGCAAACGGGGGCATTTAAGCTTTGCTCTTTTCCATAAGACAAGTAAGCAGAGTCATTAAATGAAATGAGATTGGCACCTGAAGATTTTGCATCTCTTATACCTTTAATCACTTTATGTGTTCGTTCAAGCGGTACGTTATTTGCTCCAGTTAATAGGCACGTACCTAAATCACTACCGGAATTTAACGCAGACTCTGCAGCCTTACGTGCATGATTTTTGCAAGCAATAGGAAATTTATCTCCTTGTATTCGAAACGTAACGATTGGTGAACCTGTGGTAATTATTTTCCCTACCTCCTTGTGTTCAAGAATTTTTTTAAACGGTTTATCTCTTTTTTGTTCAAGCTTATAGAATTTTAACACTGCCTCAACATCTTTGGGTGGTGATGGATAAAAGTGTTTAATTGTTTCAACAAACGATTTTAGTTTTATTTTCCCCTTTTTCCCAATGCCAAAAACAAATTCTGATTTATCCCACAATAGGTTTGCATCATCTCCAGCATTTGAATGTTTCTCTGACTGTTTTCCGATGTCGGGAACGTAATAAGTTGTTCCAAAAACTCTATTACCTTCAGTTCTTTGGTGATTTTCGATATCTACAAATTCCCCATTGTTATCTATTACGACAATAAAATCTATTTCTTTTTCAATGAAACCGTCTGGTGCTATTTGATTTTGCTCTAATTTTCGTTGGTAATACTCATACAGTGCTTGCAGTATCATCTTAGTACCTCCTTACTAGCTATCGGTGGAACGTGAATAACACCTTGCTCCAATTTCGCACGGAAAAACATCGGCTTTGGATTTTCTACATCAGTAAAATCCATATCGTACAACATGTAGCCGAGATCACGTGTTTCCTGAATAGGTTGTAGAGGATCATTCTCAGGATTATCCACAAGCCGAAAATGGCAACTGAATTCGCGGCACCCAAGGTACGGTTGATTAAAACACTGGCCTTTTCGTGCTCGACGCTCAAACATCGCGAGATACTTGCCAGGTGTTTCACCATTACGTGAACGATCCATCTTTTCTTTGAAAAATTTCAGTTCTTCTTGTATAAAGTCCTGCTCTTCTTGATCCCACAAGAACATCGGCACAGTCTGAAACGTAAGGTGTGTCCGTTTCTCCAGTGGAATGTATTCGAGCGTTGCATAGAAACGATAGTGAACATCTTTTAGTAATACACCTGCACGTTGCTGGCGATCATCTTCGATGAAAATACCATTACTCCTATCGCTCATTCTGCTTCCTATTTCATTGCGCCGTACCGAGGTCCATTTGATTGGCTTCAATACTTCAATTTTATTTACGTGCCATCGTATCGCAGGCTTCCAAAGGATCGCTTCGAACACTGCCCGTACTGCAGAAGGTGTAGGTACGTCATAGCTAACACGTTCAACTTTCATTTCAGGACGTGTAAAACATGCGTAGTCCCCCCACACTTCGAGACAAAAAGGTTTGTAAGGGTTCATAATATTATCCTTCTTTGTTGATGAATAGATTTATAAACACTTAAACCATTTCAGAATAATACCGTACTCTCTTAGTTTTATCATACTACATATCTGATATGCTATATTACACAATTCTCTAACCATTTTGTATCATCCAATTCTAAACCCAGACCTGGCTTGTACAAGCCATCACTGCTTTGTATCCAGTATCCAGCTACCTCTTGGACAAATCCCTGCTTTCGTATGTTTTCAAAAATTTTCAAATGTACGTTGACTACAAATCGTTGAAGCTTTCTTAGAAGGTTACGATTAATGTTTCCTGCCTGTAATTGCTTGATGAGTTCTTCGCTATTATTTCCATTCTTTGGATTCGTATACCATACAACAATGCTTTGTTGTACTTCGTCGATGAGATTGAATTCCTGAGCAAACGAACGGAATGCAAAAACAAAATATGGTGCATTTTTTACAAGTCGCTCATAAAACCGTGGTTTATCCATATCATCTAATCGTGCATAAAAGTATTCAAAATATTGTTTGAATAACTGAGGTGATAGTTCGTCTACTTTATTATTTCTTAACAATTCTTTGCATGCATCTTCTTGGTATCGTAGCAAACCACGTGGTGATGGTTTTGGTGGAATGAACACAATTACTTTTCCTTTCTGGGGTAATTTGCCTTCTCGGTTACAACGACCAGCAGCTTGTGCAAGGGAATCGAAACCAGTAAGTGCTCGGTACACAACAGGGAAATCAATATCAACACCTGCTTCTACTACTTGAGTGCTAATAACGCGAATTTGTTTACCTTGTCGAAGCTTTTCTTTTATAGTGGATATAATGACACTTCGTTCTTCCCCACACATCAAGGCAGAAAGATGTATAGTGTCTTCAGGCATAAGGTTATGGAGCTCACGACAATCTTTTCGAGAGTTTACAATACAGAGTACTTGTTCGTGCTGGAGAAGTTCATCACGTACATTTTCCCAGTTCATCGGATTGGTTAGTGTTTTGGGAAAAATTATTTCTACCCTGTTATTCCATTCTCTGGCTAGTGACTCTGGATCATCAATAATAGGACGTACATTGTGAAGTCCCTGAATAACTGTAGGTGGCCTTCCAATTGTTCCTTCAAAAAGGGGTTGCGTAGCAGTCATCATAACTACAGTAACTCCAAAGTGATCGACAAGTCCACGTAATACCGACAGAATTGGCTTGAGATGTTCAGGTGGCAGCAACTGTACTTCATCGAGAATAATGACACTGTTTACTATATTGTGGAGTTTCCTGCACATGGATGGTGTGTTTGCAAAAAGTGACTCAAAGAGCTCAACATTTGTTGTTATGATGATTGGTGCATCCCAATTTTCACAGGCAAGACGATTCCGTGCAGTTTCTTCTCTCGGATCGATATTGCTATGATGTTCTACAACTTGGTCTTCGCCAAAGAGAACATTACCACTGTTTTTTCTCTCTATAATTTCTTCATCGTTATCGGTACCGTATTTGAGAATTTTTGCTGTTTGTTCAATGATGCTTGTATAAGGAATAGCAATGATTATTCGACGTTTTCCAAAGTGCAACGCATGTTCAAGTGCAAATGCCAAAGACGAGAGTGTCTTCCCACCTCCGGTTGGAACAGTGAGCGAGAAAGTTCCTGGTGGAAGTTTTGCTTTTTCGACACATATTGTACGTATTTCTTTCCGCTTTCTGTTTATTGGTGTATCAGGTACTTGTTGTTCTTTTTGAGCTATAAAGTAATCAAAGCGTTTCTTGAGTTCATGAAGTGAAAGGTATGTGCCACGCGCCTTTGTGTGCTCAGGTTCCATAAATTCTTCAGTATCAAGAAAATCTGCGTCTACTAAACATGAGAATAGCATACGAATCCAAAGATGAAGATGTTCAAAGGATTGTTTTTCGTTTGAAATGACACACGGTTTAGTTATCGGAAGTGGACAGTTTAAAAAACTTGTTGCTGCCTCGACTGATTGAACTAAATTGGTTGAAGTTATTTCTGAGTTCTTAAGTAATCGACATTCTAGCTCAGAGTACCAATCAGATAATCCACTGTGATGCCCTGATATTGTATAGGCAAAAACACGTGAAGGTATTTCATTGTTACACTGCTTAACAGCTACTAATGCACCTACACCACTATGAGGTGGTTTTCCTCTTTGGCTCTCAATATGTAGATTTTCATCTTGGTTAGCATGGGTACGGATGTACTGCTGCCAGAGTGGATGATACTTTCCAAGATCATGAAGGTAACCAATGTATTCACCCCAATCTCTGTTACCAAATTCAGCAGCAAATGTGCCGGCAAGCTGTGCCACACGGTGGAGGTGTTCTGGAAGAGAGTGGTACACTACAACATTATTTCCAGTTTTCTTACAATGAGCCACATACTGCTCTGCCATGTACTCCCCCGATATTTAATTTTTCATCACTACTTCGTGGCAATTCCTACAACTTTAATACCTCAACGATTTTCACTCTAACATTCTTCTCATGATCATCATGTTCTGACTATTGAATATATTTTTCCCTTCAGAGGTAAACATGTACTCTATGCGATCTCGGTAAAACTCTGCTATCTTACCACGAACCATTTTCAACGTACTATTTAAGAACTTGTTCTGTTCTGTGAATCCTTCACCAAGAACAGAAAACGTTGCTGGTAACCACCGTTCAGGAAATTCACCGCCGTACTTTCCACCACTTTTAAATTGCGCAATTTGACTTTCCAGTAATTCTAAAGCAAGACGATGCCCCTTTTCTGTTGTCGGATCAATATTATGGTGGAAAAGGTACCGCTGTATTGCTTCTCGATTTGGTACAACCAATGCCACGGTATACGGTGATTGGTTGTTGTAGAGCATGATTTGATCGATGTACTCAGAATGTTCCGTAATAGCTTCTTCAATACCTTCAGGGCTATACTTTTCACCATCGTGACTGATAAGGAGGCTCTTCTCACGACCAAGAACATACAGAAACCCGTCATCATCAATATAGCCGAGATCTCCTGTGTACAGCCAACCATCTCGAATTGCTTCCTTTGTTGCTTTTTCGTTTCTCCAGTATCCTGCCATTACATTTTCCCCTCGTACAACAATTTCACCTTGGTGACCACGTGGAAGTTCATTGCCCTGTTCATCACATATTTTAATGTGCATGTTTATCACAGGTGTTCCAGAAGATCCAAGCTTGTGACGTGCTGGTACATTTGCGGAAATAATTGGTGATGCTTCCGTTAATCCATATCCTTGGTACATTGGTATACCAATAGCATAGAAGAACCGCTGGAGTTCAATATCAAGAAGGGCTCCACCTCCGATGAAGAACTCAAGCCGACCACCAAACTGTTCTCGAATTTTACGGAACAATAGTACATCATACACCCTGTATGCTGCCTTAAGAAATAGTGATGCATTCTTCCCTCGATCCCATCCATTGCCATTATACTTGTATGCAACGTTCAATGCTCGACGAAAGAGTGCTTCAACTGCTAATCCTTTTTCACGAATCCCTTTCTCAATATTTTTTCTGAAATTCTTTGCTAATGCAGGTACACTCAAGAGAAAGTGAGGACGAACCTCTCTGATATTCTGTGGAATATTCTTCAATGTTTCAAACGGTGTTTTCCCTACCTGAACTGATGCCATACTCGCACCATTCTTTATCAGCGTGTAGATCCCAGCAGTGTGTGCAAAACTGTGATCCCACGGAAGAATCAACAGCGAACAATAATATTCTGGAATTGGGAGTAAAGCGGATGCTTGTTCGACGTTCGCTGTATAGTTTCGATGAGTGAGAACGATTCCTTTGGGATCTGCAGTTGTTCCAGAAGTATAGCAAATGGTCGCAGGATCTTGTTCAGAAACTGACTGCCAGCGCTCTTCCAGCACCCTTTTTGAGATTGTTAAGAATAACTTTCCTTGCTCAAGAAGACGGATGAACGGAATCTCATCACTCATGTATCGATCTTGTTCGTCGAGTATAATGAGAACTTCGAGTGTAGTGAGATCTCTTTTTATAGTCCGAATTTTCTGCAGTTGGTGACCAGATACAATAATCATTCGACATCCTGCGTGCGCAAGACGAAACTTTAAGTCATTTAATTCTTCAATCTTAACAGAGAGAGGAACATTAATTGCACCTGTGTAAAGTATTCCCAATTCAGAAATAACCCAATCGTTCCTTCCTTCAGAAAGTAGGGCAATCCGATCACCTTTCTGTACACCAAGACTCAACAATCCTGCTGCGCACTGGTGGACAAGTTTTTGTATTTCAGCGTATGTGCTTCCCTCATAAGCATCACCTTTCTTTTCCCACATCATGACATTCAATCCATACTTTGCGTCATTTTTTTCAACTATTTGTAGTGTTGTGTGTTCCTTATATGAAATTACCATTTGAATATTCTGAATTTGGTGTTTCGATAGTCTCTTCCCTTAATACTCAACAGCGTTACGCACTGTACTGAATCCACGCAGTGAAATTATTGTTCGTTCGGTAGTGCTATTCTACTTGTGCTTCGTACCATACGACGATATTCTTACCAGAACGTTGTGCCTGGTAGAGTGCTTCTTTTGCACAAAGAAGGAGTTCCCGTTCTGTTTGTGCATGGCGTGGGTACATTGCCACACCAATGCTTACTGTAATATGGAGTTTTTGGTGTGTAAACTCTTGTTGTTCGATGGAACGACGTATATCGTCGGCAAATTGAAGTGCTTCTTCCTGCGAGACGTTCTCACGGAACACAACAAACTCATCGTACCCAAAACGTCCTGCGGCATCGAAAGGACGTAAAAAAGAACGAATGATCGTAGCACATTCTTTTAGTACCAACTTCGAAACATCATAACCATACGTTAAGGCAACTTGCTTAAAATTATCGATATCCATTAAGAGAATTGCAAATTTTTCCTTGAGTGTTTGAGCTCGTGTTACAGCAGCAGCAAGTTTTTCAAGAAATGGTGCGTATTTCTCCAACTCAGTATCATGGTCAATAGGATCTAAACGGAGTACTTTTTCATACAAGCGGGATCGAACCAGTGCAATTCCTGCAAAATCTGCGAGAGCTTGAAGCACAGGTACGTCAGCCTCGGATAGGACGTTTGGTTCTTTCGTTTCAACGTGTAAGTACCCAAGAGTACGCTGATCGACAGCTATTTGTACACAAATGCACGACCCAAACGGATGTTCAAGCTGTACATCCTGCGCAGCATCAGGATTTACCTGTGGATGCTGGAGAATGACTGGTTTGCCAGTCCATAGTAACTTCCCAATACTTCCAGTTGCAACTTTTCGACGAAATGATTTCTCAAACGTGAGTGAAAGTCCATAACTCGATTCAACCTTCAGATACTCTGTTGCTGGATCAATGAGAATAATTGCACATGCCTGGCAGTGGTACATTCGAACAATTCGGTCAAGCACAAGAGAAAATACTTGTTCATACTTGTTTGTCGATTTTAGTACGGTGAGTATCTCAATGAGAAAATGTAAACACTCTTCTGATTTCAATGGTACCATAGTCAGTTCCCTCCTCTTGAATAGTTATTGTAATTTAGATTTCTCTTTGGAGGTCGCTCCATCACGTTTCATTGTGTCTTCGATTTCTTCGATCGTCACTGGTGCTAATGCTGAAAGCATGGTACAACCATTCTCCGTTACCACCACATTATCCTCAAGGCGAATACCAATTCCTCGATACTCAGCCGGATATTGAAGAGAATCAGGAATGTAGAGAGCTGGTTCAAGTGCGAGTACCATTCCAACCTCGAGTGGTTGTTTTGAGGAACCAACATCATGCACATCCAAACCAACGAAGTGACAGAATTCATGGAGAATTAGTTTTTTTGCTTCGTCCGGTGTCGTTGTTATTCCTAATTTACAGATTCCTTGAATGAGAACACGTTCCATGACTGTATGGATCGCGTGAAGTGTAGTCCCAATTTCCACTGCTGCAATGCCACTATCACGAGCAGCAAGAACTACATTGTAAAGTTTACGTTGTACGGGTGTAAATTTCCCACTCACAGGAAACGTACGGGTAATATCTGCACCGTAGCCGTGAACTTCAGCTCCACAATCAACTAACACAAGAGATCCTTTCTTGAGCTTACTCGTTTTCGTTTCATAGTGTGGATAGAGTGCATTCTTACCACAAGCGATAATTGGAGAATATGCTTGTGATCGACTACCGTGCTGCATCAATGATTGCTCAAGGATCATTTCAAGTTCATACTCATAGATCCCTTCTCTGGTACTTTTCATTACTTGACTCAACGCTTCAATTGTTCGATTGACCGCTTCTTGAAGACACTGAAGTTCATTGTATGATTTAATAATTCGAAGCTGTTGAACGAGCTCGTTCGAGCTTCGTACTTCAAGATTGGGGAATCGCTCTTGAAGATGTTTCTTCGCTTCACGCCAACTGATGTATGGAATATTTGCAACTCTATCGATGAACGTCTCAGGTAACGATGGCGTGTAGTAGAGAACCCTGATCGATGGTAGTACTGTAGAGAGAATTGTTTGGAGTGTGTCGTATGGGAGTACAAGATCTGTGAGTTGGGTAAACCCATATCGTATTCTTCGTTCTTCAAGTGAAGGAATTTCTCCTGTCCACGTAAATCCTCCTCGTGTTAGGAAAAGAATCGAATGAACAAGGAGCGAGTCCCTTGTATACATTCCATCAGAAATAAGAAGGAGCACCGCACGTTGTTCGTGAATCCCTGTAAGATAGAGAAACGTACTATTTTGCCGGTATGGGTAGGGAACATCATCATTCCTCATCATTTGCTCTGCAGAACAAAAAATTGCAGCAGTACCCGGTTCAAGCTTCGATAAGATGGCAGCACGACGGTGCGTATATTCTGAGAGTGGAATGGTTGCTCCTTGCCACGCTTCAAGATGCATTGGTCTCAGAATACAAATGCAAACGAAGAAAACTCTCCATTGCTTTATCATACTGTTCCCTTCTTTAAATTGATACTTTCCCCCTCTTCACCCACGATTGTACCAATTTTTTCCGGTGTGTGCAAGCATACCGTGCATACCAAACCATGTAAATTGCACATAATATACTTTCTACAATCGTGCATCAATACTTTGTACAAATCGAATAAAATTTGATATAATTTTCTCGATAACTTCATCCGGTACACCATCTGGGTGCTGCGATTGGAACCGCATATCACACATCTCATTCACATAATCAACAGAAACGACACGCGCATCGGTCGTAAAAGCAAGTTCCGTTGAGAAGAAATCTAACTTACATAATGACGCGATCGTGTGCGTTATGGTTCGGAGTTGTCCCAAATTGTAGTGCTGTTCTTCTTCCTGTGTAACTGCACGGTATACATGGGTTTGGTCGTTCCACCAGCAGAGTAATATATCCCCAAATGCATAGAACACCCTAAACCACGCACGTTCTCCATTGAGCAATGTTGGAACAATCGTTTCCTGCAAAAGATACTTATCACTTCCGTGAGTCTTTCGTGCTTCGAGCACATCTGCTAGTGTTTCGGCTCCCATAACAACTCCAAGCCCCCCACCAGTAGTATTAGCGGGTTTAATAATAAACGGTCGCCCCAACTTTGCAAGTTCGGTAATCGACAACCCGACTTCACGGTGTGTGTCGTACGGTGAAATAATAATTGTGTATGGTACATGGATACCATGGGTAATGAACTCTAAATGCATTGTAGCTTTGTCAGATGCATGGCGTATGTAGTCCAACGGATTGATCGGACGCGGATAGGTCAAACTATTGTTCTTCCATTCGTCATCAACGAGTTTTGCAAACGAATAGAAAGCATCATTCTCATCGGATGCTCTATCGAAGAAGTACCGAAAGGAAAGCTCTCGATGAATATAGCGAGTGCGAATTTCATCAAGGTTGCGTGGATGTATTTCTATAACCGTATAGGAATTCTGTGTTGCAACATCACGAAGTCGTTGTACAAACGGTTCATCGTACTCCCACGACCATGCTATAGCAATATCGTACACCTGATGTTGTGATACCATACGATGGTTAGTACTTTTGTTCACTATCGTTAACACTGGATTGGTGTTGACTTCATATAAAGCGCACTTTGTCTCCCGCCTTTAATACTTTTTTCTAAAGTTCTCAATTATGAGCGTTCCTGAGTGAAACAGAAAATGTTGCAACTGTTTCAATTGCTGAGAAATCACTTTTAACCATGAATACCGTAAACAAAAGATCGCACTCTTGTACTGTACACCGCACGTAATGAAACATCCTCTTCTCGGTTTGGTGTGGGAAGTGATCGTACCATAGTTGCTTTTTGCCAAGGAGAAGTGTATGCTGGAGTCCACCTCCACCACCTAGAACAATAAAATCTTTACCACCTTCTCTGAAGTGTTCAAAGGCATGAGAATGCCCACTGAGAAATACTTTGCACTTCGAATGTGCTAGGAACGCTGGAACAAAATCTCGTTCAACTTCCTTTGATGGACCAACGACAGTATTGTTCGTATACGGTGGATGGTGACAACCAACCAAGACAGCAGCAACTGTTGAATCCGATTGGAGAGAGTCAAGCACTTGCTCATACCACTGTTTCTGAAATGTCCGCTCTTCTGCTGAGAGTATCGAGTAATTCGAATTGAGCAAAACAATTGCTAATGATTTGAACCGTACGCAATATCCTGTTCGTTTGTATGAAGGAAATCGTTTTATAAACTGTTGTTCACCTTTACTTGCTCGCACTAAGTAGTCATGGTTCCCCATTGTTGCAACAATCGGAATACCTTTAGACTGAAAACGTACGAGGATCGAATCGATTCGTCCCCACACTTTCTCAGAACTGCTTCGCTCAGTTACATCGCCCAATAACGCAACCATGCCAACCAAGGAATCGTTCAATATGTGTGTAAAAAGCATTGCTGTAGCTTCTTCATTCTTATTCCGACTTACTGCTATTGCTTCAATCCACATTGGCGACTGGGTATCGCTCATGAACACAAGTGCTGAATCAGCAGAACAAGCGGCCCCGCTGTCAGAGCAAACAACAATGAAAATAAAAATTAAACAGCGACGAATACTTGTACTCATACTCTCCTTCCTCATATCCATTTGCAACTCAAACCAAGATTTACTATGTTTGAGAGAGAAAGCACGAAGGTACTCATGAAATATACAGGTATCAAAAAACTCTACTACTCCATCAGTGAGGTCAGTAAAATCACAGGACTCGAGCAATATGTGCTTCGCTACTGGGAAACTGAATTCCCTGAATTAAAACCAGCAAAGAACCGGGCTGGAAACCGTATCTACACAAACAAAGATATAAAACTCATTCTACATATCAAAAAGCTTCTACGAGAAGAAAAATACACAATTGAGGGCGCAAAACAAATCCTCAAAGAATACAAACCTGAACCAGATGGTGGTGAACAGCTCGAGCTCCTCACAATTCCTCAGAAACGGAAGATTAAAGACGAAGAAATTCGACAAGACATGATAGAAGTAAAAGAATTCCTTGAGCAATTACTTGCAAAACTCGAGCAATAGATCCAATCAAACTCTTCCTCGGGGTGAACAACGAGTTGATCATACCAACAAAGAATAAAATCTGGGAACCCCTTTTTTTTGTAGGGATATTTCTTTCCCCACTATTCATTTTAAGTATACACTTTCAGAGCCCGATGTTCGCTCAACAACAAAAAAAATCTGCTGTATACAAAGAACCATATCGCTTCACAGGTTTACCGCTCATCCTTTACTCAGCGTACGACGCACAAGTCGTTGAACTCTTTACACTCATTCAAGAAGCAAATGCAGGAAAAGCCCTCGCACAACATGACCTTGGAATACGCTACCTTCTTGGTAAAGGGCTTCCTGCCGACACAACCAAAGCTGTGTATTGGCTCATGCGTGCTGCTGAAAACAAACTACCACTTGCACACTATAATCTCGGAATCCTCCATCTCCATGGAATCGGCGTTCCGTGGAATCCATTCGATGCATACAAACACTTTCAGTATGCAGCTGAGGAAGAAATTCCTGAAGCACTCTTTGCAATGGGGATTCTTACATCGGAAAACTTTATCGTGCCACGTAATTGGCCTAAAACATTCCAGTATATCAAACGAGCTGCTGAATTAGGTTACGAAGACGCACACGAAGCACTCAAAGAACTCCGCTACCGTGGAATCGACAGCATCGAAACGAATCAACAACATTCGAGGCAGAAAAAAACACAATCCTCTTCCCTATCATCAGGAACTTTGCTCTTCCTCGACTTTTCAAGTACTGATACTACAACTATCCCACCCGATACTCTTCTCCAACGTGAAGCATACCGTGAACTTTCCTCAATACAAAAAAAATTTTCACAACCACTACGAACAGATTCAACGTTTGTAAAACTCTTTGAACTTGCAGAGCTTGGTGTTCCTGAAGCCGTGACGTACATTGGGAGAATTTACGAAAAAGGATATGGCCAAGAGCGATCCTTGATAAAAGCTGCACTCCTTTACTTCAGGGCAATCCGACTGGAATCACTACGAGCACCTTCACTACTGTGGAACCTTATCCACACTCAAGAATTCACTAATGAGTTCGAACACTTAACAAGAATTCAAGAACCGTATGCTCTCATGCTATGGGCTGGATTAACAGCGCTTCGGTTTAGTACGCTCCTCAACGAACAGCAAGCATTCACAATTCTCCAGCAAGCAGCCAATTCCAACTGCACACCAGCTATGACTGAATTGGGACTCTGTTACTACACCGGTCGTTGGACAAAACAAGACAAAAACAATGCCGCATACTGGTTTAAAAACGCATCCGATCGTGGAGATCACGATGCACGTATCCGCTATGCTGTGATGGTACTGAGCAACGAAGTTTCAAATGGAATGAGTATAGATTCAGCCCTCCACTACCTGAACACTATGACAGAACGAGGATCTCTTCTTGCTCGGAATGCATTAGCACTTTGTTATGAACGTGGTTATACCGTCATGCAGAACAAAGGTGAAGCATACCGTTTGTATAGGCAAGCACTTGCACGAGGAAGTGAAACTGCGTATCGATCGCTCATACGAATGCATAATGAGATCAGACCGAATGATCCGGATTTTCAAATCAACGAATAAGTATTGTACATATGTTTGAATGGTATGGAACTGAAACTTCTCCGATAGAAAAACTCTACCTAAGACTACATTCAATTTACCATTATTCACAGATATATAAACAATAATGTATACTACAGAATATCCTACTAAGAGTTATACCCTTCTATACACAACAGAAGGTCCAGAGTTCATCATCCAGATACAAAAGCAGTGGTATACAATAGTTTTTATGATCTTCTGGCTTATCGGTTGGGGTATCGCAGAGTATACAGTTTTAAAAATGGCTGCTTCAAATAAAGATAGCGAACACTATGGTCTTGTTGTATGGCTTATCCTTTGGACCTTGGCAGGTGGTGTTGCACTTGTTATAGTGCTTTGGCTATTGTTTGGTACCGAACACATTGTTCTTCATCCAACGGACATAACAATTTATCACAAACTTTTCTTTTTCAAGCGTTCTCACACATACGATATTGCCTCTATTCGTAATCTTCGCGTAGAACAATCCATAAACGCTGAAAGTCCATCTTTCTATACTAGTCGCCAATTACAGCCAATTGCTTTCGAGTATCAAGGAAAAACTTACCGTTTCGGAAATGGTATTAGCTCCACTGATGCATCAGAAATAGTTGAGTTCTTGCGATCGCAGTACCGGTTTCCATGATGAGAGATATGGATGATGTTTTCCCAAAGCTCTCTCGTGGAATGAACGTAGGGGTACGTTTTTCATACTTTCGGTGCACATTACCAAACTTTATTTCGAGCTCTCGTAATTCAGGCGCACTAATGACGATAAAGATTGGAACTCAGATTGCAATAGGCGAGAAAGAGGGGAGTATGAATCCAACTCCCAAGACTATGAGAAAAGACCTCTGAGGATTTGATTTCTCATGAAGAGATACGTTCCACTGCAAACAAGTCTCTCCGGTGGTCAAAGACAGAGAGCGTACCATGTGCTTTTAAAAGTGATACCCAGCCCAGATTGCTAACAACAATCCCACCATTATGCTGAGCACTCCACACACCGTACTAAGAGGATGAATGAAAAAACTTTTTTGTAGTACCCAATCAGTCTATATCGCAATGAGTCCTACGACGCATATAAATCCGAAGAAAGACTCAGTAGCACTCTTAAAATATTTTCGGGGAAATACTCACTTTACGGTTTCACTCTCACAAAATATATACCTCAGTATTAAGATCAATCCGTAATAAGCAAACTCCCGTAATTATTGAGCTCTCCATAGGTCTCCGTTCTACCGAACACATGGACAACGATTCCGGTAGTAATAGTAAATCGAGCCCCGACGTCAATCACCAAGTTGTTGTTGACCATAATGTTCGATGAGGCAGTTTTCATACCAACATTTCGAAGAACGAGATCGTAGTAACTACCTGGTATTATTGTTTGATCACTAGATCCTGCATAGATCACTGTATTAGGATTTGCTGAAGCGTTTATAGAAGCTACTGTGACAGGTGAACCGTTGATCGTAAGGGATGCATTTGGTCCCTGACTCATACTCCCAATGCCTGTGAAACTCCCATTCACAGTTATAGTTCCTGTGTTCGTAATTGTCCCATTGATTTGAAGGTTATTAAATGTTGTCGTACCAACAATTGTTTTCCCTATTCCTCCTAGAACAATTGTGCTTGTTCCTGCTGTAAATAATCCGTTATCAACCCAATTTCCATTCACGGTAAATGTAACTGCACCAGAGATCGATAATGGTGTACCAGGATCTATCGTACAATTCCCGGTTGCTACAATGTTTGTACTTATTGTTTTCGTTCCTGTCCCTGTGAAGAGTAAGCTTCCATAATCAAGTGGTGTAACTATTTGTGCTGTTGGACTATAGTACTCAACGATGCTTTGCTCATCGAGATCATACGTTTCGAACGTTGGGGCACCTGCTGCGCTGCGGACGCGGAGTTTGGCATCTGCGTTAATCTGTAATTCACCTCCATCACTATCTTCTGTGAGTGTGTAGGTAGTAAGATCGAACACCCCACTCTTGATGTGTAACAAGCGAACCCCAGCTACATTCTGTGCGAGAATTGTGGTGGCACCATTTTTTTCAATAACAATTTGTGGAAGCAAGATGGGATTTAGTGTGCCACCTATTTGTGAAAGCGTTGTACCAGTAAAAATAACGCTGTGAATCGTTGGAGTGAATGTACCATTAACACTCAAATTACCAGTCATAGAGATGTCCGAATTCAAACTAATTGAAGAACCAGTATTAATGGTAAGGTTGTTAAAGACTGCTCCACTCCCTGTTGTTATAGTTTTATTACTTCCTGTCATCGTAATGGTCGATGTCTGTCCTTTAAAGGTTCCGTTGATGTTAATCGATCCACCAATTGAATATGTATACGCCCCCCCATTGAATGTCGCGCCTGAGGTAACATTCAAATCATTTCCTATAGTCCACCCAGCGGGGAGTGTTATACCATTAGGGTTGGTATTTGAAATTGTAAGTGTATAGATATTTGGTGACGTACCAACTATCGATAGTGCTCCTGTTCCAGCAAATTCAACAATACCTGTACTGCTAAATGCAGTAATCCCAGAAGAACTGAGGAGAACCACCGTAACAGGAATTGATGGTTCAAATTTTAAAGTACCACTGCTTGTGATTATACCATTATTTGTTAACGGGCCTTTAAATGTGTGGGTTGCCGTACCTCCAAAGAACTTCGCTCCTAACCCTACGGTGAACTCCCCATTAACTGTCCATCCCATCGTAGGAGATATACCACTTGTATTATTAACGTTAAGATTGTTAAACGTCGGAGGGCTTGACCCAGTAAACGTTGGCGCCACAGTACCATTGAAATTCACAATTCCTGTACTGAGAAATCCGGCATTCATTGCAATATTCTGTGTTTGGGTACCAGTAAACGTTAATATGCCTGAAGAAGATAGTGTACCATTGTTCAAGAGATTTCCTGCAATAGTCAGTGTCGTTGGTCCAGCTGTTAGTATTCCAGTTCCTGTAACTGTGAGCGTACCATTAACTGTAGTATTCGTTAAGAATGAATATGCTCCAGTTACAGTAAGATTATTAAATGTATTTGAAGAAGATCCGCCAACTGTTTTGTTTGTACCTGCAAGTTGTACTGTACCAGTCGAAGGAGTAAATGTGCCATCGTTCACCCAGTTCCCTTGGAGCGTTAGAACATATGAACTTCCGTTGAATGTACTCCCTGTTTGAATCGATACATCACCAGCGATGGTTGCAGTTCCTCCAAGCGTCGCAGTAGCACCAGCCTTACTAATGGTAAGATTACCATAACTTAGCCCTCCTCGAACAGTTTGTGCCACTGTCCCATAGTATACAACAGTACTAGTTGGTGCCAAAGAATAGGTAGAAAAATTTGCAGGGAAGTTATTTGCTCCAGAGAGTCGAAGTGTTGTAGTACCATTCATGGTGAAGGTACCACCGAGCGATGATCTATTTAACGTAAAGTCAGCAATATCGAGCGTACCACTTTGGAGTGTAAGATCGCTATTAACAATTACAGAACCAATTAAGGTAACGCTCCCTGCGGGTTTATTGATTATAAGAGTGTTGAAGGTCGTTGCATCGATGGTCTGTGCAGATGAACCATTTACAATTACTGTCGATGTGCCTGGTACAAATGTCCCTGTTCGTATCCAATTCCCCCCAACAGAAATTGTTGAAGCATTAGCCTGAAACACTGTGGATGAACCAATAGTAACATTTCCAAGAACATTCAACTGAGCATTGAGGGCAAGTGTTCCTCCGGTTGAAAGGGTAAGTGATCCATTAACAGTAGTTTGTGCATTAACATTTGCTGTACCACTGCTTTTACTTATGACGATGTTATAGTACTGAAGGCCTGCAATACTCTGATCGAGTGTTCCATTGTAAGTTACTGTACCTGTCCCAGCTGTGAATGTGCCACCTGTGTAGACATAATTCCCTTGAAGAGTCATTGTACCAGTGCCAAATGCAATACTTGCATTCCCACGGTGGATAAGCGTTCCGAGAATAGTTACTGAGCCACTTCCAACAACAAGGTTGATTGAATGATCTGCTGTACCATCACTTAAAACAACATCACCATTGACAGTAAGTGTTTGCGCACCAACATTGATACTATGGGTAGCATTACTGTTCCACTGGCCAGTAATTCCACTTGTTACC
Organism: Bacteroidota bacterium; assembly: GCA_026416125.1. Taxonomy (GTDB): domain Bacteria; phylum Bacteroidota; class Ignavibacteria; order UBA10030; family UBA10030; genus JAOAFT01. Next base: position 20,913 of record JAOAFT010000022.1, read on the forward strand.
AATGAGCCTCCAGTACTTATCGTAACCGTCACAGGTTGCACACTTCCGAATACAATGTTCTTTACAGTTACAGCAGTACTTATGATAGGCTGATTTGTAAACGTTGATGTTCCGAGTTGCACAATATCATTGGACGAAGGTGGTAACGATGGCGAACCTTGAATAGCAGTCCAGTTCGCTGCTGTACTCCACGATGAACTTGTGCTTCCATTCCATTGTACTACGTTCTGGTCATCGGAAATCGTCCATCGATTGGTAATATCAGTCAAGGAACTTTGTTCCACCCAATTATCTGTTTCATTGTTAGCTGTTTTTCCAGATACACCCCACTGCGTACCATTGTATCTCCAAAGTTGCATCGATGACTCAACATTCCCATTCAACTCATCATCGAGATAGTGAAGTCGGAGCGTTGCTGTATAGCCACTGCCACTCACAGAAATAGCATATTGTCTATTGATTGATCCATTGAATGGAAAGTCGTTTACAACGCCTATCGTTACTGTTACTGTCACCGATGTAACCGATCCAACTGTTGAAAATGTAACCGTGTTATATGGACTTTCGAATGCATACGCAGTCCCAACTGTAAATGTATGCGAACGTGTAATGGTGCCAATAATGTAGCCATTCCCTGTACGCGTATTGGTAATTGTAATGCTGTTCGTACCTGTGTTGATATTTCCATTCGCAACATTCAATGTTGCAGCTGTAACATTCACTCCTACAGTGACTTTATTGGATGGGTTGCTTTTATTCACAACAAGAGTATTAAATACAGAAGGATTTGTTCCCCCGATTATAGCATCTGCTGTACCTGTTAATTGAATTGTACTCGAGCTTGCTGTAAACGAACCATTGTTTATCCAGTTTCCATGCACGGTGTGCGTGTAAGTACCGGCATTGAATGTTGTTCCACTTTCAATAGTAATGTTGCCATTGACAGTCAACGCTCCTGCAGCTGTTTTCGTATTACCATTCGCGAGTATAAGATGATGGTATGTTGCAACAAGTACATTTTGAGCGCCTGTTCCGTTGTACGTTACTGTATTTGGAGTTCCACCATTCACCGCATCGAGTGTCCCCGAGAGGGTAAATGTTCCTCCAATCCCTAATTGAGCATTTGTCATTAATCGGAGCGTTGCCCCTGTATTAACAGTGACATTGTAGAGATTAGCTACTCCTGATACTTGAGATGGATTTCCCGCAAAAGTAAATGTTCCGGTAGATGCTGTAATTGTACCACCTGTAAGATGCTGACTAATGAAGACGTTCGATGTTGCTGTTACAGTGTTTATTACTGATAGCGAACTAAGTGAAATAGTACCTCCTCCACTAATTGCACTTCCATTACCTGCCATTGTTAAGGTAGTGCCTGAAGCACCTGTGAATGAACCACTCACAGTTAAGTTACCTGTCATGGTTATAGAACTATTCATCGTAACAGAACCAGAAACAGTGAGATCATCAAGTTGAATGTTGTTGCCACTTATTGTTCTTGTTGTCCCTGTCATTGTAATAGTACCACTTCCACCCGCAGTATGTGTGAACGTACCTGAACCTGATGTTGAAAGATTATCTGCAATCGTGAGAGATGTGTTTGCATCGACAGTAACACCTGCCCCAGTTATTGTAAGCGTATTAAAGTTATATGTACCGCTCCCACTTATCACAGCGTTTGTTCCTGCCATTGTCACAATGCCAGTATTGCCACTAAAAGTACCGGTATTCGAAAAATTTCCATTGAGTGTTATGGAGTATGTCGATGCTGAAAGAGTTCCTGACACAATGGTAAGGTTTCCGTTAACTGTAATGTTCCCACCTAGAGTAGCTGTTTGTGTTCCCTTGGTAATCGACAAGTGATGGTACGTTGTTGGCTTAATAGTTTGTGCAGCAGTAGTACCGTTATAGTGTACTGTATTCGGATTCGCAGTAGCGTTAAGTGTACCCGTTGTTAGCAATGGTCCTGCTACATTGAGCGTTGCATTTGCTGCATTAGTCCACACACTATTTGCACCACCACCAATAATTCCACTTGCATTGGTGGATGATACAGTACCATTGTTAACAACAGTAACACCGTCATTAATTGTCATTGCACCTGATACAGTTAGATTTGCGGTGGAAAGGATAGTTTTATTACCACTTATCGTAGAAGTTGCCGCCAATGTTCCACTTCCATTAATTGTAGTATTTACTCCAGTTAAAAGCACTGGTTCTGTCCCCGTTCCACCTAAATTCCCATTTATAAGGAGATTTCCTGCAATAGTTAGCGTACCTGCAGCATTAGCAGTTGTTACCGTTACATTACTGTTGACTGTCACATGGCCAAAAGAGATGTTAGCTGTTGGTGTTACAGTTGAGTTCCCGGTGAACGTTGTATTACTCGTTGCGTTAAGAGTAAGAGCAACAGAAGCAGTAAGATTATTTGCAAACGTTATATTCGATCCCTCAACAGTATTAAAAATGGGTGCTGCGGATAGTTGTGGACCAAAAGCGTATGTCGAATTAAAGTTGATTGTTCCAGTACTTGTAATAGAAACAGTTCCTTCACCATGGCTAAATGGAGCATTAATATTGATAGTACCAGTTGACACTGTGAGAAGAGCACTTGCTGAACTTGTCCCTGTAGAAAGTGTAGTTGTACCATTTAACGTGAGTGTACCCGAGGTTACACGTATTCGAGCGACACGAGACGCAGTATTGTTTGCTCCTCCAATGGTTGTAGTACCCTGGACAATTGCACTTCCACCATCGATGTTCCATGACGTTGTTCTATTATTTGTACCAGGTTGGTATATAGTGACATTGCCAGTAACTGTCAACGATGCGGTACCACTGTGCGTCAGCGATCGATTTCCCCCTCCTGCAGATGCTGGTATATTCAGATTAACACACGAATTATTGTTCGTCATTGTCACCGCTGCAGCATTTGTTGATGTTCCAATATTCAATGTCCCAAACGCTGTTGGTGTTGTACCACCAATTGTCCGAGTACCAGTTATCGTCACAGGATTTGTGCCAGCGTTGAGTGTACCACCGTTATTTGTCCAATTTCCCGCAACAGTAATTGCACCTGCAAGTGTAACAGTTCCACCTTCCAACACAATATTGCCAAATGTCATTGCTGTAGTAGGAGTTATTGTAGAAACACTAGTGAATCTGGTCGTCGAATTTGTGAGGTTGAATGTACCGAGTGTATTCGTAACATTCGACCGAAATGTAATAGTTGCCGCTCCACTTGATGTAAATGTTGAATTTGAACCATTTTGTGTAAATGGTCCAACAAAAGTAATTGTTCCAGTGGTTACCGTTATTGCACATCCGCGTGCAGCTGATGCATTTGCACCTGCAAGTGTTGTACCCCCAACATAGAGCGTCCCTGTTCCAACACTAAAGGTGATGAGCGTTGTTGCAGCAGTGGGTTGAACTGTTAAATCTCCACTAATATTCAATGTACCACCGTTGAAAGTTATAGTCATATTGGCACCAGCTACCTGAGGACTGAGGTTTGCACTTGCACACGAGAGGGTTACTCCTGTGTTCAAATTGATGTTATGTAAACGCGCTGTTGTTGTAATAGTATTTGTAATCGGCCCTGTAACTGTTAGGTTCGCATTAACAGTTAACGTCGTTGCTGCTGCATTCCCGTACGTAAGTGCTGCTATAGTTGTAGGAGTACTTATTGTTGGTTGATTGGTGACGGTGCCATCACCAAGAATTACCGTCGACGTCGCAGTTGGTACTCCATTCGTCCAATTTGCTGCATTCTCCCATGCTGTACTCACTGTGCCACGCCACGAGGTTGTTTGGGCAAAAGCTACGGAACTATACACAACTCCTATACCTATCATAAAGAGCACTAATCGTTTCATGCTCTCTTTCCTTTCATTGGTAAATACACTTCAAATGTAATGGTATTATGCATGAATTTCACATATTCAAAATTTGTTGAATGTTCAGGCACTCACCGGATAAATGTTTTGTTCCACATACTAAAGTAAGTATAAAATAACCGCCTTTCTTATAAAATATTGTAAACACCGTATTTTAAAACTACGGTAAAAACCGTAAGTAGTTGTAAACCGCATTATTTTTGGGGGTTATATGTTTTTTTACTGGTACATTGAAGATTCCTACGACAGGAAATACAATTACTTTTTTGATGGTAGTGCAAGTATTTTCATCAGTTGGTCTCCGTCAACCGTTAACAGCCCAACAGGGACAAGTCGAGATGTTAATTCTCTCCACCTTGCATCTTTCTGAAACACATCGCTAAAGAGTGGGAGTGCGCGATCAATTGCTCCACTATTTGCCAAGGCCACTGCATGCCAATACTTCATTTCTAGGTTATCCGGTAAAAGTGCTTCTGCTGCTGAATACTCTCGTAACGCTCCTTCAACATCATTCTTCTCCAATGCAAGATCACCGGCATTCATGTGCATGTAGGCACGGTGTACTGTAACTAATCGACGTAATTCAACCAATGGTTGAGGATGATCTTCCACACGGAGATCCATTATTCGATCAACCCACGGTCGCCCAGTATTCTTTCCACTAACAATGAGTATTGCAGCCGACTGTTTACCACGAATGTCTCCTCCTGCCAATTCTGCCGCATCGAGTGCTGCAAGCATGCGTTCAGCAAGGGTTCCTTTTGTTTTTCGAAACGCTTCTGCCATTGCATTCCAGACCTTGTTACTGAGCATCATGTTTGCTTGGACAGAGAACTGTTCACCCACACTGTGACCAGCTTCAGCAATACATTTCTTACCAGTATGAACAGCAACATTTCCCTTGGCATCAATCATCGCAACCTGCCTGTACTCTGCACCTGGATCTGAAGCCAATAAACCATCAAGCGCCTGCTGTGCAGTTTTGCCTGCTTTCATCATTTCAAGTCCTAATGGACCGTAAGCAGGGTCAACCAGTGACTGAGTAGCAACCGCACCAACTCCAGCTTCTGCCCAGCTAACAATAGAACCAACAGAGAACCAATGTGATTGTACGGCTACTCCAAGTTCACCGGTAGCAGAGTCCCGTGCAACAATTGAGTAGGTGTGAACAAGTTGAGCTTGGGAAACACTCATTGCACAAGCAACCCATATCCCCAAGAAGTACTGTTTCATAGTCCCTCCAGAATAAGTTTGTGTGTGTCATTCCATGACAAGTACTTTTGCACCACGAACACTCCCTCTCTTCAATTCGAGTAAAGCACGATTCGCTTCAAGAAATGGATACTGTTCAATTGTTGGCAAGAGAGGAATTTGTCCTGCCAGTTGTAGAATTGTTTGTACATCCATTCGTGTAACATTCGCAACAGTAATAATCTCTTTTTCCATCCAAAGATCGCGTTCGTACTTCAGTTCCAGTAAAGAATTGATGTCGTCATTTTCTTTTCGAATAGCATTAATAACCATTCGTCCACCGGGCAAGAGGGTACGCAACGTTGAAACGATCGGTTTCCACACCGGTGTTGTATCAATAATGGCGTGGAGCTTTTCAGGTGGTTCCTCATGAAAATCACCTGCCCAGTGCGCTCCTAGCTGATATGCAAATTGCCGTTCAGTAGTACTCCGTGCAAACACATAGATTCTAGTGTTTGGGTAGAGTGCTTTAACCATTTGCAGGACTAAGTGTGCTGAAGCTCCAAAACCACTAAACCCTAAACACTGTCCATCGCGTATGTTCGTTAAAGAAAGTGACCGATACCCTATTGCTCCAGCACAGAGAAGAGGAGCTGCATGTGCAGAATCGATCGCCTCAGGTATCTTGTATGCGTACTGCTCAGGAACAACAAGATACTCTGCATATCCGCCATGAACATCACGACCGGTTGCTTGAAACTGTGAACAAAGATTTTCACGTCCTGTCGTGCAGTATTCACAACTCCCACATGTTCTATAAATCCATGCAATACCGACACGATCACCGATTGCAAAACTTTGTACATGCTCACCCCTCTCAACAACTCTACCTACACCTTGATGGCCAACAACTATTGGGAAAAATGCAGGTACTGCACGCCCTTCAATCTCATCTAATTCTGTGTGACACACACCGCATGCTTCGATTCTAACTAATATTTCATGAGGCTGTGGTACTGGAATCGGCATGTCAACCAGTTTGAGAGGATGAGCATTCTGCATCAACGATGTAGTACCATGAAGAATAAATGCTTTCATAGAACATCACACATTTATAATCAAGTTTTTCAACGACCGTTTCAAAATATGTACACTCTCATAGTAAAATATATCCATTTATGAAAATTATTCAACGTGTTCTCTCCACATCGACTTGAACTTTCAGAATTAGATTGTTCAAGAAATATTGCGTATACTATACAGTGTAACTTCAATAGGATGGGATACTTATGAAAACACTGGTCTTCACACTACTCACCCTAACCACGCTCACTCACTCTCAAACAGCATATGAGATCGTAAAAAAATCCGAGGAACTGCACTATGCAACAAGCAGCTACATTGAAATGACAATGACTATCATTAAACCAACCTGGCAACGAACCTTTGGGATGAAAGTATGGGCTCTTGAACCAGATTATGCACTCGTCTATGTAACAGCCCCAGCACGAGACAAAGGTACAGTAACGCTTAAGAGAAAAAACGAAATCTGGAACTGGCTCCCAACTATTCAAAAAACAATTAAAATACCACCGTCTATGATGAATCAATCATGGATGGGATCAGATTTTACAAACGATGACCTTATTCGCTCCTCATCGTATTCTGAAGATTACAACCATACAATTCTCGGTAAAGAAACAGTTGATGGTTACGTATGCTATAAAATACAGTCAATCCCCAAACCAAATGTTGGTATTGTGTGGAGCAAAGTTATAAGTTACATTGCAATAGAATCATACATTCACTTAAAATCAGAATTCTACGATGAAGATAACACCCTTGTTAAAGTTTTCCACGGTCTCCATATCCGTGAAGTGGATGGAAGGCAAATTCCTACAATATGGGAAATGATCCCGCTCGACAAGGAAAACACAAAAACTATTATCGAATACCATACCATCAAGTTCAATATCGATATTACCCCATCGTTCTTTTCTCAGCAAAATATGACCAGAGTAAAGTAAAATGACCCTTTACCTGTCACTGGCATGGCGTAATATTTGGCGTAACAAACGACGAACTTTTATTGCAACATCTTCTGTCTTCTTTGCAGTGTTCTTTGCACTTATCATGCGTTCGATGCAGTACGGTTCGTACGAATTCATGATCGATAGTGCCGTGCGAACGTATACGGGTTACATCCAGATACACGGAATTGGCTATTGGGAGGAAAGGAGTCTCGAGAAGTCAATTGATGCAGACAGTGTTTTTGTTTCTACAATAGAGAAAATGGAAAATGTAGAAATAGCAGTACCACGTCTCGAAAATTTTATGCTTGTTTCATCGAAAGAAATTACGAAGGTTGGTTCAGTTGTATGTATTGATCCTGAAAAGGAAAATGCAATGACCCGACTCAAAAACAAAATAATATCTGGAAGATACATAAACCATAATGACAAAGGTATATTAATTGCTGAAGGGCTTGCCAAAATGCTTAATGTGGGCGTTGAAGATACTGTGGTTCTTTATGGACAAGGAATTTATGGAACGACCGCAGCAGCGCTGGTTCCGATTATTGGTATAGTAAAATTTGCATTGCCAGACTTAAACAATTCATTCATGTATATGCCAATTACTTATGGGCAAGACCTATTTTCAATGCAGGGTAAACTAACTACGCTGTCAATAATGATTAACAATCCAAGAAAATTGGACAAAGTATATGAAGTTCTCAAAGAGACTACAAAAGGTAAGTATGAAGTAATGCGTTGGGAAGATATGATGCCAGAGCTTGTGCAAGGAATTTTCCTCGATAATGTCGGTGGTGTGATAATGATTGGAATTTTGTATCTGATTATTGCCTTCGGGATATTTGGTACAGTTATGATGATGACAGCTGAAAGAACAAAAGAATTTGGTGTCCTTATATCAATCGGTATGAAAAAGACTGTACTGGTTTTGGTAACAACAATCGAGGCAATATTTATTTCATTCCTCGGTGCTATGTCTGGGCTTATTTGTTCAATACCACTTATAATATATTTCAATAGGAATCCAATTCAGTTCACTGGAGAGATAGCAGAAGTATCGTTGAAGTTTGGAGTTGAGCCTATAATTCCTTTAAGCACTGATGTGACTATATTTATTGCGCAGACCTTGGTTGTATTGGCTATTGCAATCTTTTCTGCATTGTATCCTGTAAATTACATTCGTAAGCTTAAGCCTGTCAAAGCAATGAGGGCGTGACAATGCTTCTACAGCTTGCTTGGAAAAATATATGGCGAAATAAAAGACGGAGTCTGATTCTAATATTGTCTGCAATTGTTGGAATATGGGGAGGCGTAGCTTCGAACGGCATAGTAATAGGTATGTGGGAAACAACCATCGAAGCAGCTATTAACAGAGAATTATCTCATATTCAAATTCATCATCCGAAATTTCGCGATGAAAAGCTACTTTCTCAAAATATTCCCAGAATTAATGAAGTAAGGGAAATATTGAAACAAGCTCCTTTTATTAAAAACTACTGCGAGCGGTTGATAATAGAAGGTATGGCATCTTCTCCGGTATCAGCAGGAGGAGTTCGGATTTTTGCAATAGACCCGTCAAAAGAAAAAGAAATGACGAGCATAAGTCAAAAAGTAATTGCCGGTACATACTTCGGTCGGTTAAAAAACAATGAGATATTGATTGGAAATAGACTTGCTGAAAAGCTAAAACTTAAATTGAACTCGAAGGTTATATTGTCATTTCAGGATTTGCAAAATAATCTAGTATCATCAGCGTTTAGAGTTTCGGGCATCTATAAAACCGAGTCATTGAATTACGATGGTATAACCGTTTTTGTGAAGAAGGACGATATCGCCACTTTACTAGGAACTGACACGCTTGTTCATGAAGTTGCAATACGGGTTGCAAATGTAGCTCATATTGATACATTAAGGAACTATCTAAAATCAAAAATAGATTTTGCAAAAGTGGAAGACTGGAAAGAAATAGCACCTGAGTTTGCACTAGTTCAGGGTATATTGTATTTAGAGTTAAACATCTTTATAGGCATTATTCTGTTTGCTTTGCTTTTTGGGATATCGAACACAATTATGATGTCGGTATTTGAAAGGATTCGAGAATTCGGTGTCCTTATGGCAGTTGGCATGAAAAGAATCCGGTTGTTTATGATGATAATTATGGAATCGGTTTTTTTATTGTTCACAGGTGGTACAATAGGAACATTAATTGGATATCTTACAATTGAGTTTTACTCAAAGCGAGGCATCGATCTCTCAATACTTGAAGAAGGGATGGCAGCGTATGGAATGCCGGCGATTTTGTATCCTACGTTGCCATGGCATATGTATGTTAGTCTTTTCCTAATGATGTTGGTAACTGCTTTCATAGCTGCGGTATCACCTGCAATTAAGGCAACAAGATTGAAGCCAGCTGAAGCAATAAGGATGTATTAGAGAGTTGATATGCATTTGCAATGGATGATTAAAATATTTAGTATATTTGTAATAAAATGACGGTAAAACTTAGACATAAAAAAAGGCAAATTAGTTTAAAGAAAACGAACGAAGTTGAATTCGGGTCATTATTGGAGGAGTTTACAAGTGCAAAGAAGAAACTTGTCCTACACCATAAAAATGTTATTCTATTGCATGATGATGTTTTAAGGAAGGACTTATTTGATAAAGAAATTTTTGATTTAATAGTTACATCGCCTCCTTATAATGTAGACATCAAATACAATTCTCACAAAGACAATTTGAACTATGAGGAGTATTTGGAGTTCTCGGAAAAATGGATGAATAATTGTTTTAGATAGTGTAAGAATCAAGGGAGATTTTGTTTAAATATACCTCTTGATAAAAATAAAGGCGGCCAAAGAAGTGTCGGTGCAGATTTAACTACAATCGCTCAGAAAATTGGATGGAAGTATCATTCAACAATAGTCTGGAATGAGGGAAATATTTCGAGGCGAACAGCCTGGGGATCATGGATGTCAGCTACTGCACCATACGTGATTGCGCCAGTTGAATTAATAGTTGTTCTATATAAGGGGAAATGGAAAAGAACTAATGGTTCGCAGACTTCTGACATTAGCAGGAAAGAGTTTATGGATTGGACAAATGGTTTGTGGACATTTAGTGGTGAAAGTAAGAAAAAAATCGGACATCCTGCCCCTTTTCCAATAGAATTACCTTATAGGTGCATTAAACTTTTTAGTTTTATTAATGATATCGTTTTTGATCCGTTTGTTGGAAGCGGAACCACCTTGATTGCTGCAAATAATACAAATCGTTATGGTGTGGGAATTGAAATAGACGCTAAATATTGCGAGTTAGCTAAACAAAGAATTTTGACTGAATCGGAAACTTTATTCTAGAAAATTAATGAAAAAAAGAAAAAGCATAAGTGACTTTATTGTTGAGTATTTCAAGAGACATCCGAGAAAGAACATACCTCGTGCACCTGTAGTAGATTGGGTTGAAGAACGGTATAAGAAGCTATATAATAAGAAGCCGAGATACCTGGAGGGCAATAAGAAAGCTTCATCAAGAAGGTTTTCTAATAAAAGTTAAAAAAGGTATTTACCGATACGACCCAGATTATGTTGTGAACAGGCAATTAGATGATTTCACGCCTGAGTTGAAAAAACAAATATTAGAAAGAGATGGATATAAATGTGTCCAATGTGGAAGAACTGCAAAAGAAGGGTATGAGTTGCAAGTAGATCATATATTGCCAAAAGATAAAGGTTGAAAAGCAACATTAGAAAATGGCCAAACGCTATGTTCTATTTGTAACTTTAGAAAAAAGAATTACAACCAAACAGAAAGTGGAAAGAGGATGTTTATAAAAATGTGGAAAGTTGCAAAAGAAATCGGAGACAAGGAAACGGAAAAATTCTGTGAAGATATTTTAAATACATATGAAAAACACAATATTAATGATCACATCGAATGGAAGAAGGAATAGTAGTTTAGTCTGAGAAAAACTTTGAAATATTAGAGTTAAATTGTGCCTTTGGATATTTTGATTGAAAGAAACCTTGGGAAAATGTCATTGCGAATGATTTGTATGAAACAATTTACCAAAAGTGAGGTAACAATGTCATTTCTTGTTATAAGCAGGACTTCGTCAGATTTCCTGTCGCAGTGACTTTACGGAATATTTTTCAAAGATCTTCTCCATTGATAAAGTGTTGTTTAAAATTATGATTGATTACTTCAATGCCAATTATACAAATACAAAACGTAAACAAAGTCTATGACGAGACCAAAATTCCTGTTCACGCACTATCAGACATAAATCTTAAGATTGATAAAGGTGAATATACTGCCATAGTCGGGCCTTCAGGATCTGGTAAAACCACATTGCTTAATATGATAGGTGGGCTGGATAATCCAACAAGTGGTAAAGTCATTGTCAATGGCATCGATCTCTCAAGCTTAAAGACAGATAAGCTTATTGAATTTCGATTGAGGAACATTGGGTTTGTTTTCCAATCCTTTAACCTGATTCCTGTTCTAACAGCAAAAGAAAATGTCGAGTTCATAATGCTTTTACAAGGGGTAAAAAAAGAAGAGCGAGAAAAACGTAGTATTGAACTGCTAAAAGCCGTTGGATTGGAAGATAAGCTTGATGCAAGACCATTTGAACTTTCAGGTGGGCAGCAACAAAGAGTAGCAGTTGCCCGTGCCCTTGCTTCGAACCCTTCGTTTGTTTTAGCAGATGAGCCAACTGCAAATCTCGATACTGATGCTGCCGAAGGATTACTTGATATCATGGAAACGCTCAACCGTGAACGAGAAATGACATTCATTTTTGCCACACATGATTACAGAGTTATTAATCGCGCACGACGAGTTATAACACTCCACGATGGCAAAATTTCATCTGACACATTGCAACGGTAGTTTACTCTTTCTTCTCTGTTGTCTACTCTGTCCTACGAAAAGTTTAACTCAACAATGGGAAGTTGGAGGATATTGTAAATACCTCGTGAGTACAACACAGATGAGTTCTTCTCCGTCACTATTCATTGACCATACGCTCCACTCACGCATAAGTCTTTCGTGGTTCATAAGCGAACATGTTACGTACACCCTTGGTATACGGAACAAACTTATTGTGGGTGACTCGCCAGAACAAATTCCACATTACGCTGAAACACTTAGCCAAAGCGATGCACTCCTCACCCTCAACACTTTCCTCTGGAAAAAACGCCGTTCACTCAACTATCTTGAATGCGATCGATGCTGGTTCGATTACAACATTCAAAACCTTCGTATAAGTATTGGGAAACAGCGTATTGCATGGGGTACAAGCTACGTGTGGAATATTACTGATCTATTCAATCCACTCTCTATATTAGATTTCGACTATGAAGAACGTCCTGCTGTCGATGCACTCCGGTTACAATACTTTACATCAGACGTCTCGAGAATTGATTGTGCCCTCACCCCTAGCCCACGTGCAGATCACCGTACTCTTGCCCTTCAATACACAATGAACATTGCTGAGTACGACATTTCACTTGTCATAGGGTACTATCTTCAAAGAGTACTTATCGGTATGAATTGGGTTGGCACTATCCGCGGAATAGGATTCCGTGGTGAAATGATTGTAACGGAGGCACCATCTGCCATGTGTTTTGCAACACAGAACTCATTTGCAAGCCAGAAACATTTGCAGTTTAGTGCTGTTATTTCCGTTGATTATACATTCCCTACTTCACTTACTCTTCACTCAGAAGTACTCTACAACAATATCGGAAAAACACAATCCATTCGATTGTTCACAAACGATGCCCGTGCTATTGGACTTCTTTCACCCTCACAAGTTGAGCTCTTTTTCCGTACTAGTTACACAATTACACCTCTCTTCCGAGTTGATGCTATGATCCTCTATAATCCATTCGATACATCAACAGCTCTCCTACCGCAATTCAACTACTCACTCCATGACGATGTAGATATTGCCTTCATTGCGCTTTCTCTCACCGGCAAAGGCTTAAGTGAATATAGCCCTACAACACGATTGTATTGTATCCGTACGATGCTTTCCTTCTAACGATGAATCCAGTATACTCACTATCACTTAGAATGGTTCGAATAAAAAATTTACCACTAATCTCATCACTGCATATTTCTGAATCGGATGAGTATTTTCCTTACGATTTGTACACTTGCATTAGAAGGTTACGAAAGAAAAATAAAAAGGGTCTAGGAACGTTTCCTAGACCCAAAGTCTGAGTGGATATTCGACTCAATTTTACTTCATGTACACCATCTTTTGAGTTCGTACTCCATCAGCACTCTCAAGTCGAGCATAGTAAATACCACTTGTTTTGAGTCTATCTCCAATGTGAATTGAATAGACTTTCCCACTCTCTGCGAAGTCATCAAAAGCTGTTGTAATTTCACGACCCAAAATATCAAAAATACGAATCAAAACTTTACCCGATGTTTTTACAGAGAAAACTATACTTGTCGTAGGGTTAAATGGGTTGGGGTAATTACTAAACATTATTGATGTTGGTACAATCTCATTGCTTCCTACTTTGACTAATGGGTTTTGAACATCACCTAATGTCCATAATGAAAATGATTGAATACCTGTTAGTGTAACAGTATTTGTAGTTGTATTCACTTCACCACCCATTAGTGTCCACGTAATACCATTATCGGTCGAGCGGAAAAGCCGTAAATTTTCTTCTGGAATTCCATTTAACTCTGACTCGGCGTAGCTAAAGACAAAAGTAGCATTTAAATTGGAATTATTTGACGGTAAGATTTTATACCATCGAGAAATACTTTGTCTATTATTACTTGTAAATGCTGTAAAGCCTCGTTTAACAACTGTAAATCCTAAATCAGCATTCGATGTAATAATAGCCCCTAAACTGCCCACATTAGCTGCTGCTGGAGCAACAAGCGTAGCAGTGTCAGATAATGTTCCATTACCGGATACATTTTTAAATGCGAATATCTTTCCATTAAGAGCTAAATCCCCTGACTTTAGAATTAATGCATTTGTAACAATTGTATTCTGCGACAACATTACTCCGGCATTGTTGTCAATTGTTAGATTACTAATGCTATCAGGTAATGCAGTACCTGTTTCCTGAGTAGAAGAACCACAATAAGTGTAGAAAGCTCCTTTACTTAATACATTCTCACCCAACCCATTATCTGCTTTTCCATCACATTGGATATTTCCATTAATCCCGCTAGGATGTTTCGTCATGAATTCAGCACCGGTTTGTAGAATAAAGGTGCCTGTTCCCTTTACTATATCTGTTTCTGTCATTAAAAGTGAAGAACCTGTTTGAACTTCAAAATTCATTGTCGACCACTTTGGTTCTTCTGTGGTTAATGTATGAATTTTATTACCTACAAATCGAATCAACCCTTTAGGATAGGACATAGATAATGAACATTTCTTAAACACAACATTTCCTTTAACATTGAAATATGTAGGCATTGCTGCACTTCCACGAGTTAAAGCGAACCAGCATTCATTAACATTTGTACCTTCTACAATAATATCTTTATCAACATTAATTTCATATTGCTTCAAATTTGCATCAGGACTTACATTACTGGAACCATTTGCTGCAAATTGTCCTTTATAGAGATAGATACTTCCTTTTATATCAATCGGTTCTTTGTATATAGAAGAAACAGAACCAGGAGCTGTTAAGTATATTCTACCACTAGAACCCGTTGCACGACAAATAAAATCTCCACGAATGTCATATTCCCCAGTTAAATTAAAATTTAAATTTCCTGATTGACTTGTACAATTCCATTCTAGATTATAAAAACTTTGATTTCCATTGACCGGATTTGCATTGACAGTTATACCCTCAGAAATAACCATACAAGTTGAACCATCTTTCCACATTGCTTTTGGAATATATGGCGTCGTTACGTTGCTCTTATAAACTGAACCACTCTCAAATATCAAACTATCTGTTGCTGTTCTTCCAATCTTTCCTTCCATTCGTAACGTATCAAAAATAGAAACACAAACATTTACTGTGATTGAATCACCAGCTTTTATAGTAATCTTTTTTCTTCCATCAGGAGCTGAAGTTGCGTTACTCCATGCACTACCATTCCATACCTGCCATGAACTAGGGTCGCTCCAATTCCCACCTGTCGTTGAATTTGATCTGTAGTCTCCAATATTCTGAGCAAGTATGTTTTGCTGTACTATTCCAAGTAGTACAAAAAAAATTATAATTGAATAATATCTCATATAGTTACTCCTTACAAAATTAAATGTGATAGAATATTTAATGGAACGGGCCATGAAATAAATAAAACATCACACACGCGTACAGTAAAATTACCAACAACTAACTTAATGACGAAAAACTTTATAGTCAACTATTTTGTTTTTTTCCAGTTATACAAAAATAGAATCCTCGCATCAACAAATTAGTTATATTTACTTCACTTTAGCGTCATTTTCGTATCAATTCAGCAATTATATCCAAAGTAGCACTTCATACATTTCACATTAGCGCAAGAGTTCATACCAAATATGTTTTATGAAAGAAATATTCTTACGAAAATTATCAAACTTAATTTATCGTTATGCATAATCATTATGCTATATTAGAGAATAAAACTAACGTTACTAATAGAGAATATCCTCTACGCTATAACAATTATAGAAAACTTTTAAGGGGTAATTTACCCTGAATGTTTAAACAAAATTTGCCTGTGACGATTCATAATAAAAATACCTAAACATCTCCATGTTAATAATTTTCAAATACTTAAAATATCCTTGCACACAAATTCCATTGAGTTTCCTTTAAAAAATACGTACACTACACAAAAGAATAGCCCGAATGGCGGAATTGGCAGACGCGC
>JAOAFT010000023.1 GCA_026416125.1 Bacteroidota bacterium
AGATGTGTATAAGAGACAGGGTTTATGAACAACGATGACTGTATCGGTATGCTGTTGTTGCGGCTGTGCCAGCTGTGATAGATTAATATTGAACAATTGAAAGAAGTATTCTCTATTGTGTGTAATCGTTTCAGGTGAAATAGCCCCTGAATATCCCATGCTCATTTCATACTCTATAATTCCTTCATTTCTCCATCGTGTGCTCATGCCAGCACGTACAAATATGAAATTACTAAATATCTTTGGTACAATGATCATGCTTCACTTTGGGAATGTGATGGTAAATGTTGTTCCATGTCCAACAACACTTTCACATTCAATAGTACCTCCCATTTCTTCTATAATTCTGCGTGCGATTGCTAATCCCAATCCCATCCCTTCCGTTTTTGTCGAGAAATTAGGTTCGAAAATTTTCGAAATATGTTCTGGTGGTATACCAGGTCCTGTGTCACGAATCTGGACTCTACTACTTTGTTCATCGAGAGAAACCGTAACAGTGATTGTCCCACCTTGTTCAAGCACTTGTACTGCGTTTTTTATGATATTGATAAATGCGCGCTGGAGATGTTCGGGATCTGCAAGAATTTCAACTAGAGTCGGTGGAACAAAAACCTGAAATTGTATTGTTTGCATTGAAGCGAAAACCTGGACCGCTTGTTGAACGATCGTTGTAAGATTTACTTTTTCATATTGGAATGTGGGCATCTTTCCAAACGAAGAAAACTCTGATGCAATTCGTGAAAGAGATTCTATTTGTTCAATTAACGATTGAGCAATATTTTTTAAAATATCCTCCCGTTCAGGAACTTTATCCTTGAATACCTGTACGAGATGTTGCACTGAGAGTTTCATTGGTGTTAATGGATTTCGTATTTCATGAGCAACCTGTTTAGCCATCTCACGCCATGCTCGTTCTCGTTCTACCTTTTCTGCTTCTTCTCTGTGATGCCGTAATTCTCGAATCATACTATTGAACGATGTTATGAGTTCATCAAATTCATTCTTGAACCGTGCCACAATTTCATAGTTGAGTTCACCAGTACTTAGCCGCTGTGTTGCATCTTGAAGCACTCTAATGGGCTTTGCTACAGTAACTGTTACCACTCCAGCTGTAAACAACACAATTATACATACAACAGCGTAAAAACTTAAGAGTGTCGCATTCTTGCGGATTATTTCAATCTCAAGTTCGGGATACTGACCTAATGTTGTTATACGAATAATTCCAACCGGCTTACCACCTATGCGTATTCCTTTATACCCAGCAACGACATTGGTTCCCCGAACTACTTCCTGCCTAAATATACTCATGCTCCCACCAGAAAGGATTTGTGCGTACAGTACCCCATTAAGTCGATTACCTAAAATGCCGGTTCTATACAATTCTGGTGTACTGCTCGCTTGTACGTACATATTTTGAAAAACTGTAAAATCAATACCAGACTCCACTGCAAGAGCTTTACAAAAATCATCATCCACACCGTTAATAAAATCCTCTTCGTCTTCAACGTATGATCCAATGCGACGCTCTAATGCATCGAGATCTCTCATGAGTGATGCCTGAATTAATTGTTGTAACATGTCGTGTGAAATTGACTGTGTATAGAAAACTAAAAACCCCAGAGGAAGGATTGCAACTATAAGGATACCAACAAACAATTTTGTCCGAAAACCATAGAGAATTGCCCGAAGCGATATTTTCTGAAGAAGAGCTGGCGTAATGAAGATTAAGGCAACAAGTGCAAACATGAACAGCAACTTTACGCAATTGAAGAGCAAGACTCCAGTACTCGGTAACCCCACAAGAATTCCAACAATCTTATGCTTTTCTCCTTTTGCAACAACAAAAAATCCGGACATTTTCTGTTCGTGTGAAGAAAGAGAGTACCATGAGCTTTGCAGACCTGTATTCACTGCGGAAAGAATGCTGTCTGGAAGAACCACAGGAATGTTTTTTACTGTACCTATCGTTGATATAATTCGTCCACTATTATATTCAACAACGCTGATATCACGAGTAATAAGGTATGAAAGAGGTAACGCATCTACCAAGGGTGTGATAGTACTAACAGTGCTGGTTTTGTACGGCGAAAGGATACATGCTACCGTTCCTTGAATTCGTTCATTCGCATCACGAAGAGTAAACCATACACCGTAGTACGGTATACTTTTTTGGTTCTGTTGAATGGTAATTGTCTGAGATACCTCTTCTTCATGCTCGAACAATAAACGGAGTACTTCTCTGATTTCGTAACTACTCATGCCTATAACGAACTGATCACGCTCTTCCCCATTCTCATCATAATAATAAAGACCTCCTTGAACGTTTGTCTTTGAAGCTTGTGTGAAACTCCACAGCCTGTAAGCAAGAAGATCGTATGTTGAATACTTGTGTTGACGTAACACATGGATAAAGTTTTGTCGAATACTAGAAAGGACATCTGCTACAAGCAATTGCATTCGAACGTCGATTGGTTGAGCAAGCTCCTTTGCTAGAGATTCGTAGCGCTCATACTCCTTCGAAACGCTATACCGGTAAAGTATTGGAAGACAGAGAACATACGCAGCAATAACAGTACATACCCAGAAACAGTACTCCGAAGATCGAAATAACTTCCATTGTTTTACAGTATGTAAGTATTGTGTACTCAAGAAAAAGAAGAAGAGAAAGTACCATATCCAAAATGGTGTTTTCTGCTCATTGACAAACAACAAAAAAACAACTATCCCAGCTGTTGCGACGAGAGCAACTATGAACACTCTCCGCCAATAAGGAACCGGTACCGTATGTTCAACGAATACCCATTGAATAGTGAATATTACATTCGAACTATACACAAGTGCTATTGAAAGAAATATTGTGCTAAAGATGAGAATCATTGATTCAAACGAGGGGAATACTGCAGAACTGAAGAATAAATCAACAGTAGAATCATATACAAAGCTCCGAATCGATGCACCATATCCATGAATAAGCAACAAATGGAACGCAAAAAGTACTCCAAGTATAATTCCAATAACACTTTTACTATACGTTTGAGTACTTAGAGAAAAAAGCCCAGCACCACGTGGTTTGATTTCTCTTCCAAGAATGATAATAGAGACCAGAAGGACTATAGTTGTAAAGAGTAGGTCACCTAGCGACGATGCCAAACCACTTCCAAATGATGACCCATAGAAATATGGTGTAAAGAGTTTCAACTCAAATAATGAGTTTGGAATTTCGAAGTAGATGCACGCATAGCGAATTACCCAAAGAAGAGCTATCTTTCCAGTGAGAACAATCCACCGTTTCCTATATTTTGACAAGAGAACCCACCCAACACCTATGACGTAAACACATAGGAAGAAAATTCCCCATTTCCGTATTGCATCGAACGTTGAGAACGTTTTCCCCTCATATTGGGCTAAACCTTGTTTATCAAATGCAATGTAGCCTAGTACTCGGTTATTAGAGAAAGTTAGCGGGACATAATATTCCGACGGTAAAGCTTCTGAAGTATTCTTTATAACTCGACCGCTAATTCCAATGTTATTCTCGAGTTCTTCTTGAAACATCGTTTTAATAGCAGGGACTCGATGCGCTGCATTAAGACACTTGTACAGTACTAAAATCACATTTTTCTCTTTAATAGGCATGGTAAGAGCAAGGTACACCATACCATTTTTTTCAACGAGGGTCATTGTTGTATCAATTTGAGTTTGAGAATCGTAGCTATCCCGCACTGCATCACCTACCCATGCTACCAATGTACCATTTGTATCGATAACATCGATTGTATAGTCTTCTTCCTTAGTACACTTTTCTAAAAATGCAAATAGAACTCTGTTGTTCTCACTTGTTTGATAACTAAGTTGGTACTCAATATCTTTGCAAGTATTCAACATTTTTTTAATAGTAGAATAAAAAATACTACTCACACCTTCTTGGATCGATGCATAATTTTGTTCGCTTTCGTGAAAAAGCACACCATTGGAAGATCGTTGACCCAAACCCCGCAGTGTAACTGTAAGAACACCTACACCAAAGAGAAGACAGAGTCCCACAATAAGTATTATAGAGTTCTCATATTTTTTCATTCGTATATACACAGTTGCACTATGGACCACCTGCTGTTGTCTTGATCAAGTACAACGAAAAGAGTAGCTGTTCGTTTTGTCCCCTTTTCAATCCAACTTAGCTTTGCAAGTGCATATGGCTGTGGTAATTGTACATGCATCGTAATGTAAGAAAACGATATAATACGATGCGTTGCAAGAAAATGAGAGAGGAGTACCTCGGCTTGATTCTGAGATACAACCGTTTCAGTTGAAAGGATTGCCACTCTCAGAATTGGTGCAAAATAGATTGTAAGGTGAGCTGAATGACGTTGTTCAAATGCGTATTGAACTACACTAAACAGTACCTGTGGTGTGGGTTGAGTGCTTTGCTCTCCTCTATGTGCATTATACAGTTGTACTCCAATAACTATACCGAATGTACAGACAATCGATTTGATTAAAACCATCCTAGTAAAACTCTTTCCAAATTCTCATATAAAGAATGTATAAGAATTCCCATTCATTACTCCAATTGCACGGCCTGTCAACTTCCAACCATGAAATAGGCTATTCTTTGATTTCGAATGGAACGTATTGATATCCACAACCCACTCACATTCAGGATCAAGAAAAGTAAAGTTTGCCTTTTCCCCTTCTTGTATAAGAATAGATCCAACACCAACAATTTTCCGTGGGTTAACAGACATCTTTTCAACTAGTTCATAGAGAGTTAAAATACCAGTTGTAACAAGGGTTGTCATCGATAATCCCACCGCTGTTTCTAATCCGACAATTCCAAATGGTGCAATGGTGTACTCAACATCCTTTTCATCAATAGTATGTGGCGCATGATCACTTGCAATTACATCGATTGTACCATCCCGTAAGGCATCCTTCAATGCAGCAATATCTTCTTCTGTACGGAGTGGTGGATTTATTTTTGTGTTTGTATCGTAACCATCAACAACCGTGTCAGTGAGTGAAATGTGATGTGGTGTTACTTCTGCAGTTATTGGCAGTCCATTTGCTTTTGCTCGACGAATAACTTCAACGGTTCCAGCTGTGCTAACATGAGCGACATGATACTTTGCATGTGGTACATAACGAAGTAGTACACAATCACGGACAACGATTATTTCTTCTGCAATAGGGGGTATTCCGGGTAATCCTAATCGGGTGGATTGAAACCCTTCATTCATTACCCCCCCTTTTGCCAATGTAGGCTCTTCTGCATGTTGAATTACAGGCAACCCAAACATGGAAGAGTACTCAAAAATCCTACGCATTAATTCAGCACTTGCTATTGTTGAACCATCGTCCGAAAGAGCCACAGCCCCAGCTTCAGCCAGCTCTGCAATTGGCGCGAGTTCTTCACCTTGTCGACCTTTTGTTGCCGCTGCAATGGGATACACATCAACTAACCCTTTAGTAGCTTTTTTCCCTGTATCTTGTATATACCGAACAACAGATTCATCATCAATAACAGGATTTGTATTTGGCATACAGCACACGGCAGTAAACCCTCCAGCAGCTGCTGCTGCACATCCTGTTGCGATAGTTTCTTTGTGTTCATACCCAGGCTCGCGTAAGTGAACATGCATATCCATAAAACCTGGTGCAATAATCTTCCCAGGCAAACTAATTACTTCGTATGAACGATCAGCTGTAATGTTTTTCCTGATTTTTTCAATAATTCCATCGACAATGAGAATATCCATTGATTCATCGATCCCACGTACCGGGTCAACAAGGTGAGCACCTTTCAGATGTAGTTTCATATGTTCTCCTTAATTCGATAAACCAAGTAAATACAGCACAGCCATTCGTACTGCGACGCCGTTTGTAACTTGTTCAAGTATAACTGAATGTGGTCCATCAGCAAGATCTGCTGAAAGCTCAACGTCACGGTTAATTGGTCCTGGATGCATAATTGTAATCGGGTGCTGTGCTTTCTCAATCTTCTCTTTTGTAACGCCAAAATATCGATGGAATTCACGAAGCGAAGGGAATAACCCACTTTTTTGCCGCTCGAGTTGAATCCTCAAGACATTGAGAACATCGATATGAGGTATGACATCTTCCAACCGGTGATATACGCGAACACCTAACCGTTCGATGTAGCGGGGTATAAGTGTAGCTGGACCACAAACGGAAACTTCAGCACCCATTGTTGTAAGTCCAAAAATGTTCGAGCGAGCAACGCGACTGTGAAGAATATCACCAACAATACAGACACGAAGTCCTTCCAACGTTTTATATTTTTGTCGCAAAGTCATCATATCCAACAACGCTTGCGTTGGATGCTCATGAAGTCCATCACCAGCATTGATGACATTCGCTTTTACTACCCGACTGAGAAAATGTGGAACCCCAGCTGAAGAGTGTCGAACAACAACCATATCAATCTTCATAGCTTCGATGTTGCGTGCAGTGTCTTTGAGTGTTTCGCCCTTTGCTACACTGCTTCCTGATGTTGTGAAGTTCACAACGTCAGCAGAAAGCCGACGTTCAGCTAATTCAAAAGATATACGTGTACGTGTGGAATTTTCAAAAAAGAGGTTGACAATTGTTTTCCCTTGAAGAGGGGGAACTTTCTTAATTGGACGTTCGAGTACCTCTTTGAATGATTCTGCAGTATCTAAAATCAGTGTAATATCATCCTTGCTCATTCCTTCCAATCCAAGTAAATGCCTGTTTTGGAGTTTCATCTCTCCCTACTCCTTCTTCCGATCATGGTTTACTAGATAAACACTGTCATCACCGTCAATTTCTTGGAGAAGTACCCGGATCTCATGAGTTTTTGCTGTCGGTACATTCTTCCCAACAAAATCTGCTTTTATTGGAAGCTCACGATGACCCCTATCGACAAGGACAAGAAGTTCAATCCTCGCGGGTCGGCCAAGATCCATCAGTGCATTGAGAGCTGAACGCACAGTTCTTCCAGTAAATAGTACATCATCGACTAAGATTATTATCTTATCCTTTACATCAAACAGGATTTCAGTACTCTTGAGTACAGGTTGATCAAGTCGTCCTCGAAGATCATCTCGATATAATGTAATATCAAGAACCCCCACAGGGAGTTGCTTCCCTTCAAGTTCGAAAATTTTCCGGGCAATACGATGAGCAAGGTATTCCCCTCTAGTTCGAATACCAACGAAAGCGAGTCTTTCCAAGTCTTTATTCCGTTCGATTACTTCGTGTGCTAACCTGTTTATCGTTCGTTGGAGACCTTTTGCATCAAGAATTTGTTGCATTAACTACCTCCAGAAATAAAAAATCCCCACCTCCATTCTCGTAAGGTGAGGGTTTCTAATAACAGAACTCATTTCTCTCCTTTCCTATCTCACTGGATAGGCTTTAAAGGTTTTTTCCACTGATTGCTTGTGGGCGCTACTGGAGTCGAACCAGTGACCTTACGCGTGTGAAGCGTACGCTCTAGACCAACTGAGCTAAGCGCCCGTTATGTCATAGCCAATATACGAAAGGAATGAGTAGGAAACAAGATAAGCAAAATTACAGATCAATCATTATTGGATACATACTTTTTTCGCTCTTCTTCTGTATTGGAAGAAAAGAAACTTCACATGAATGCTTCAAGGTTTAGACTAAAATTTTGCACTCACTGTAACACTTACAACGTGCGAGAGGATCGATTCGTAAGTTTGTCGTGCACCTAGAACTGAAAATAAGTCACTGGTTCTACGATATGACTTCCAGTCACCTAACGTATAACCAATATGAAGATAAACATCGCCAGACATTCGAATGCTTGTACCAGCACTGTAGTACACTTTATCATATTTTGTAGTATGTTGATCTTCTTTATAGGGTGATGGGTACCACGCAATACCTCCACGGATTTTCATTTCACCGTCAAGGAGTGTAAACTCAGCACCACCCCGTAGGTTGATTGTTTCGCGAAAGAGATCGAACTTTGCTTTTTGTGTTTGGAGCTTCAAATGACTATTCAGTGTCGGATCATCAGCCTCTAATTCTAGTTGAGTCCAATCAACATATTCAACATCAGCAGCTACAAGAAGCCACTGAACTGGAAAGAGAGAGAAGCCTCCACTGATTACCATCGGTGTTGTAATGCGATACTCTGTTTCGTTTGTATTTGTCTGCCATAATTGATATCCATCATCAAACTCACTCTGGTACTTTGTGCCGTATCGTTCTGAAATACTGTACCATGTTGGAGTTCTCAATGAAATTCCAAAACGCAGTTTATCTTTGCTTCGATACAGTAGCCCAATAAGAGCGTTAAAGCCACTTACATTATCATCAATCGTTTGTGTAAAGAGAAATCGATCAATGTTCCATGGGAATCCATAACGGTATACATTGTACTTATCTTCTTCCACATACGTACGATCATAGCCGTAATGACCAGAAGCAATATTCAGAGAAACTCCAAAGGAAATATTCGGAGCAATATCGATCCCCATCCCTATAGACCAGTGGTTTAAACCACCATCTTCAAGGATTGTTGCTCGCTGGTTTAGACTGTCCGTCAAAATAGGCCAAAGAAATCCATTCGCAGTGTCAGAAACTGCTAAGTAGTATGAGAGATCGTTTTCCAAAAATCTCTTTCGTTCTGTTGGACTCATTGCCCAAAGGTCATCTTTAGGAGTGATAACTTCCACATACGAATTTTGAATATTGAAACCACCAAATGTAGCTGCTGCATTGTATTGTTGCAGACGACCAACTCCAAATCCGAAGGTTAGGCTACCTCGTTTCGTAGGTAGAGGATATACAATTCCAATATTATCAAGATTAAATTTATTGTTTTCGATAGTTTCTTTTGTATTCCAAAATGTGACATTATTACTAAAGCCATTATGAGACAAACCAAAAGAAAACTCATAAACACGCAGTTGTGCCAATCCAGCCGGATTTGTGAAAAGAGCAGTAAAATCATTTGCTATTCCAACACTTGTGCCTCCAAATCCAAGAGATTGGGCACCTATAGCTGGCCTGTACTGTGAAAAACGCAACGCATCTTCTGCAAGTTGTGCATGTACAAACGATATTGAAATTGCTACAATTCCATAGAGACATAGAATTCGCTTCATGATGTATACTCCAATCATTTCAAGTAAGTAAACTACCGTGACCGCCCACTTCCACGCGCTTCAGAGCCAGAAGATCTGCCACCACTGTAGTCACGTGCCGGTGGTGGGGAAGATGGTTGTGTGTGTTGCGGTGAACCCCTTTCAACTGATCGCTCTGATGAACGCTCTGAGCTACTACGCGGTACTGATGGATATGATGAGTCTGAACTTCGACGGTAAGATCGACTCTCACTGCTTTCAGCTCGACGCTCTCCACTACCTGGCTGCAATTCACGACGATTTATAGCTTCACGATCTTCAGAACGCTGTTGCGGAACTATATCTGCTTGCCTTGGTGTTCTAGCAACACGCCCTGTTGAAAATCTCCGTGTTGTTTCACGAGACTCCGAACTATGCCGACGTAATGTTGAATTATTTATAGTTTCCGTACTAGTGGCACTCCCAGATGGTGGGAGCGTTACTGAACCGCTTGGCGAGCCTAATGTACCACGTGTGCCACCAAAATCTCTATACCCCTTTTCCTCCCCACGTGTTGTACCCCACTCACGAGGACTCATTTCACTTGAATATATCCGTGAGTAACCCCTATATCTGCTATGCCATCCCCAAAGATATCCATCGTGGTAAATATGGCGATGATACCACCAATATGGTGCAGGATGCACAATAATCGTTGTACCAAACCATGGGGAATACCATGGATCATGCCATATATGTGTGTATGGATACCACCGTTCGTAATACCAAAATGAGTACCAACTAGGATAATAAAATCGAAACCCCCAATATGTGTACGGTGGTGGATAATCGTACGGATCGTAATATTCTTGTCGACCAGGAGAACTGCTCTCAGTTTCACCGTATGTGTATTCTTCGTCTTCTTCTGTTGTTGCTAATTGGGTGTAACATCCTTGTAAATGGATTACAACGGGGAGTAATAATATTATCAAAAATATCTTTTGTAGCTTCATAACAACCTCTCACGTTAATGTCTTACTCTATATCAGATTAGACTCAAAAATTCTGCCAAAGTACCGCACGAGGTCAAACTGATAAAATGCCTGATTTTTCATCATAAGTGACATATATTTAGGCATCCTTCCTTTATACACTGTCTTCTTTTATAACCACCCCTGTCTATTAAAATGAACCAACGTAATCAAGTTGCAATGTCCTATTTCCCACGTGAATATTGTTTTGATTTTTCACAACATTTTTAAGGTTAACTCCTACAACAAGACCTTTTGAAACACTCCATCGAAAGCCAAAATTTAAGTATCCATTCCCTTTACCCAATGCTTGGTTATTATTATCATTCGTAGCAAAATCGTACTCAAAGAGAAGTGATATGTCTTTCCCAAGAGATTTTTCGATACCAAGGTAGATGTTTAGATCCTTATCACCATCATTAATTTCAAAAGACCGATTAACCCCAGCATGAAGACTAAGATTACCAAGGATAGAATAATTCTTACTTACGACAACAAATATTCCGGGCGATTTTATCGTATACCGATTCAATGAATCAGCAGGGTAATACAGTTCCTTCCCTTGCGAATCGAATCCAACGGTTAATGCGGGCACTGAAACATCTTCGTTCAGAATCCTCAGTTTTGCTTGCACACCAGGCCATGGATTCATTGTAATCTTTTCATGGCCAAGAATATTTGTACCACCATACGAAATTCCAATAGAAAATGGCTCAAACACACCAACACCGATTCCAAGTAACACACCACCTTGTTGAAAAAACTCAGATGTAATTGCAAACGTTCCCCGCTTTAGCATACCAGCTGTCGGTTTATCAATAAGCGTAGTTAGCTCACCTTGAGCTTGATGCCCCGCATAACTTTGCGCGCGAACATCTGACACGAATAAAAATGTCACAATTACAAAGATAACCAATCGCTGTTTCACCGTTGCTCTCCTTTCATTCTTGAATATCATCATCACCATAAATTCGTTGTACATTTTTCGGTAACTCAGGGTGGTTGGTCCTGGGTGTATTATCGTGTGGTTGTTTTTTTTTGATAACACGAAACCCTTCCTCGAAGGGGATTGCATCACTCTCGTCTTGAGGGATAGTTGGTAATTTGAAAATTTCTGCTTTTGGTATCACATTACTCATCAACCTTGGAAGTTTTGAATAAATTTTTTCAACAAGCTTTTCTATATCGCGTACAAGCAGTTCTTCCGATGCCATTAACAAATTACCATCGCGTATAACGAATTCCCCTCCAATCATAACATCAGTAATGTTGGCACTTTCGGTTTCCGAAATTAAGAACTTCATAAGGAGTTCAGGATAATCATAACTGCAAAACGGTTCCTTCAAGATCCCCGTACAATCAATAAACAATAAATCTGCTTTCTTTCCTTCTTCAATACTTCCTATTTCGCGTTCTAAAAACAGTGCATGTGCTGCCTGAATGGTCACAGCACCAACCATGTCATATGGTGATACCGGTACCTCATGCCATAAACAGAGTTTTGTTATATCGCGTATCTTTTCCAACTGGCGTGGAACACCCCATCCAGTTGCAAACGTTAGTGGTATGGTTTGATTTAGAAAGTCAATAGCACGTGGAATACCTTTTGTACGTTGTGTTGCAAACTCAAGAGTAATGATCACTGGGCGTTGAATTTCACGAAGAATATGGAGATCTGAACTTTCATATAAACCTACATTAAGGAGAATAGTTGGAATTTCTAAAACTTTGAATTCCTTACATATTTGAAGAATGCTCTTCCCAAACTTTTTCTTTACTGCTTCATGAATTTGCTTTGTGCTACTATCTTTTACAAGGATCGGTATGTTGTATTGATGAGCGTAGCGTAGTGTTGACTGTAAATTATAGAGTGTAAGATCGTGTTCTGGGGGCAAGACTGAGAAAAAACGAATCGATTTTGCAGAGCATCGCTGAACTACCTCATATTGCTCTGCTGAGTGAAGACCGATCATACCCCGTATTTCTGCTTGCCGCATTGCTTCACATGCTGCTTGAACCGAACCATCAAGGGAATCTAATCCGTACTCTACTAGAGTTGTTATCCCCATCTTCAACGCTGAGAAATATGCAAGTTTATAGAGTGCTGTAAGTTCATCAAGAGTTGCCTGTGAAGAAAGATATCGATAAGCATCCTGTATAGCTTCATTTGTAAAGTTTTGGTCTGGAAAGATCGTTGATCGAATACAACGAAGAATTATAGACTCACCTTTAAAGAATGGTTCAATAAACCCTGGTACAATTACTTTCCCTCGCTGATCTATTCGTTCAAGTTGTGAATACTGCCGACTTAATGCTTGTGCTCGTTCACCGAGTGCCTGAATTGTATCTCCTTTAATTAAAATCGGGAAGAAACCACTCTTTCGTTCTTTATCCCCTGTAAATACATATGCATTTTCTATAAGTGTAAGTTGTTCTTGCATAGATCGTTTTAAGTCAACAAACTAGCTAGAATATAGGATCTTGTAAATTTGTGTACTCAACTTTTCCGCCATGTTGTACCATCTCTCTTATCCTCAAGAATGTAGCCCAACTCACGTAACTTATCTCGAATCTGATCTGAAAGACCCCACAACTTTTGTTTCCGAACCTCCGAACGAACATAGACCAACAAATCAACTAATGCACCTTCACTACTCTGATTAGAACTAGTAATAGTTGTCTTTCCACTGAGTAGCCCAAGTACAGTACCTGCACAATTATGAATGATGTTTTCTATGCGTGAAAGAGCTTGCTTATTCAAACGATGATCTAGTGTAAGAAGTTGATTCACTTCTTTTGTAAGTTCGAACAGTACTGCAAGTGCTTGGGGCGTGTTGAAATCATCATCCATTGCCTCATGAAAACGTCGTTCGTACATTTGAATGTCAAACGGAAGTTCCTTTTGTTCAGGGGTATCAGGTACTTTGGTTATTTCCCGTTGTAAGTTCGCAACAGTATTCAAAAGTTTCTCATATCCAGCTTTAGCTGCGTGGAGACCCTCATCGCTGAAATCTAACGTGCTCCGATAGTGACTCTGTAGAATTAAAAACCGTACTACTTCAGGATTATACTTTTGAAAAATATCTTTCAAAGTAATAAAATTACCAAGCGATTTCGACATTTTTTGCCCATTTACCGTTACGAGGTTATTGTGCATCCAATACTTCACAAATGGTTTCCCCGTTGCACCTTCACTCTGGGCAATTTCACATTCGTGATGGGGGAATCGATTATCCATACCACCACCATGGATATCAAAGCTTTCACCCAAGTATTTCATTGACATCGCTGAACACTCGATATGCCACCCAGGGTACCCCTCACCCCAAGGACTTTTCCATCGCATAATGTGCCCTTTCTCAGCCCTTTTCCAGAGTGCAAAATCTGCAGGATGACGTTTTTCCGATCGTACCTCTACTCGCGTACCTTCAATTGCTTCCTCAAGGGTACGACCAGACAATTTTCCATAATCAACAAATTTTTGAACATCGAAGTATACAGAGCCATTGACTACATACGCATAACCACGAGCAAGTAACCGTTCTATTAACTCAATTTGCTCAGGAATATGTCCAGATGCACGCGGTGATATGTCGGGACGAATGACGTTTAGTGCATCCATATCCTCAAAGTAACTACGAGTTATCATTTCAGCTACTTGCATTGGATGTACTTTTTCGAGGCGTGCCTGCCTGGCAATTTTATCTTCTCCTTCATCAGCGTCATCTGTCAAGTGTCCTACGTCCGTTATATTTTGGACATAGAGAACCTTGTATCCTAAGTATCGTAAATATCGTACAACTACATCAAAGGAAACGTAACTCTTTGCATGGCCAAGATGAGAATGGCTATAAACTGTTGGACCACAGACGTACATACCAACATACCCTGGTGTAAGAGGAATAAACTCTTCCTTCCTACGTGTTAAAGAATTATAAAGTGAGAGCGCCATAACAACCATGTTCCTTTCTTACGACTCTATAAGTTCCCTGGCACTTTGTAAACTTGTTTCGGTTATAACTTCCCCACTGAGCAATTTTGCTACTTCTCGTACTCTTTCTTCCATATTCAATTTTCTGATAGTTGTGACCGTCCTCTCACCTTGTTCCAATTTTTCGACTGCAAAATGGCAATCTGCACATGCAGCAATCTGAGGAAGGTGAGTGATTGCAATAATCTGATGATATTCAGACAGTTGTTTCAAACTCTTACCAACTGCTTGTGCAATTCTCCCACTAATACCAACGTCAATTTCATCAAACACGAGGAGTGGGAGTCGATCTGCCTTTGCAAGGATTGTTTTCAATGCTAACATAATTCGGGAGACTTCTCCCCCAGAGGCAACTTTCACCAACGGCTGCAGAGGTTCTCCAACATTTGTTGATATGTAAAATTCAATGGTATCGATACCATCTCTCGTTGCTTCGTAGTACTCGCGACCAAGTTTTACATATGCATACT
This sequence comes from Bacteroidota bacterium, assembly GCA_026416125.1. Classification (GTDB taxonomy): domain Bacteria; phylum Bacteroidota; class Ignavibacteria; order UBA10030; family UBA10030; genus JAOAFT01. The sequence continues at coordinate 14,573 of JAOAFT010000023.1, forward strand.
GAACTCTCCCATTATCCCGAGCAAGTTTCTTTTGTTCCATAGAGACATTAAACTGTGCATTTGATATACCAAGTTTTGCAAGTTCATTACAAACTGCAGTATTGAGCGACGGGATCAATTCTTGACGTTTTTCAGAAAGTCGTTGAGCTCGCTGAGAGCAGCGGGTACGTTCTTCTTCGATTGCTTTATGAATTTGCTCAAGCTCGTGATCAAAATTCTCAGCCAGTGCAAATGCTTCACCAATCTTCTTACGGTACGCAAGTACAGCCTCCATCGACCCACCATACTTCTTTTTAAGGAGGGTAAATTGACCAAGACGCTCTCGAACAAATTCAAGACGTTCTGGATTGAATTCAATTTTTGAGTTGTACCGTTGTATAAATTTTGTAATCTCACTCACAATCACTACAGCAGTGGAACACTCTCGCTGTATTTCGCTGAAGGAAGTATCAATTCTTGCTAAATCCTCAAGTTGGTTTCGCACTTTCACGAGCATATCGTGGACAGATTGCTCTCCTTCATAGAGAAGTTGGTAGAGTTGATTGGTTGACTCGAAAAGTTTTTCAGCATTCTCGAGGACTCGTAGCTCATTCTCCAATACCTCTTCTTCACCTTCCTGAGGATTAATTGCATCAATTTCACGAATTTGAAATTCAAATAATTGTTGCCGCTCTTTCAATTCTTTCTCACGCTGGAGTAAATCATTCAGTGTTGTAAAAAGTTCTGTCATACGATCATAGGAATCTTGATACTCGTCCCGTAATCCTTCTAAACCGCCATATTCATCCAATAAGTACTTGTGAGTTTCAACACGAAGTAACGATTGGTGTTCATGCTGTCCGTGCAAGTCCACAAGAAGGTCGCCAAGGATTTTGAGAGTCGAAACAGGAACGGGAGAATCATTTACAAAACATCGCGATTGACCTTTTACCGATATCTCACGTCGAATAAGTAGCTCATCATTCCATTCAAGAGATTCATTTTCAAACAATTGCTTCAGACGTTTGTTGGTACTAACAATGAAGACTCCTTCAACAACAGCCTTCTCGGCTCCTCGACGAATGTTATCAATGGTGGCTCGTTCACCAAGGAGCAAGTTCAGTGCATCGATAATAATAGATTTTCCTGCCCCTGTTTCACCTGTTATAATATTTAACCCACTCTCGAACTCTACTTCAATAGACTCGATAAGGGCATAATTTTTTATTGAAAGGTGTTTCAGCATATTTACGGTATGAATGTACTCAAAAATGATGATATTTCAATTATGATCGCAACCGTTTCTCTTCCCATTGAATCTTTTTGACTTTAGTATTCTTCTCATAATAAAAGGTTAAAATCATCAACGTTCATGGAGAATTACAATGGTACGTTATTTTACAAACGCTGTGGTTGCAGCAACATTCATTACAAACATCGTTGCAGCACAAACTGGTATAATCGAAGGGGTAGTACTCGAGTCTGGAACAAAATCACCTGTTGTGGGTGCAAGCGTTATTGTTGTTGGCACAACTTTGGGATCAGCGACAGATGATAACGGCCGTTTCACTATTAAGAACATCCCAGTTGGGATGCATGCTGTACGCATTTCATCAATAGGGTACGCTCCCTTCATCGAAACCGATATTATGGTTTCGGCAGTTAAACCAGTAACACTCACAGTTTACCTTGTAGAACAACCTCTTGAATATAATGGAATTCAAGTCACTGAAACGTACTTCCAAAAACTACCAGAGCAAACCGTAAGTTCAATCATACAAACAAACGAAGAAATCCGCCGATTGCCTGGTGGTTTAGAAGATGTAGTACGAGCACTCTCTATTGCACCTGGCGTTGCCCAGGTACAAGCAGGACGCAACGATCTCATTATACGTGGTGGTGCACCTTCGGAAAATTTATTCCTCATCGATAATATTGAAGTTCCTAATATAAATCACTTTGGTACACAAGGCGCTAGCGGTGGACCTCTTAGCTTTATCAATATAGACTACATTGACCGCACAACCTTTTCAACTGGAGGATTTAGTGTCGAGTATGGAGACAAACTATCCTCAGTACTTTCAATCGCACTGAAAGATGGCAGAACCGATCGTACAGGTTTGAAAGGTACGCTTTCAGCCAGTCAATTTGGGTTTAATGTGGAAGGACCACTCTCCACTAACGGAAACTACTTCTTCACTGCACGCCGAAGTTACCTTGATTTTATTTTCAAAGCCGCAGGTTTTGGTTTTGTTCCTGAATACTGGGATTTTCTTGGTCGAACTAAATTCAAGATTTCTAGCACTGATAACATTTCAATACTTGCAATCGGAGTGCTCGATCGTGTCCGATATTTCAACGATACGCCAGAAAAACGATTCAGCAACTCCCGTATTCTTGGAAGCAATCAAAATCAGTTCATCGGTGGTGTAACGTGGAATCATATCGGTGAGAACCAGTTTACATCGGTAACACTTAGTGAAAATTACGTTGAGTATGAATACAAACAAAGTGACACTCTCCTGAATCCAATATTTCAAAATTATTCATATGAACATGAAGGAACACTTAAGTTGACTACAACACGTAAAATTACTCGCGCAACAGAATTATTAATTGGGGCGAGCGTAAAAAGTGCCCAATCCTCAGCAAATATCTTTGTTCGCCCCCAAGTAACAAGTTTTGGAGATTCGATAGCATTTCAGAACATTTACAAAACAGGTGCTACAAAAGCTGCGGCGTTTGTACAACTCATTCAAACCTTCAACAAGTTCAAAGTAAATATTGGGAGTCGAGTAGATTACTTCGACTTGATAACTAAGAAATTTGCTTTTTCACCGCGTCTTGCAGTAACGTACTCTGTATCACCTGAATTAAACATCAATGCCAGTGTTGGTCGATATTATCAAGCCCCATCATACATCTGGCTTGTTGCCAATCCCTTCAATAAAAATTTGAAGTTCATTGGCTTGACACAGTACATTCTCGGTGGAGAATATTTTTTTGACTCAGATGTTAAATTTACTCTCGAAGTGTATCGTAAACAGTACATTAATTACCCAACAAGTATCACTCGACCATACCTCGTTTTTGCCAATACCGGTGCAGGGTTCGGGGGCACTGAAGAAGGATTTGCTTCATTCGGGTTTGATCCACTTGTAAGTAAAGGCGAAGGAACCGCTCGTGGAATTGAATTGTTTGTTCAAAAAAAACTTTCAGAGAGTCCATACTACGGTACTGTGAGCTTTAGTTACAGCAAAACTGACTTTAAGGCTCTGGATAGAATATCACGACCCAGCTCATTCGATCAACGGTTGATTGTGAACCTCGGTGGTGGGTACATGCTTGGTAAGGAATGGGAGTTCAGTGCAAAATTTCGGTATGCAACTGGTCGACCATACACACCTTTTAGTAATAACAATATGAAAATCCCAGCTCTCTATAATACTGCACGAACAGCATCGAACCATAGTCTTGATGTACGTGTCGACCGATTTTGGATGTTTGAACGGTGGAATCTCGTTGTATTCCTTGATATTCAAAATATTTACAATAGGAAGCCAGTTGATATTCCTCGCTTTAACACACGTACAAATAGCTACGAGCAAACTTCATCAATTGGCATACTACCTTCCATTGGGGTAAGTATTGAATATTAAAAAGTGGATTACTCATTACTTCTAGGTATATCGATGGGTGGGAGATCGAAGTATCGAATTAGAGGTACATCAGGGAGAGCACCATGAAAAAAAGCATAGTGGAAAAATTCTTCCAAACTCTCTTCATGAGCTTGAGTGAAGGTGTACGTAAATGTTTGTAAGTACTGACTTACAAACTCAATGTTAAGGTTATATTTTTGTGCAAGCATGTTTGCGATTTCTGTGAGTACACGGGTTCCCTCCCTTTGAGCCATGAGCAGTGCTTTTGCCTCGACTTCATTCAGTTCTTCTTCTCGACCTACCCATACTCCGTGAACATAAGGTAACCCTGTCAAATCGTACCACTCTTCAACAAGATCAAGTGCAAAAATATTATTCCGATTCTCCATGAGTGGTGGTGATTGAACAATGAGTGCTGCATCTGCTTTCCTAAGCATAGTGTCTAAGTCAGGCATCATCGGAATAAACTGTAAAGCATTGGAAACTGAAGATAGATTACGGTATTTCTCAAGCAGAATTATCTTTGCCAGAATAATTTCTGACGTGAACCGAATATCGACAGCTATACGTGTAATATTACGGACATTTTTATTAATAAAGAGGAGGATTGTTTTTGTTGCATAGGACGAAGCTACACCAATTTCAGGAACAATACAATATTCAGCACCATGACGAGCATAATCGAGAGGGGAAAGGAAAGCGCCCCGAAGATTACTGGAGCGCTCACTCATGGCAAGTGAATTTCGCGCTGGGATATCGACAACGAGCTCAAAGGGTGACTGAGGTTTTTCCAAGCCATACAGTAAGGGTTGAAGGTATCCCAAATCGGGGATTGCGAGTCGCGACTTCATTACGCAGAAGTCTTCTGTGTCACAGCTTTGGCAGCTAGCTTTCGAATGTAGTATAACTTCGCCCGTCGTACACGTCCTGCTTTCACTTTCTCAATTTTTGCTATCCGTGGGGAGTGAAGTGGGAAAATTCGTTCTACTCCCACACCATCTGATATTTTCCGAACCGTAAATGTCTCGTTAATTCCAGAACCTCGTCTGCTTATAACAATTCCCTGGAATTCCTGAATTCGTTCTTTGTCACCTTCCTTAACGATGACATGGACATTAACAGTATCTCCTGGTTTAAAATCTGGTATGTCTGACTTCAATTGTGTCGCTTCAATCAATTTTATTTTATCCATTGTTCTCTCTGCTCCATTCAGTGATGATTAAACATTGCATGCTTTTATATTTTATCTAATTCTAGATGTGGTACAACTCTATCACTCAACAGGAATAGTTCATTGTAATCAAGTTTTCCTTCGTTACACACCAATTTGTTTCAATTGATCGCGGAAACGCTTCGTTCTTAGTAAACGCTGTTTATGACGCCAGTCAGCTATTTTTTGATGATCTCCAGACAGTAATACCTCAGGTACTTTTAATCCTCTATATTCTGGTGGCCGAGTATACACAGGATACCCCGCCAAATCATCGACGAAAGAATCTGTAAGTGCCGACTCGCTATCATTCAAGACACCAGGGATCAAGCGAACAACTGCATCGACAATAACAAGGGCAGGGAGTTCTCCACCAGTGAGTACATATGGACCTATAGAAACTTCACGTGTTGCAAGTGCATCTCGTACTCGCTGATCAACTCCTTTATAGTGTCCACAGAGTATCAACAGATTTTTTTTCAACGATAGCTCGATAGCATGTTTTTGAGTAAATAGTTCGCCATCAGCAGCAAGGAAAATTACTTCATCGTACTGCCGCTGTTGCTTTAACAAATCAACACATTCAAAGAACGGTTCCGGCTTAAGGACCATACCTGCCCCTCCACCGTAAGGAACGTCATCAATGGTGCGATGTTTATCTTGCGTAAACTGCCGTAAATCGTGAATCACAACTTCAGCGAGCCCTTTCTCTTGTGCACGCTTGAGAATACTTTCTCGAAGTGGACTCTCGAGAACTCTTGGAAGCCCTGTTACAATGTCGATGCGAATCATTCCAGAAGACCTTCTATGACATGAAGAACGATTCGTTTATTACTAACATCAACAGCGCGTATGAACGCTTTAACCGCTGGTACCATAATCTCTCGTGTTTCCATTTTTACTATCCACACATCGTGTGCAGGCATCTGTAACACATCGTGTAGTGTGCCGATGAAGGTATTTGCTTCATCGAAAACACTACAGCCGATGAGTTCATCAATGAAGTACGTTCCTTCTGGAATGCGAATTCGTTCTTCTTGCCTAATAAAGATATACCCACTGCGGAGTGCATCGACCTGTTCAACACTTTCTACGGACTCGACAGTAAGAACAACGCACTTTTCACGTACATCCACTGACCTGACGTAGCACTCACGTACACAGTCTGGTGTAAAACCTATCCACACTCTCCGAAGCTCATGGAAGCGTTCAGGTGCGCACGTCAAGGCTTCAATTTTCATTGCACCCCGTGTACCGACGGGCTTTAAAATTTTTCCAATTGCAATAAGGTCCATCGGTTAAAGAGAGTAGAACGGGGAGCTGATGCAATCGTTAACCAATTATATCCAGCACAACCCGTTTTCCTTCTTTTGCAGCAACAGCACGAAGAAGTACCCGAACTGCCGATGCAGTTTTCCCACCGCGTCCAATAACCTTACCGACATCGCCTTCTGCAACCTTGAGTTTGAAGATCAGCTTTCCATCCTTTTCTTCAGACTCAATGGTTATCTGATCTGGATGATCGACTAGGTGCTTTGCGACAAATTCGAGAAATTCTTTCATGATTCCACCCACCTTCCGATTGTTATAAAAAGTTCCTACAAGCTTGCAGAAACCATTCCAGTTTGCGGAAACATTACCAGGGTCATAATACTACCCTGGTCGTGAATTAAATAAAGAACATAAACTCAATTTACGCAGAGGCTTCTGCTTGTTGAGCTGAGCTCTTTTTCTTCGCTTTTCGACGTTGTTTCCGCTCAGCTTCCCGTTTTGCTTTCTCTGCTTGGAGCATTTGCCAACGTTCCATTACCTTTTGAATTGTTTCTTGATCTTTCCCTTGTCGTCGAAGTGTCCACCGCAACCAAAAGCCAGTACGTTTTAAGAGTGAACGGACTGTTTCTGTTGGTTGAGCACCTCTCTTCAACCACGTTTCCACTTTATCTTCTCTAAGCGTAATGGTAATAGGATCGGTATGTGGATTATACTGCCCAAGTGCTTCAAGGTATCCACCATCACGAGGTGAACGAGCATCTGCCGCTACAATTTTGTAAATGGGATATTTCTTTTTCCCTTCTCTACGTAATCGAATTTTGACCACTGTTGTTGCTCCTCAGTTAAATGAACTGGTTAGTTAGAGTGAAAACTGCATTCCACGCAACGATCGACGAAGCGATCCTTTGCTGAGCCGTTTCATCATTTTCTGCATGTCCTCAAATTGCTTTAACAGTCGATTCACATCCTGCACAGTCGTACCACTTCCCATGGCAATACGTCGACGCCGACTTCCATTGATAATTGATGGACGACGACGTTCGTCTTTAGTCATCGATTGAATGATGGCTTCGATTCGTGTCAAATTCCTCTCATCCACAGACGCATTTGCTGGAAGTTTATTCATCCCTGGAATCATTGAGAGGACTTGACTCAGAGGACCCATTTTCTTGATTTCTCGCAGTTGTTCAAGGAAGTCATCAAACGTAAATTCAGCTCTTCGAAGTTTTTCCTCTAGTTTTTGTGCCTTCTGTTGGTCGAATTGTTCTTGTGCTTTCTCAACAAGCGTAACAATGTCACCCATACCAAGGATGCGCGAAGCAATTCGATCAGGATAGAAAGGTTCGAGCGCATCAAGTTTTTCACCAACACCAATGAACTTTATCGGTTTTCCAACAACAGCACGAATTGATAGCGCTGCACCTCCCCGGCTATCACCATCGAGCTTTGTCATAACGATACCATCGTATCGCAAACGATCATAAAACACTTTTGCGACGTTGACAGCATCCTGACCTGTCATAGCATCGACAACAAAGAGCGTTTCATGTGGATTCACAGTGCTTCGTACAGCTTCGATTTCTCTCATCATCTCTTCATCAATGTGGAGACGGCCCGCTGTGTCAATAATAACAGTATCACGGATATTCTTCCGCGCATATTCTATTGAATTCCTGGCTATTGTAACAGCCTCAGTGTCTTGCTGTGAAAACACAGGTACATCGATCTGCTTCCCCAACATTTCTAATTGATTAATTGCAGCAGGTCGATGAACATCCGCTGCTACAAGCAATGGAAGTCGGCCTTTCGTATGGAGGTAGCGAGCTAGCTTTGCACAGAATGTTGTCTTTCCAGAACCCTGGAGCCCTGCCACCAACACTACAGTGGGAGGAAGCGGTGCTTGCGTTATATCGGCACGCGATTCTCCAAGCAACTTCACCATTTCATCGTAGATTATTTTTATAATGAGTTGGCCTGGTGTTATACTCGAAATGACTTCTTGGCCAACAGCGCGTGCCTGGACATCAGCGATGAATTGCTTTGCAACCTTGTAATTAACATCGGCATCAAGAAGAGCGCGCCGAACTTCCCTCAAGGCATCTTCAATATTCTGCGGCGTTAACTTCCCTTCGCCACGAATCTTCCTGAAAACTGACTCTAATTTTTGTGTTAAATTATCAAACATTCCACAACAACTGCTTTATGACAGAAAGACTTCCCGACTCCATCCTTGAGTGGAGATACAGGAAGTCAGACGCAAGTTACAAAATAGCAAAATTTTACATGGATTGCAAGGAATACCAAAGGATTTTCTTAACAAATAGTAGATTCGGTGATTGATATAAAACACTCATCTACTTTACCATACCCAGAAATTCTATGCATCGAAAAAGGTGACACCTAAGTAAACTATATCCGTAGCATGCTTTGCTTATGAACATTCATTATGGCTACCGTAAGCACACAAATTCATTTTATAACTCTATACATAAACGGCTGACAACACTTACAAAGATCTAAAATTTGTGTGATTTTGGTCCCCTATTTACTCCATTGTTTAGGTATAGAAACATTAGTCCTATAATTCGATTCGTTATACAATGGACTTCGATGCGGGTTGTATAGTGGCTCAGTTTTTGGATTATCGGTTTGCGTGTATATCCATATTTCCTGAGGATCCCACACAATAATCTCATCTCGACAATCCCCAATGAGATCTAATGCTGCACAACACATATCTGGATGTCCATCATCGGGAAACATCAGTACACGTCTTCCCCATCCATCGTATATACCTCCCTCATCAACATTTGCGTTGAGGATAAAGTACTCTTCTGTCTTACCGGTCCAATTGAGCGGGAGACACATACTACCGTATTGGTTTGGCTCAAATTCGTGATAAATATTTCCTTCAGCATCATAGAGATGAATAATTCCCTGGTTTCCCCAGAAATTAACAGTTACAACTTCTAACCCTGGTAAATCATCACGGAAATTTGCAACTGCTGGATTTTGACAGTGTCCGTTGTAGTAATGCCGCCGAATACTACCATCCCTATTCATAAAAATCATTCCTTCGTCGCTCGCTGCACAGAGTACTAATGGTTGCTCCCCCTTTTTCATTGGTACAATTACAACACCATCTGCATGATCTTTCAATGTCGAATCGTGTGACCATAGTTTTTCCCCATTGTCATCGAAAAGTGTATAGCCCATCAGAATTTCATCCTTGCCATCATTATCAATATCATAAGCATGTGGGTAGTGACCTGTGTTACACTGCGCTGACCAAAGAATCCGAAGATCACCAGAATATACCCAGAACGAAGTATAGCGATCTTTGAGAATAATGTTCGTTGGATATCCTTTTCCTTCAACATCACAAAAGAAAATACAATCACCAAGTATACGTTCAAACTTATTGTGACCAGTTGGTAATGTTTTCCCGCTTGGTGCCAATGGTGTAGGTACACTAGTCAGTGTTCTTCCAGTGCTACCATCGGCAACTATAAGTTGTTGATTCATGCAATAAACAACTTCCATTCGTCCATCACGATCAATGTCATGTATTTGAAATGCAACATCGTTCGTCAGGATGGTTTTCCAAGGGTCTGGTGAACCAATTTGCCACACAATACTGCCATCGAGCTTGACAGCTGTTAAGCAGGATAGTTCGCTATTTGCATCCTTAGGTCCATGATGTATAACCTGCCCAAGAAGTATGTCAATTTCACCATTGTTGTCAAGATCTCCGAACCTTACATTCCGACCAGTACCAAACCCTTTGGTAGAAATTTTCTTCCACAGTTTCATTTGTGGTTGGAGTGCTTGAACTCTTTGCTCCTCCCTTTTCTGCTTTTTTAATGCTCGTTGGTATGCATCGAAAGACTTTTTTGACATAGTAACCCGAACGGAACTAAAAGCTGTTGGAGCGTCGGCAAGCAGTCCGATCCTCCCATGCGATCGCGGTGCATTGTGTATAGTAAGCGTAGGCCCTCCGATAATCCTTGCTGTAATTTTCCATCTATCAACAGAGAGAACAAGTGTTGTCCACGATGGTTCGATTGTACTAAGTGGTACTTCAGCTGCAACCTGTTCATTGAGTGTTCTAAAAGCAGACCCGTGTTCAACATGTTTAATTCGAAAATATCCATCCTCAAAACAAGCTACACTATACCGACGGTCATGGATGTAGTGGAAAACAATTCCACTTTGATAGTAAAGTGAGGATGGTTTCAATGTACAACGTATGGTGTATGTTGACCATAAGGTATCGCCTGCTATAATTAGTGGATGCCAGCCTTTCTCTGTGTTTATTGCGCGCTGGTAGATGGATTTTTTTCCATCAACTGTTTGGATAAACCAAGAACTTGGTAATGTCCAACGAAATGTTGAAACAATCCACTGGGAACGAGGGGCTGCTTCAGGCAAATAATGATACTCCGTACGTGCCCCAACATCACTTGCTATAGGTCCAGATCGGAGTTCTGCAATCCCATCATGAAAAACCAGAATTTCATCTTGTGAAAGTGCATGATGTAAACAAAGTACACCACAGATGAAAATCAACCTCCAGGTGAATTTCATACAACCTCCAACACTTTGTTTATCACGACCATTGGTCCAATAGTTTTTACTCAACGAGTTTCGCAGAATGGATAACATCGCCAAGCATAATGGACTGGATAACATCCATTCCCTTAATAACTCTACCAAATAGTGTGTATCGGCCATTGAGGTGTGGTGTTGGTACGTGTGTAACAAAAAACTGACTCCCTTCGGTATCCTTCCCTGCACTCGCCATTCCACACATCCCTTCTTCGTAGTATGTTTCTGGGTAAACTTCAGTACGAATTGTATACCCAGGCCCACCCCAGCCGTCACCCCGTGGGTCGCCACCTTGTACAACAAAACCAGGAACTACACGATGGAATGTAAGACCATTGTAAAACTTCTTTTCGACTAATTCTACTATCGAAAGAACAGTTGCAGGTGCCACCTCCTTGAATAATTCAATTGTAAAAACACCCTTCGTAGTTGTAAATTCAATTCTTGGACGTACAGCGAGCTTGTCGAAACGAGACCAATTCAGTGAACGAGGTTCTGGTAGTGATCCCATTTCATTTTCATGTGGTTCTTGGTTTGTTATGTGCTTAAGGGTTTGCTGTGCTTCGTGCACAAGCCGTTGATCGTTACTTTTCATTACCTTCTGGAGAAAAGGTACAGCAGAATGAGTACCAATGTACCGAAGTGCACGAAGAATCATCCGTCGACCCTCATACCCTTCTGCTATTGGTAATGTTTCATAGGCTTTGGTAAATATTGCCTGCATTCTCTCTTTGTATGGAGGTTGCGCAAAAATCCACGCCGTTTGGAGTGAACTGCCAAGATCTGCAACAATGGTAGTAAGAGCAAGGTCGGAGCGTTTCAGTGTTGCTTCTGCCTTTTCACAAATTTCACCTGCCAACTTCATGGCACGTGCGGAATCATACTGAAGTGTACGTAGTGCATGGATCGTCAACAAGTTCCTACTAAAATCCCACGCTGCCATCGCAATACGAATAGTTGGATCAGTGAAACGTGCAATCAAAGTGTCGAGATGCCTCTGCGAAATTGACTGTGAAAGTGCTTCTAACCGTTTTCGTTGTAAGAACACATCTGCGTACCGCAACCATACTGAGTCTTTTGCATCAAAATAAAGCGGGAACAGTTTACCAATTGTCACGAGTGCTTCACCACGAATGCTCAATGGCTGGGTAGTGTCGCCAACAATTTCTGTTAATTCTTTTGCGAGTGCTTCTGCGATACCAGCAGAACTGTATAATGACGGAGAAACCAAGCCGACACTTTGTATTGCAGTTAACCGAACGTAGGGATGTATATGGTGAATATAGTTTACAAAGCGAGAAATACTTTTTTGATTCAATGGTACTTGCACAGCACGTGCTTTAATACAATTCATGAGAACACGCCAATCGTTGAATTTGCGTACTTCTATGTTTTCTAAAGAATCTAACAATGCATTTCTGTATTCACCATGTGCCCTGCTGAGAAGTTGTGCTAATGACATTCTAACGTATGGGTTGCTACTTTGTGCGAGTGATTGGAGCATTTGGTCGTTCTTTGCAATTTCAATATTTATGAGTTCGTATGGTGCCATTCTACTAAGAGCATAGAGTGCCTTCCAACGTACTTCACTTGATGTATCATTCAACAGCTCAACGCAATGCCATACTGTACGTTCCGTTTTGATTCCTCTCACTGCAAAGTGAGCATAGCACAATGCTAACTCCTCCCGTAGCTCTTGCTTGAGAACATTAGGAGTGAAATCAGTAAGTTTATCCAATATTTCTTTTGTTCCAATAACACCAAGAGCTCTCAATGCTGCACGTTGAACTCTGGTATTGGGATCTGTAAGGACAAGTGTGAGAAGTGTTGAACTTATTGTATCGGGTGCAATGAAACTGAGTGCAAAAATTGCAGCAACACGCACACTAATACTTTTATCATATATCATGGGTACAACCTGACCAACTGCAAGTGTATCTCCGATATTTGCAAGCGCAACAAGTGCTCGGAAACGAACTTGCTCATTGGAATGGTGTAAGTATGTATACAAGTGCTGGCTGCCAATAACCCTTTTATTTTGAAGCTCAATAATTTCTTTTTCTTCTTTTGTGAGTTCGATTGAAAGTCCTCTTATGGGTAGACTAATCAAGAGGAAAAATATAATTGTTGTCTGTATCGACGAGTTCATACCAAGACTCCAAAGAGTTTTACTGCATTGTCCGTTGTCACGCGAGCAACAGTAATAAGCGGTTCGTTACACACAGTTGTTATTTTCTGAGCAATTGGGAGTATATAGGAGGGTTCATTCCGTTTCCCACGATAAGGTACAGGTGCCATGAACGGCGAATCTGTTTCAAGAAGTATGTGTTTAATTCCAACCTCTCTGAGTACTTCTTGTGAACGAGAATTTCTAAATGTTATACTTCCCGTAAATGAGATAAGAAAATTCATCTCAAAGACCTTTGTAGCATCTGCAATCGAACCTGGAAAACAGTGAAATACACCACGAGGGCGTAACGGCGTACTTCTCCATGTAGTGTTCTGTTCAATAAATAACCGAAGAAGTTCAAGAACATCTGGCATTGAATCACGCGAGTGGATGATAACTGGGAGATCTCTTAAGGCAGCAAGTTCAAGTTGATTCCATAACACTTTTTTTTGAATATCCCACGGTGAGTAGGTATAGTAAAAATCAAGTCCAATTTCACCTACCGCAACAACTTTTGGGTGTGTTGTTAGAGTAGCAATTTCGTTTAATAATTCTTTCGTTACTTTCTGTGAATCATGGGGATGGAAACCAACTGCTGCGTACACATCAGAGTACCGTTCTGCAAGTTCAAGAGCATACCGACTAGTAACAACATCTGTCCCTGGTATAATAAAAGCGCGCACACCAACTGCTCGTGCGCGCTCGAGTACCTCATCTCTATCCGTTGCATAGTCACTGAAAAAAAGATGCACATGTGTATCGACAAAAATTGGATCTGTCATTTTGTATAATTTACATTCCTACTTGAGAACAACCATCCTCTTCGTTATTACAAAGGGACCACTTACAAGTTTATAAAAGTACACACCACTGGCAACATTCCTTGCGTCCCAGACTACTCTGTATGAACCAGGTTGTTTAATTTCATTAACCAATTGGGCTATTTCACGGCCGAGCACATCATAAATTGCTAACGTGGTGTGCGATGTTGTTGGCACAAGAAAGTCAATTGTTGTTGTCGGATTGAAGGGATTTGGAAAGTTTTGGGCCAAGTAGAACTCGAACGGTTGGATACTCTCACTGTCCGTACGTACTAGAACATCTGTACCACCTGCATCTTTATAACGTTGCGAAAATTCCTGTAAGAAGAGATTTACGATACGAGGACTTTGGATAATTACTGTGTTTTCATCGTTCGAGTACTCTGCACTACTACTCCAATTGTGAGATCCCGTTAATACAAATTTATTTGAATCTTCACCATTCGCATCGATGATTGCATATTTGTGATGTAAATACCCTGTTAAATTTGCTTTTAATCGTACATCCAACCCTCGTGCAAGAAGAGTATCGTATTCATTTCCACTATCTGTCCTATTATCAAAGATCCCTCGTACTTTGACACCGTTTCTATACTTATACGTCAACGCATTTGCAATGTCATTACGGGTAAAAGACAGAATTGCAAAATTAACTGATTCGCGTGCTTTATTAATCGTTTTGATAATTTTAGCTGTCGTACCGTCAGAAGGACTAAAGTATACTTCAATTGGTACCCCTTTAACATTAAAGAAATGCGGAGTGTTATCTGTTTTGTGCGATCCAAACCGAGCGTTTGCTGAATTTGGTGTTGCGGTGGAACTACCCCACATTTCCTCGAACTCCATTGTAAAGGCACGAGCTACTGCTTTATCTTGTATTTCAATAACATTCTGAGCATCATTGTTGTCACCAGGATCTGTCGCATTCCATGAGCCAGTCCACACCCAATCGTTAGTTTCATCACCATCATCACCATTATCGATGACTACAAATTTGTTATGCATGAAACCCTGTCCATAGTTCACCCCATCAACATTATCAAAGAGCACAGCAACTCCATTTGTTTGGAGAGTGGACCACGCAGTTGTGTTTGAATTATCCTTTTCACCAATAACTCTCACTTGAACTCCTCGTTGTTTTGCAGATACAAGTGCAGAAGCGATTGCACTGCCAACTGTACCACTCAGGCTATAGAATGCTGCATCGATTCTGTTCTTTGCTGCATTGATTCGATTAATAAGACGTTGGTACAATGTGCCTGAGACCGCATTTTCACCACGTGCTACCGTATGATCAACAGACTTAGTAAAGTAAACATTAATTACCCCTGTTGATGCTGCAGATGTTGTTGAAAAAAGATAGTTAAATGTAAAGGTTGTGTCGGTTCCTCTGGATGAGCCAAATTTTGCATTGTAGACTGTAGCAGGCTGTAAATTACTTAGAGTTACTTCATGAACAGTAACGAGCGTTGTATCAACAATTTTACTACTGTAAGCTGTTGTTGTCCCATAGTACACAATACTCGTCGATGGCAAATCTGTAATCCATCGAAATGTAACAGATGTAGCACCAAGTTTGCTCTCATACGGCACACCAGAGATAATTCGAGGACCTGCACTATTAATAACGATATCATCCAAGGATCGTGGGTGTAGTTGGTATGTAGAGTAGTACTGCCCCAAGACACCTACAATATCGAAAATGCCAGACGGTATAGAGGTGTTGGCAATATTCGTTCTCGCTAAAATTCGCACTTCAAGCGTATCCGTACCAGAAACAACCTTGTAGTTTGTCCCACTACCAGTTACTGACCACGTTGTTGCTGGTTCATTGTTCGTTGTTAATACGGCTTTGATGTTCGATATTCGTACAAGTTTACATTCGTAGGGCTCAACACCTTTTTGTGGTTGATTTTTTATGTCAGGAATCGTTAAAAGTAGTGTATCAAATGTATTCCCCTCACTCACCTTTTCTAAAATTTTACAAGGAGTTAACTCAAACAGTTCATAGTATGGCGATACTCTTCCTAAGAGAATAACTTCATCGCCTCTGTTAACGTACTTCGAGACACTCGAATCGTATACTGCAATAGCTGCAGTCTTATCTTCAAGGTATGATGGACCTCCAAATTCATTTGCAACTATTACAATCCCTTTTACAACGACGTACTTGTTGTTATGTATTGGTGTACCACTGGCATCTTTTGCTTTTATCCAACTCATTGGCCGTGGCGACCCGTAAATGAGTATGCTTGGTTGCCACGAGAGTGAATAAAATGATTTCCCATCACTGGATGTTCTAATAGTGAACACGGCTTGCACTGTTGTATCCATAGCTGTCACAAGTGGAAAAGTAACAGTAACACTATCGGACCCAATAATTGTAATATTCGATACAGTGAGTGTATCATTTGAAATAGTAAGTACTGCGCTCGACGGTTGAAGTGCAACACTGTTGCGATTCCATAAAACAAACGGTGGAACGATAATTTGAAATGCTCGTACAGTATCCGTTTGTGAACTAATTGAAAGTGTTAATGTAGTTGGATCCGAAAATTTCCACTCCCTAGGTACGAGTATTGCATTCCCCTTTCCAGTCGCTGGAGTAAGATTGTACGGATTGATTTCAATTGGACTATTGGAATTTTGAGGGTTTTTAGCACTTGCACTATTCTGAAAGAAATCGAGAGAATTATTATTCGAATCCCACGCATTCCCTAGATTATCCGGTCCAGTTGCTGCTTGACTGCTTTTGCGCTCAAAAGACTTTCCATCTGAGGTTGTATTTGTTGGAGTAAATCTTGTCCCTTCCCCTGATAAGGTTGTACTCACATCCCAAGCAAATGCATCAAGAATAGTAGCACCATCACGCAACTGCACACACGAACGAATACCTGAATTCGAAAGGTTTTTATTTGCTGGGAAGTATACATCGGGTGTAACTTGTGTTACACCACCATCACCAATAAGAAGAAAACCATAGGCTTTTATTGTTTTTCCAGCTAACGATACTTCCCATTCGGCTGGATTTGTTCCTGGTGGTGTAGCACCAGAAACAATTTTTACATTTGGTCCAAATGTTACATCGACAGCAAATGGATTGTAGAGTTCAATAAATTCACCAGTATTATACTGAGAGCTCGAGCCACCCATTGGTGCAACTTCACTAATAACAACAGTCGTCGCAGGTTGCGATACGACGGTATAAAAGATTAAAAATAATAATGGAACAATGTATTGTATTCGAATCATAAATTTTTCTCCTTTTTTCATAATGTAGCTAATTTCCCTACTACTTGGAAGTTAAATTTTGGTAACACCAATTTGCTTTTACTATGAGTTTCAATATATTTGAAAACCATGAACTATGAGAACTCTCCAACAAAGGTAGCTGTCGGCATCGTATGGTGCGAGGGAAAAGTTCTTGTCTGTCAACGCAGACGAGGAAGTCGTTATGAGTTAAAATGGGAATTCCCTGGTGGAAAACTTGAACAAGGTGAAACAATTCTCAAATGCCTTCACCGTGAATTATACGAAGAACTCTCAATTCACGTTTTGTCTGTATCACATATCGAAACTCATTTAGCTTACTACGACGATGGCGGTTGGTTCGAAGTAGCATACTGTTTTGTCGAATCGTTTCTTGGAACACCGGTAAACAACGTTTTCGAATCTATTCAGTGGGTTACACCTACAGAACTCGAGACAATGGATATGCTCCATGGGAACGCAGTCATTATCAAAAAACTTATTGAACAGAACACCTAAAGAAAAAGAAGTTCAACCTCCATCGTACTATCAAATGTTCACTCGAGCTCTCTTTGCATGGTTTCGAAAAAATGCCCGGTCATTACCATGGCGTCAAACAAGCAATCCATACTATATTCTTCTTTCAGAGATTATGCTTCAACAAACACAAGTCTCCCGTGTTATACCAAAGTATCTTGAATTTATACACCGATACCCAACTCTTCATCATGTAGCTGCTGCATCAAAAGCAGAAATTATTCACATCTGGAGTGGGATGGGATACAACAATCGGGCACTTCGACTTCGCGAACTTGCAGAAATTCTTGTGACTAAAAACAACGGGATTATACCATCAACACCAGAGGAGCTTATTAAGTTACCAGGAATTGGAAAGTACACAGCCCATGCTGTAGCCAGTTTTGCATTTAAAAAACGGGTTCCTGTTGTGGATACAAATATTGACCGTGTCTTGAAACGATGTTTTCCTCAATGGTGTAAAGAACAAAGTGTATGGGAGATAGCACGTGCTCTACTCCCTCAAAAACGTTCCCACGTGTGGAACCAAGCACTTATGGAACTTGGTTCCTTGTGCTGTACATCGCAATCACCCCGTTGTAATACTTGCCCATGGGAACAATGGTGCGCTAAAGACATTCAATACCAACAACGGAAAAACTCCAAACGAACAGAACCTAGTTTTCGAGGAATTCCAAATCGATTGTATCGAGGAAAGATTGTCCAATTTCTTCGACAACACCATAAAGCAACCTTTGATGATCTAGCTGAATTCTTTTCTCTCAGTAGAAACGAGTATAACTGGCTTCAATCCCTTCTCCAAAAAATGGAAAACGATGGGATTATTAATATTCGAGCA
>JAOAFT010000024.1 GCA_026416125.1 Bacteroidota bacterium
CTTGTGAAAAAGGCACACTTAGAGGACTTTCGAAAAGTCATTACAACGGGAGAAGGTACAGAGTTCTTCCCGTTGTAGGGATCTTTGCCTAATTTGTTGCGTAAAGGATTGTTCACAAACATTTTGTATGATTTTGTATGAACCATAATGTTGAAAAGATCTAAAACCAACAAAGCTTTTGTGAATAAAGTACTGTGCTCTGTTTTTCATACCCATAAGTTATAAAGACAGGGTAAATTGGCTTAATGTATAGTATGAGTCTTCCTGTTTGCTACAACAGCAAATGGCTAAAAACTTTTTTAGAATCTTATCAGTGTATTTGTTCGTGAAGAGCATGGAATACGTTTACGTCAGTGGTTTACTAAAAACTATAAAAAATAGAGATTTCAATATTGCATTTGAGGTGTATTCTTGCTATACTTTTGCTAAGTAGAAAGGGATTTTTTACTCCATTTCGTAAGTGGAAGGAGAAATGTTATGTCCGCGAAAAACAGAATTCTCGTGGTCGATGATGAGGAAGCATTACGGGTTGTACTCAGTGCGGAACTTGAGGGGGAAGGGTACCAAGTAAAGAATGCAGCTGATGGACAAGAAGCCATTAATATTCTCAATAAAGAGGAATTTGACTTGGTACTGCTCGACATCAAAATGCCCAACGTTGATGGATTCGAGGTGCTAAAATTTGTGAAAGAGCGTTGGCCAAAGACAAAAGTTGTAATGTTGACAGGGTTCGCGGACTTGAAGAATGCGATTGAGTCGAAAAAATTGGGGGCAGAAGATTTTATCAGCAAACCATACGATTTAGTTGATTTACTAACCACAGTGGAACGCGTACTCACCAGTTCCTAACAGCGGCACGAGGTAAGCCGCCATGCCATTAACATACCGTATCCTCGTCGTAGATGATGACGAATCAATAGTATACATTCTTAAAGCTCAACTCGCTGAGTTCCAAGATTTTGAAGTTGACACCGCTACTAGTGGCGCAGAAGCCATGCGGTTGATTCAGGGAAGAGTATTTGATGTGGTGCTGCTTGACATTCGCATGCCCCACGTCGATGGTATTGAAGTCCTGAAATATATCCGTGATACCTCTCCAACAACGGAAGTTATTATTTTAACACACGTTGTCGATATGAAGACAGCAGTTGAAGCAACAAAACTAGGTGCTTATGATGTTGTAAGTAAACCATACGATTTTGAACAACTTGTTGCAACAGTGCGTCGTGCTATTGAACATCGTCAACTCCTCATCAATCGTGATACCTCAGAAACAAACAAACCTCTTGCGCTTATTGGAAATAGTCCTGGGTTTGTAGAGGCAAAGCAAAAAGCGCTGAAAATAGCGTCGACAGAATCATTTGTTCTCATTCAAGGGGCAAGTGGTACTGGGAAAGAACTCTTTGCTCGATTAATTCATCAACATAGTATACGTAAACATAGGCCATTTATTGCAGTGAACTGTGCTGCAATGCCTGACCAATTGTTGGAAAGTGAACTTTTTGGACACGAAAAAGGGGCGTTCACTAGTGCTATAGCAACGAAACCGGGGTTGGTTGAAGTTGCTGATGGTGGCACACTTTTCCTCGATGAAGTTGGTGATATTAGTCTTGTTACACAACCAAAACTTCTTCGGTTTCTTGAAACAGGTGAGTTTCGTCGGGTTGGGGGTACGATAACGAAAACTGTAAATGTTCGTGTCATTTCAGCTACTAATAAAAATTTGCACGATGAAGTTCGAGCAGGTCGATTTCGTGAGGATTTACTCTATCGCTTGAATGTCCTCAATCTTCGTCTTCCAACACTCAAAGAACGGAAAGAGGATATCCCACTTCTTGTTGAGCATTTCCTTACACAGAGATCGAAAACAAAGCATATTAGCAAAGAAGCCCTTGAAATGCTCCAAGAGTACGACTGGCCTGGGAATGTGCGTGAACTCGAGCATGTGATTGAAGGTGCAATCACATTGGCACATGGTGATGTTATCGAACCTAAAGATTTATGGTTGAACTATGCACTCATGCCACAACAGCGTGAGAAAGGAACACCAACACAGGACCTGTCGTGGTACTCTCCACTTCTTTCTCTCAAAGAACTTGAGAAAGCACACATTGAACGAGTATTAAAATATCATCGGTGGAATCGGACACGAACAGCTAAATCTCTTGGTATTACAGAAAGGACTCTGTATACGAAAATAAAAGAATATAAAATTCGTGTACCCCGAATAGAAGATCTCGAGTAATCCACGGCAGAAGATGTTACGTTCAACTACCCAAAGAGAGACAATTGAGGAAGAGATTCTTTCACTTTCTCCACGATATAGTCAAAATCTTCTTTTGTGTTTACGAAATCAAGTGGGTCGCTTTCGATAATGAGGAGAGGATACCTGTACCGTTGAATCCAATCCTCATAGAGAATGTTCAATTGTTCAAGGTATGAGCGTTGAATCCCCTTTTCGAAGTCACGACCGCGGCGAGCTATTTGTTCGAGCAACGTATCGACAGACGCTCTGAGATAAATGAGAAGATCGGGAGGTTTTAAGTATTCCATCATGACATGGAAGAGTGAAACGTAGTTGGTGTAGTCTCGTGCGGACATCTTCCCGATGTTGTAAAGGTTTCGTGCGAAAATTTCAGCATCTTCGTAAATAGTACGATCTTGGATAACAGATTCACGGGACTCGACAATTTCTTTATGTGCTTTGAAACGTGAAGAGAGAAAGTAGATTTGAAGATGGAATGACCATCGCTCCATATCAGCATAGAAGTCAGGGAGGTACGGATTGTCGTCAACAGATTCGAAGTAAGGTTTCCAGTGGAAATAATCCCCCAACATCCGTGCTAAGGATGATTTCCCTGCGCCAATGTTTCCCGCAATTGCAACGAAGAGAGGTTGAGGCATAATTTGGTCGAGTATTACATCTCATTAAATGCTTTTACTGCACTCGTAACGGTTTTATGGATGTCAAAAACTTTGTGAAGTTTTGTTACCTCAAGAAGATGGAGAACTTTGTGTGAAGGGTTCGCTAACTTCATGTCACCACCTGCATTTCGTAGTACTTTAAGGCAGTTGATTAAAATTCCTAACCCAGTGCTATTTATAATTGTTAGTTGATGAAGGTCGATGACAACATTAATTCGTTTTTTCTCTAGTAATTCGAGGAGATGATCATTCAATAGTGAAGCATCGGGCCCCCCCATAATGGTACCCTCAAGGGATATAACTGTGATGCCTTTTGTGGTTTTAGTACTAAACTTTACCATGAACCTCCTCCTCCCTATAAGGGATTCCCATCATGATTTTGTACGTCGTGACGCATTCATAAAATCTAATACGAAAGCACTTGCGATGTAGATTGATGAGTACGTACCTGTTATAATACCAAATGTTAACGTAAGTGTGAATCCCCTCAGTACTTCGCCTCCGAAAAATAATAGGACGAGGAGCACAAGGAGAATTGTACCGGAAGTTATAATTGTTCGACTCAAAGTCTCATTGAGACTTTTATTCATGACCTCGAGGAGTGGGAGACTCCTGTGAATTTTAATATTTTCACGAATGCGGTCAAAGATAACAACGGTGTCGTTAACAGAAACACCAATGAGAGTGAGAAATGCTGCAATTACTTCCTGAGTAATTTCAAAATTAACATTGAAGAGTTTGTTAACAATTGTTAGGAAAGCAAAGGTTGTAAATACATCGTGAACAAGGGCAATCACAGCACCTAGCCCATACTGGTACTTGAAACGGATTGCGATGTAAAGGAGTATTGCGAGTAAGGACCAGATGACAGCGTAAACAGCATCGAGACGGAGTTCTTTGCCAATTTTAGGACCGATTTTCTCTTCTCGTAGGACTTCGAATGTGTTGGAGACAAAAGATTGCTGGAGAGCATTTTTAATTTTATCTGCAATAAGGGTCCCTTCTGCCTGTTCTGTAGTACGAATGAGGTAGGTTCTATCGTCGCCATACTGTTTTATTTCACTACGGCCCAACCCTACTTTTACCAGTGCTGAACGTATAGGGGCAACATCGACAGGGGATGTGAATCGTACAATGAGCTCTGTACCACCTCGGAAATCAATGCCGAGTTCTAATCCACCAAAGATGATAGAGGCAATGCCAATAAGTACAAAAATGCTCGAAATTGTATAAAATAATTTTCGTTTTGCTAAGAAATTTATCTTTGTTTTCTTAATGAGTCGCATGAATCGTCTTCTCCTCTTTACCTATTATCCGAAGTTAGGATTGAAACCGCGTTCAGTCATAATGTTGAAGATCACATGTGTTATCACAATGGCACTGAACATACTTGCAACAATACCAATCATGAGGGTGAGTGCAAATCCTTGCACTGGACCGGTTCCAAAGTTGTAAAGAATGATCCCTGTTAGGAAGGTTGTAATATTTGAATCGAAAATAGCAGTGAACGCTTTTGAGTAACCCGCATCAATTGCTGCTCTGAGTGTTTTGCCTCCTTCAAGCTCTTCGCGGATTCGTTCGTTTATTAGGACATTTGCATCAACAGCCATACCAATTGTGAGTACAATACCAGCGATACCGGGGAGTGTGAGGGTGGCCTGAAAGGCAGCCATGACTCCAAGGATGAATAGAATGTTGAAAAGTAACGCAAAGTCTGCAATTGCTCCAGCATTGTTGTAGTAGACAATCATGAAGAGAATTGTAAAGAGAAAGGCAAGCGCTAAGGAAGTAAACCCAGAACGAATTGAGTCTTCTCCCAGTGATGGTCCTACGGTACGTTTCTCGATAATTGTTACTGGTGCTGGAAGTGCGCCGGCTTTTAAAACAATTTCGAGGAGCCGTGCTTCATTCGGGGTATCCATCCCTGTGATGCGAGATCGTCCACCAGTGATTTTCTGTTGCACAACAGGTGCAGAGTAACATGCGTTATCGAGAATAATAGCAATGCGTTTTTTTATATTTGCTCCAGTTATGCGTGCCCACTCTCGTGCCCCCTCAGCATTCATTTCCATATTCACAATAGGACGATTATCTTCAGGATCAACACTTTGCATTGCATTGACGATGACTCCACCAGTGAGTTCAGGTGTTGATTTGACTGCTATGAGCTGATAATATTCAGACCCATCGCGAAAACGTAATGGTTTATTTGACCACACGAATTGAAAGTCGGGAGGGAGTAAACGTTTGATATCTTCTCGCTCAAGAAGTTTTGCAACTCGCTCCTTGTTATGGACGGCAACGTACCCATCCCCACTTCCTTGTTGATCGGGGATCACGTATGAAAAGAAAGGATGTTCTCGCATAAACTGGGCTTCTTTTGTTGTGTCATCTGCAGCAACCGTTTTTCCACCGGTAAGTTCGGTGAGTGCATCGAGTTGCTGTTGTTTTGCCGTATCTTTCTTTGTTGATGTACTGCCTACAAGAGCTGTATCTTTATCACTTTTTCCTGCAAGGTATCGATCGATAGCCTCCATCACTTTATACGTTATTTCTGGATCTTTGACAAGTTTGAACTCGAGCTTTGCTGTACCACGGAGAAGTTCAGTCACTTCAGCTTCATCTTTAACACCGGGGAGTTCTACAATAATCCGTTTCCCGCCTTGTTTTTGGATAGTTGGTTCAGCAACACCATACTGGTCGATGCGATTTCGGACAATTTCTATTGCGCGGTCGACGCCTTTTTCAGTTTCAGATTCAAGCATCGAAGTAATACGGTCTTCGCTTTCACGCATTGTGCCGTAGTAACGTCGAAGGGAAATTCCGCGATCTTTAAATTTCTGAATGAAGGCGGGCACTACGTCGAACTCCATTGTGCTTGATTCTGTACGGAGTTCTTTCATTATAGCATAAAAATTCTCGTCCTTGTTCTTTGCCATATCTTCAAGCATTTGAAGAACATCCACTTCAAGAACTACTCGCATGCCGCCTTGTAAATCCAGTCCAAGTTTCATTCGTTTTGCACGAGCATCAAGGATATCTTCACGATGTTGTTCGTAGTATCGTACGCTATCCTCTCCAGTCAGGGAGCTGAGGTCTTTTCGATACGAATAGTCTTTGTAGGTTGGCCAAAGAAAGACAAGGGCAAGAGCCACTGCTGCAATAATAAGAATTATTCTTCCTCTGTAATTTTTCACGCTGTTTCTCCTCTGTTCACAGTGTACATCGAACGTTCGTCGATACGATAACGCCGCAGAAAAGTTGCGCGCGAGTTTGTAGGTATGCTGTAAACGTTTAAAATGTCAAAAAAATATACTTTGATATACCAACAAAGTCAACAAGAAAGTCGTTGCTTCTATAACGAAACTCGGTTATATTTTACGGTACGCATTTTCAATTTCTGATTCTGACAATTCGAAGGAGCTTTTACTCGTATGGCGTTGATGACGAAAATTCGTGATAACATGACAAAAGCATTTGCGGTTTTTGCTGCACTCTTCATTGTGTATATCGTGCTAGATTGGGGAATGGACTTCTTGGGGCGTCGTACTCATGGGTTGAGTGAAAGCGATGCAATTGGTATTGTCAATGGTCGGGAAATATCATTTAAGTACTTCTCTGAACGAGTCCGGCAAGCACTCGAAAACTACAAAACACAAAATAACAGAGAGCCCGATGAAGAGGTTGAACGCCAACTCCAATCACAAGTATGGAACCAACTAGTTGATGAAATTCTCATAGAACAAGAAATTCAACGATTGGGTATTACTGTAACTGATCAAGAAATCCTTGACATTGTGCAAGGTCCTAATCCACCAGAGTTCCTTGTGCGACAGTTCCGCGATTCGACTGGTACATTCCGCCGCGATATTTACGAACAAGCAATGGCGGATCCACAAAACAAAGAAGCATGGTTACAAGTGGAAGACATCATTCGACAACAGCAGAAACATGCAAAACTACAAAGCATACTCCTCTCAGCAATCCAAGTGAGTGAAAGTGAAGTACGACAGCGATTCATCGATGAGAATAGTACGCTTGAAGCAGACTACGTTCTGTTCGATGTAAATCGGTTGATTCCGGATTCTGCAGTAACGATAACTGATGAAGATTTAAAAAAGATTTACGATGAACAACCTGAACAATTCAAAACGAAACCAACTAGAAAAGTACAGTATGTGCAGTTTGTGATTCAACCCTCTATCCAAGACACGCAAGCTGTGATTAATGAAGCGCTCCACCTTAAAGAACAAATTACCTCTGGTTCGTTAGATTTCATGGAAGCAGCACGAACTTACTCAGAAGTTCCCGTTACAGAAGCATTCTTTGCCCATGGTGAATTGAGTATTCAGAAAGATGATGCGGTTTTCAATGCTAAAAAGGGTGAAGTTGTGGGACCAATAGTAGACAACGACGGATGCCATCTCCTCAAGGTCATTGATACTAGAGAGGGAACAACCGAATTTGTTCGCACACGTCATATACTACTCCAGGCATCGCTTGGTCCAGATTCCACAAAAGCCCTTGAAGAAGCTCGAAGCATATTAAAGCAACTGAAGTCGGGAGCAAATTTCACTGAGCTTGCACGAAAGTATAGCCAAGATTATGGTTCAGCTGCTCGTGGTGGTGATCTTGGGTGGGCAAAACGTGGAACTTTCGTCAAGCCATACGAAGATGCGATGTTTCGAACTCCTGTTGGTCAAATTACAGGTCCAATACGTTCGCAGTTTGGGTACCACATTATCAAAGTAGAGGGACGGAGTAAGAAAGAAGTAAAACTCGCAGCGTTAACACTGAAAATTAAACCAAGCCCGGAAACACGTGATTACGTTTACCAACAGGCACAAGACTTTGTGTACCTAGCGAAGGAGGAAGGCTTTGAAAAGGCTGCGGAGCATAGTCAATACACTGTTCGTGAAACTCCAGAGTTTACAAAAGGGGGGTATATTCCTGGAATTGGGTTACACGATGGAGTTGTTTCTTTTGCTTTTACCAATAAAGTAGGTGCTATTAGTGACCCATTGAGTATGGCGCAAGGTTATATTGTGTGCAAAGTAAGCGCGGTAAGGGACGATGAAATGCGTCCTTTAGAGGAAGTTAAACCAATGCTTCGAAGTATTGCTCTTCACAAGAAAAAATTGGAACTCATTTACCCCGAGGTGGAAGCATTCTATAAATCGCTTTCTCTGAATGCTGATATCATTGCGGCAGCTGCTTCCGTACCACGTGCTACTGCTCAGCGAACAGGGCCATTCAAACCGTCAGGATTTCCCGCTGGTGTTGGACGCGATCTTAAATTTATTGGAACAGCGCTCGGATTAAATGTTGGCCAAATTTCAAAACCGATTGAAGGAAATCGAGGTTATTACATTATTAAGCTTACGGCAAAATCACCCTTTGATTCTTCACACTACAAGGCTGTCCGTAAAACTCTTTATTCTTCAATACTCCAAGAAAAGCAAAGTACTTTCTTAAATAACTGGTTAACGTCGTTGCGTGAGAAAGCAACAATAGAGGACTACCGGTTGAAGTTTTATCGGTAGTGAATCGCGAGGCGTACACTGTGCGCCTTTTCTTTAATGAGTGGCGATGGACGGATCTACACAAAAACAGAGGTCGTTAGTACTGTTAGTTGGATTCATGGGCAGTGGGAAAAGTACGATCGGTCCTATCCTTGCGAATGTACTCGGCTATCGGTTTTACGATATTGATACGATAATTGAAGAAAAAGCACAGAAGTCCATACCAGAAATATTTCGGACCGAGGGAGAAACAACTTTTCGTTCATTGGAACGAGCTACACTTGCTGAGGTACTCTCATACACAGATTCAGTTATTGCACTTGGGGGTGGAACAATAGCAAATCCAGAGAACCTCCAACTAGCAAAAGATAATGGTATTCTTGTGTATTTAAAAATATCACCCCAAGAAGCACTTCATCGAGTTTCGTACCACGCTGAAGATCGTCCGATGCTTAAAGATGCAACCGGAAAACCATTGTACGGAGCCCACCTTGAGCAACGTATAATCGAATTGCTCCAGCAACGTGAAAAATTCTATGCGCAATCCGATATCACTGTTGTTACCGACAATCAACCGATTGGTGTAACAGTTGATGAAATAGTTAAACGACTTCGACCATTCATAAAAGAGTCATAGGATGCTCACCCAGCGAATCGACGTGCAGTTAGAAAAACGCTCGTATCCAATCTACATTGGGGCAGACCTTGTATCGCATTTTGCCACCGCGTGCCAAGACCATGGGATTCCAACACAGTGTGTACTCGTTACTGACAAGCATGTTGCTCCATTGTATGCACGTCAACTGCTCAACGAGTTACAACGGCACGGATTTGAACCTACGCTCATTATTATTCCAGCTGGAGAATATCAAAAATGCTTACGGAGAACGAATGCATTGTATACAGAACTTCTTGAGCGTGGGATTAGTAGAAAGTCGGTGCTCATCGCCCTTGGAGGGGGAGTTATTGGTGATTTAGTTGGATTTGTAGCTGCAACGTACCAGCGAGGTGTTCAATTGATCCACGTACCAACAACACTCCTTGCACAAGTTGATAGTTCGATTGGGGGGAAAGTCGGAATTAATCATCCACTTGGGAAAAATATGATTGGTGCATTTTATCAACCGCGTTTTGTTTGGCAGGATGTTTCTTACTTATCGACGTTACCACCAAGGGAGCTTCTCTGTGGCATTGGGGAAGTTGTGAAGTACGGCATTATTCGTGATGCAGAGCTCTTTGCGTTTCTCGAGTCGCACATGCCATCATTGCTCCGATACTCTCGTGAGGAACTCCTCTATGCACAAAGTCGATGTGCCAGAATAAAAGCTCAAGTTGTAAGTGAAGATGAGTATGAGCAGGGAGTACGAGTGATTCTTAACTGTGGTCATACACTCGGCCATGCACTAGAGCTTGCTGGAAAGTTCAAGGTATTGAAGCATGGAGAAGCTGTTCTCTTGGGGCTTATTGGTGAAAGTTACATAGCTATGCAATTGGGAATCTTGGATGAACACTCTTTCCACCGCATTGTTGAACTTATTCGGTCTCTTCCATTGAAATTCAAGCAAACCAACCTTGCAATGAAGGAGGTATTTCCTGCGATTCGACGGGATAAGAAGAAAGTAGGAAAAAGTGTACGGTACGTTTTGCCGCAAAGAATAGGTACTACAGTTGTTATCAACGATGTTGATGATACACTTGTTCGAGAAGCGCTCCGATATGTATTTTCGCTCTTTCGGTAAGCTCTACTTTGGTTGTTCCCTCCCCAATTTTTGTGAAATGGGGAGGTTCAACATCGGTATGTGCGTATCTTTTAAATGGAGGAGTTCTCGTACTTTCTGGTGATTCATCATGGCACGCGGTCGTGTTGCAAGTCCAGCAGATGCACAGTAAAGAGAGATATTCTGAGAAACAATACCAGCATCCATTGCAGCCCAAACACGGCGTGCTGAGTCGACTCCAAAACGGAACCGAGAAATGTCGGAGACAAGGAGGCAAAGAACAGGAGGTATTGGATCACTTCCTGGTGAACGAGAGAAAAGCTGTCGGTGGTCGCCTTCAACAACTCCAATGAGTACATGTTGATTTGCGTCATATAAATACACGCCGTTTGATAAAAACACGTAGATATCAATATCTTGGGCGTTTAAGGCAGATGGTGCCGTTCGTTTTCTTTCTCCAGGTCGGTTTATACCGTTGGCTGCCCAGAGAAGATTTGACAGTTTTTGAATTGGAAGTGCTGTTGTATCGAACACGCGTTCTGATGCACGTAAAGCAAAAGCTTTCATAATTGGCATGCCACCAGTAGTGTCGGGAGTTGGAAGAGTAATCGTGGGCGGAGATTGTGCAAGGAGCATGGAGGGTAATAAAAGTGTGAATAGAAAATGCTCATTCATCATATACACGAGTCTTGTAAAATACGCACACATGGAAAATGTGTACCTTTTTATACTACACTGTTATAATTCTAAACATTGCTTTACTAAAGTTGCTTTTGAATAAAAACACAGTACATTACCTCACATGATACAATGTAACTTACGTTGCGTGCAGTAGAAATGCAAGCGAGTTCAACGTCTGAGGGAGTGCTTCAATGGCAGAGTACATTGAAGAAGTGTTGTCCACAGTAAAAGCGAAAAATCCAAACGAGCCGGAATTTCACCAAGCTGTACAAGAAGTGTTTGATACACTGAAGCCGGTACTCGAACGACACCCAGAGTATCGATCAGCATGTATTCTGGAGCGAATCGTTGAACCTGAGCGAATTGTTATCTTCCGTGTACCTTGGATGGATGATAGTGGGAGAATACGAATCAATCGTGGCTATCGTGTGCAAATGAATAGTGCAATAGGTCCATACAAAGGTGGACTTCGATTCCATCCATCTGTAACGTTGAGCATCTTGAAATTTCTTGCGTTTGAACAAATATTTAAAAATAGTCTGACAACATTACCACTTGGTGCAGGGAAAGGAGGATCTGACTTTGATCCAAAAGGGAAAAGCGATAACGAAGTGATGCGGTTTTGCCAAAGTTTTATGACGGAACTCTACCGTCACATTGGAACAGATATCGATGTTCCCGCTGGTGATATTGGAGTTGGTACACGAGAGATTGGATATCTATTTGGTCAGTACAAACGATTGACACGGGAATTCAATGGGGTATTGACAGGAAAGGGCCTCAACTGGGGTGGTTCACTCATACGCCCCGAAGCAACAGGTTTTGGCGTTGTGTACTTTGCAGAAGAAATGCTGAAAACACGCAATACAAATTTAGAAGGTAAGATTGTTGCTGTTTCTGGCTTTGGCAACGTGGCATGGGGTGCTGTAATTAAAGTGAACCAGTTAGGAGGTAAAGTTGTTACACTCTCAGGTCCTGATGGTTTCGTGTATGATCCTGATGGTGTCAAAGGTGAAAAGATAGACTTCATGCTTCAGCTTCGAGCAAGTGCACGTGATGAAGTACGACCATACGCAGAGAAGTTCAAAGCATCGTTCTACGAAGGTAAACGACCATGGTGTATTAAGGTGGATGTTGCACTTCCTTGTGCGACACAAAATGAACTCGATGAGAACGATGCAAAAGAGCTAGTGAAAAATGGATGTATCTGCGTTACAGAAGGTGCAAACATGCCATGCACACTTGATGCAGTCAAAGTATTTTTAGAAGCTGGGATCCTCTATGCACCAGGAAAGGCTGCAAACGCAGGTGGTGTGGCAACATCGGGACTTGAAATGAGTCAGAATAGTATGCGGTTACCGTGGCCCAAAGAAGAGGTGGACACACGCTTGAGACAAATTATGCAGAATATACATCGCACATGCGTTGAAACTGCAGAGCGGTACGGAGTACCAGGAAATTATCTTGCTGGTGCAAATATCGCCGGATTTGTCAAAGTTGCCAATGCAATGCTCGACCAAGGACTTGTGTGACCGGTCTGTGTCAAACAGTAACAGTTTCATTACGCCACAATAATCCTCCCGTAATACGTCCACATTATTTTTGTAGCGGTAGTAATGCTGGTGAGTAAGATCGCCAACGTTACACATCGTTAACCTTGTGTTAATACTTGGTAAACATAGGCTCTGTACCTTTGTAGTGCAAGAAGGGCATAATGTTTAACCAAGTAGAAAGAGATTCACTATGGCAAGAATTCGCACATATAGAATTGTACTTACCGTACTTCTTTTCTTTTCGTTAGTGCTTCAGGCACAAGTCTCTTCCCAGAAAAAAATTGTTGGAAAAGTAATTGATGCTGAAACTGGTGAGCCAATTATTGGTGCCAATGTTTACCTTGAGGGGACCACACGTGGTGCGTCAACAGATTTAGAAGGATCGTTTGTCATTACAGGTGTACAAGAAGGAACATATACAATTATTGTTTCAGCGCTTTCCTACGGTAAGAAAAAAATTCCGCAATTCACTGTGACCGATGCGTCAGTGTATACATTGAACATTCAATTGAAGCCAGAAACGATAAAATCGCGTGAAGTAGTTGTAGAGGGTGCAGCATTGATGTCGTACGAAGGAGTGTTACTTAAGCAACGGAAAAATGCTGCTACTGTAAGTGATGGCGTTAGCGCTGATCAGATGAAGAAAGCACCCGATGTAACCTCTGGCGAAGCGTTACGTCGGCTTACTGGTATATCGCTCGTTGATAATAAGTATGTCTTTGTACGAGGTATTACAGATCGGTACAATCAAGCAATCCTCAATGGGACGACACTTGCAAGCCTCGAGGCCGATAAACGGAGTTTTTCATTCGATATTTTGCCAGCGAATCTTCTTGAGAACATCGTTGTTGTTAAGAGCGCAACACCCGAACTCCGGGGTGATTTTACTGGAGGATTAGTGCAGCTCAATACGCTCGATTTTCCTGAGAAGCGGACAATTAAACTCTCCCTAGGGACTTCATACAATACGCTCACAACGTTCCGTGCTACCTATCGTTCACAATCGAATACTCTCGATTGGCTTGGTATTGATGATGGGGGGCGGGAATTACCTTCAGGTTTTACAAATACCTTGGAGTTAGCCCAAAAGCTTCCTAATACCTGGAGTCCAGTACTGACGAAAGCACCTGCAAATGTTTCGTTTTCGATTTCATACGGGGATGTTTTTTCGTTTGATGATGAGAATTCACAACTCGGTATTGTAACTGCCCTTACTTATCGGAGCAATTACCAACGAAATGAACGATCGTTAAATGATGTGACGTTGGGTCGTACAAGTGTGGGTGTACGAAATGATTATTCAGTACTCTGGGGCGCGTTAGCGAACATCAGTGCTAAGTTTTCTCGTGTCCATAAGGTAAGTTTCAAAAACACGTTTAACCACAGTGGTGAAGACCAAGTTGGGAAGTACGTTGGTACTGATTTAAATACATCGCTTGAAAATCAATACACTATTCTTCAGTGGAGTCAACGATCGGTATATGCAGGGCAGTTGGTTGGTGAGCACTACTTTGAGAATCTAGCCGGGATATCACTCGATTGGAAAATTTATACGTCTGTTTCAGATAAGAAGGTACCAGATAGGAAAGAGGTAACATACTATCGCGACAAAGATGTAGCTGATGAGCCATACCAGGCTGCTGTGAATAAACGCTCGTGGAGTGTTCTTAACGATCGGAACACAGGAGGATCGTTCGATTTTACATACCCAATAGCAAATGCGAAAATTAAAGTTGGTACTCTCCTTGAAAGACGGTTGAGTACATTCCGAATTCGGTACTTTGATGTAACGCCCGATTACTATGGTGGTATTCCTACTAGCATGGTGCAGCTTCCATTGAGCGAAATATATCGCCCGGAACACTACGGTTATGGGAAATTCTTGTTTACCGAAGTATCGAAACCTTCCGACCGGTACACTGGTAATCAAAATTTGGAAGCAGTGTATGGAATGGCTGACGTACCCGTTACACTTTTCGGTGATATGTATTTCCGTGTTGTTGGTGGTATTCGTGTTGAACAAAGTGTTATTAAAGTACGAATTCCACGGTCTTTGTCTGAACCAATTGTTTATGAGAGCAATGAATTGAAGGATGTTGATATTTTACCGTCAGTGAATATTACGTATGCAATCACGCCAGCAATGAATATTCGTGGGGCGTACTCACGAACTGTGAACAGACCTGAGTTCCGCGAGATTGCAAAGACTGGA
Organism: Bacteroidota bacterium; assembly: GCA_026416125.1. GTDB lineage: Bacteria > Bacteroidota > Ignavibacteria > UBA10030 > UBA10030 > JAOAFT01. The sequence continues at coordinate 14,612 of JAOAFT010000024.1, forward strand.
TTCTATGATTTTATTCGCTACGAAATTGTTGGTGGGAACCCAAATCTTCAATCAGCGAAGGCTAATAATTATGATCTGCGTGTTGAATATTTCCCACAGGCTGGTGAGCTTATTGCAGCAAGTGTTTTTAGGAAAGAGATAACGAATGCGATTGAGGAACAACTCTTGTTTACTTCAACTCGCACACGAACGTGGTTTAACTCACCCAAAGCAGTGAATGAAGGGTGGGAGTTTGAACTCCGAAAGGGACTAGGGTTCATCGCAAAATACCTCGATGAGTCCAATGTAACAGTAAACTACACGCGTGTATATTCTGCGGTATCATTCACAACAGTCGAAGGGAATTCGCAATCGACACGTATTGTCCACGCAAAACGTACAATGCAGGGGCAATCACCATACGTGATCAACGTATCGATATTTTTCAGTGAGCCAACATATCGGACATCGTTCAATATACTCTATAACAAATTTGGAAGGCGATTGGATGCTGTAGGATTCTTAGCGGCAGATGTGTACGAAGAAGCAAGAGAAACAATTGATGCAACAGTTTCACAACCGCTTCAAGAAGGGTTGGAGTTGAAGATTGGCATTAAGAATCTCACTGGGAGTAAGCGTGAGTATACTCGTGAAAAGCTTCCATTTGAGGTTATTAATGTTGGTCGGTCATACTCGTTACAACTTTCGTACACATTGTAAGATAACGTAAATAACTCAATGTATTCACTAATCAAAGGAGTACTTCATGAAAAGAATATTTTCTCTGTTATGTGTGGTCCTTGCAGTAAATAGTATAGTGTATGCCGCACGTCCTCAGCGGGTGTTGGGGCCAGGAACAGGTTCTGCTCATTTCCGTGAGCCATATCATCAAGTGGGACATGTGACGTTGTATAAAGATACAACATATATCCTCACAGGATGGTACTTTGTTGATAGCTTATCGAGTATTACAATTCAAGCAGGTACACTCATTCTTGGTGATTCAGCGTCAGCTGGTACGTTGATTATTCGAAGAGGAGCTAAAATTTTTGCCTCCGGCACGCCAACGGAGCCAATTGTCTTCACAAGCTCAAAGCCGCCTGGGCAGCGTCGTCCGGGTGATTGGGGAGGGGTAATAATTCTTGGTAATGCCCCAACGAATAAACCAACAACACAACAAGTGGAAGGGGGATTTGGAACGATTCCAAATTCTGATGCGATGTACGGCGGAAACGATCCTGCAGACTCCAGTGGAGTGTTTAGGTACGTACGTATTGAATTTGCTGGGAGTGTTTTTAGTCAGGATAACGAAAGCAATGGTTTAACTCTTGGTGGTGTGGGGAATAGAACACTTATTGAATATGTACAAGTTAGTTTTGGTAACGACGATGATTTTGAATTTTTTGGTGGTACTGTCAATGCGCGATACCTTGTGAGTTGGAGAAATCTTGATGATAATATTGATACCGATTTTGGATACTCAGGCAAAATTCAATTTGTGTATGTGAAACGAGATCCAATGATTTTTGATGCCTCTGCTGCAGGTGCTTCAAATGGCTTCGAATCTGATAATGAGGGGAGAGCGCCATACACAGCGACGCCTCGGACAAATGCACGTATTAGCAACGTAACCCTAATTGGTCCAGCATGGGATTCCACCGAAGCAAACAACTTGAACTCAAAGTGGGATAATACTGCATTGATTCGACGTGCTTCAGAGTTTAGTATTTATAATTCAATTTTAGTTGGGTGGAGAAAAGGGATCAACTTGCGCGATTCATTAACTCAACTAGCAGCATTAGAAGGTCGGTTGGAAATTCGAAATACGAGTTTAGCTGCACCTACCAGCGTGCTCCAAGTGAGTTCAAGTCCATCTGCTGGTCTTCCAACTGGATTTAATATTCGTAACTGGTTTTTAACACCAGAATTTGGTAACAAAGATACTTTGCCACGCACTGCGTGGGCAGTAGGATTAACGCAAAAAGCGTTTGCTCTCGATGGCACTAACGATCCACGACCATTACCAGGTTCAGAAGCTGCAACAGCTGGTACCAATTATTCTAGTGGTCGCCTTGCGGGTGACTCGTGGTTCATTCGTGTATCCTATCGAGGTGCGTTCGATCCATCGTTACCAATGAGTTTACAGTGGACTGCTCGGTGGACAAATTTCGATCCACAAAATACTGATTATTCTGGTGGTGTAACAAGTGTTCAGTCTGAGGATGGCAACGCAGAGTTACCATTCGGGTATACGTTGTATCAAAATTACCCAAATCCATTTAACCCAGCAACGACTATAGGCTTTTATTTGCCTCAGCAAGAGCATGTAACTATTACAGTGTATAACGTCCTCGGGCAAAAAGTTTGTGTTCTTGCAAATGGAGTATACCCACAAGGTCAGCATTATGTTAACTTTGACGGTAGTGCTGTTGCCTCGGGCTTATACTTCTACACTCTTAAAACTTCCTCATTTACGCAAACAAAGAAAATGCTTCTTGCCAAATAGTTCCCAACCCTTCTCTTTCTACACACATGCCGGTGCGGCATTCGGTAACACGAGTGCCGCATTTTGTTTCTAAAAAGGGTAACCTTAGCATAACATTCCCTTAAAAGGAAAATCCGATATTTGTTGTGTGCTAGTTGTGTGCTGATTAACGAAAGGAAGCATAATGAATATTGCGTATTTTAATGCAAACCTAAAGATTGGTCAGGATGGAGTTTCAAGAGTTGTTCATACAATGATCGAGGGTGCTCTTGAAAGAAATCATTCCGTTATAGCCATAACGTCAACAGCACCAAAGAAAGAAGAGTGTCCTGTACCGGTATACGAGGTACCGTCGGTTGTTTTTCCACTACATAAAGCATATCGGTTGGCGATTCCCACGTACAGATCCTTTGCAAAGTATACTGGGCGTTTTAGACCAGATATTATTCATATAAATAGTCCGTGTACATTGGGTTTGGCAGCTCTCAAATATGCACTGCACTATCAAATTCCAGTTGTTGCGACATACCATACGCATTTTCCAACATATCCAAGATACTATGGACTATCTGGTTTTGAAGAGATGACATGGAAGATTATTCGTTCGTTCTACAATCAGATGGATTGTACATTTGTACCTACATTACCTATCCTCAGTGAATTGAGAGACCATGCAATAGAGAAACTTGTATACTTACCTAACGGTGTAGATACAACAATTTTTTCACCGCACAGAAGAAGCGAACACTGGCGCCGTCAATTTGGTAGTAGGGATGTACCTATTGTGTTATTCGTAAGTCGTTTAGTTTGGGAAAAAAATTTGCGTGTACTTGCTGATGCATATCAAATTTTACGTGAACGTGATCTTTCGTTTGAAATGGTCGTAATTGGGGATGGACATGCTAGAAGTGAGTTTGAATCGATGATGCCAGGTGCACACTTTTTAGGGTACCACGCAGGGCTTTCACTTGCAGAGAGTTACGCATCGTCCGATATTTTTGTTTTCCCATCAGTTACAGAAACATTTGGTCTTGTTACTGTGGAAGCAATGGCATCTGGCCTTGTTCCAATAGCTGCAAAAGCTGGTGGAGCAGCAGAAATTATCGAAGATGGTATCTCTGGGTTATTTGCTCAACCAAACAATGCCTATGACTTAGCAGCAAAGGTTGAATTTCTCATAACACACCCAGATGTTGTCCAAACAATGCGTCAACGGGCTTGGAATCGGGCACAGGAGTATAGCTGGAAAAATATTCTCGACCGTCTCTTCAAGCTTTACGAGGTTGTTATTGAGGAACATCAAAGCATACTCAAGCAAAGAAAGGCAGCATAGCATGGGTAAAATTGTTAAAATTGCACATATTTCCGACACACACGTAAGTCGGCAATACTATAGAGAGCACATGAAGTCATTGAAAATGCTGTTACGTGAAATGTTACATGATGGGATCGATCATATCTTGGTTACTGGTGATATTGTGAGTACAGGTGAAGAAGATGATTACTACTTGGCACGTGAAATATTTCAGTCGTTTGGATTACTCAATGCTGAACGGATGACAGTAGTACCAGGGAATCACGATATTTTTGGGGGACCTCATCGAGCAATCGACATTTTAAGTTTTCCACAACACATCCGGTCTGTTGATTATGTACGGGGACTTGAACTATTTCAGCAATTTTTTGCAGAAACGTTCTATGGGTGTACACGCTTACACCCAACTCAGTTGTATCCATTCGTGAAAAAACTCGATGATGTACAAATTGTTGGCTTGAATTCTATTCCACCATGGTCCTTACGGTATAACCCACTTGGCTCAAATGGAATGTTAGACGCTGGGCAGTACGAAGCACTTGAACGACTTGCTGCTGCTCACGATCTTAAAAATTCTTACACAATAGTGCTACTTCACCACCACTTCAATGACCTTGTAAAGCCAGATATCCAAGAATCGGGTAAGCTTTGGTTGAAAGTGGAATCGCGAACGATGCGCATGCGCAAGAGAAAGAAACTCCTTAAGCTATTTCAGCAGCTTGGAGTACGATACGTTTTTCATGGTCATATTCATCGAAATGAGGTATACGAACGTAATAATATTCAGTTTGTTAATGGAGCTGGTGCGGTGTGCGATGATCCTGTTCGGTTTCTAAAATACAATGTCCTCGAGAGAAATGATGATTATTGGTCTTTGAAAATAAAACAGCTCCCAATACCATACTGTACCTCGCCGGCTCGTAAGAAGCTCTATCGCGTTAGTAAACCACTTACGGTACCTGCGTTTTCCATCCACAATTTAGAGTATCGGAGCCTATAATCATACTCGTTCAAAAACGAGTACACCAGTTTCTTGCTTTACAGAACATATCGTTGTTGTTTGCTGTGGTGTGTACGCTAGAAGGATGCTTGGCGGTGAGGAGACTATCCGTGCAAGCGGAAATGGAAAGTAAATCTCAATGGTTGAAGGTTTCAGTGGTTCTTGAGCATCGAAGGTGAGCGCAAGAACGCCTTTTGTTTCGGAGTGATACTCCAGTGTGAAAGATAAGGTACCAAACGTTGTAGGTAGCTTGTGACATGAGAGATTGTAACCCCAAGTAACCAAGGGGCCGGCGTGTTGAAAGAGTCGTAAAACGGTACCATCATCAGAAACCAGTGCTTCAAGAAAGAAGAGTACGATTTCTGCAGCTGCCCACCCGTGATTTCCATCACCCATAACACCTCCATTAGTTCTAGGGTGAAGTGCTTCAGGAAGCGAGTATGGTTGCTTGCAGTGGTTCAATATTGTTAATGCGATATCCCATGCTTTGTGTGTATTGTTCAGTACTAAGTACGCGTGTGCAAGTTGGAGCGTGAGGTAAGGGTTATAGCCGGAATGGATGAACGGGTGGTAAAATCCACGATCTGAGACATACCGACGAGTACACTCATGTACAGTATTACTAAATTGTTCTGGTGCGAGATCATGTATTCGAAGTGGGTAGACGCCACAAATAGAACCTATAGCTCCTTCGTCAAACGGTCGAGTAGGTGAAGCAGGAATGAGTGAAGCACCAAGTCGTGTTGATACTTCTTGTATGGAAGTTTTCAAATCGTCAGTGAATGCATCGAGCTCTCGCGACCATTTTAGGTAATGTTCGTTCTTAGCAAGTGCTGATGCAAGGTGTATGGCTGATCGAATCCCAGCAAAAGACCAAAATGAATCCCAGTAGTATTGGTCAACAGTTCCAAGGTGTTCAGCGCTTATACTTGGTGGTAAAAGACCACGGTGATTTTTAAAAGGGAATTGATGTTCAGTTCGTTTCTTGAGTATCCAATCTACAGCTACTTCAACGTACTGGAAAAAGTTTTTTAACCATGCAGTTCGGTGGGTAAGTGTATAGTACTGTTTCAGGATCCATAGCACGGCTCCATTTGAATCCCATTCTCCATCAGGGGCTTTAAAAAAACCATTTGTTTGAAGATAAGCAGGAAAAGCATCGAGCGTTTGTTGAACGCGTTGAAAGTACCCAAGCCGGTTGAGTGCATGGAGCATTGGTACTGCATCCCGGAACCAGAATTGATGATACAGGTAGGGACCAGGTGATATAAAGTCATCATCATGGAGTTGTAAGAGAAACAGAACATTCGCATCGAAAATGTTTTGGAAGTCCTTCGTACCAAACGTTATTGATGCACCCTTCAATCGCTCACGAGCCCATCGTTTTTGATGTGTTTGATGGTGTGTGGTAAACGAGACTTTCCATGTTGATCGTGGTGTGTCGTGTATCGGTGCTTCTGGTGAATCGAGTGCCACACTCCAATGAATACTTGTTTCTGAGTAAGGCTCTATTGAAATACGGAAAATGCAGAGAGCGTGACTTAAGCCACTCTCACATCGAATAGAAGAAGGAGTACTGTGTAATTCTTCAAGATATTGATCAAGTCTCTGTTGTGAGTGCATTGTTTTTAACGTTACAGCGAGATCTCCAGCAGTCGAATTCGAAAGAAGCACAGTGGTCGGTTCCTCGTTGAATACAACACCAATTCTGTGATCGACGTAGAGAGTACGTGGAGGATTCCAAGTTAGTGAAGAAATTGGTGCCACACCTTCAGGATTAAATGGTCGTATTGCAATGATGACGTACCCGGATGTATTATTGGGGGTTGAATTTCTAACACTTGCTGATTCGAATACTACATCAACACCTTTTGATGTAGTGTCCACAAATGCGCGCCGAGTAAGTATATGGTTCCCATATCGAAATGTTGTTGTGATAAGCGGTGCTGTAGTATCGTACTCCTGTGACATTGGTTCAATAAATGAGGGGAAGAAACAGCCATCCTCATTGATGAGATAGACATCAATTGACCATTCGCGAGGGAGTGGTGTCATAACACCGCGTGGATCGACAATGGCTTCGTGTTGACCGTGAGGACTCCCAAGCATCGTCCAATTTCGGTGGGTAATATTTATCATGAGTGGGTTCTGTGAACGCGGTATGAAGGAATTATCTGTTGGATCGAGTTGTTTATGAACCCAGTATGGGTATATCCATTCACGCTTCATTTGGAAAATAGCGAAGTTCAACAAGCCACGGGTGATCATAGGGGCACTGAGGTGGAATAACTCTTCTGGAAAACCGCGGCCACCAACGTCTGCAAGTGACCCAACGATATGCAAGTGTTTGATTGCTCTCGCTGGTACACCGAATTGCCGTAACAGTTGTTCAAAGAAAAAAGATGATACTTTCATTGTGTCGAATTTAGCGTGATGTTCAACGTTTTACAAGAAGGTATGCAGGTGTTAACAATAAATTAACAGACGCGATGTATTTGGGGTTTGGCTTTTATGCGGTTACTTCCTGCTCATCAAGTTCACGTTTCAATGTTCGGAGCACTTCGTTGTTCTGATCGTACGATAACCCTTCTAATATGTACTTTTTGCAAGTTTCGATATCACCTTGCGCACGATAGTACTCCGCAAACTCGATACAAGCAAGAATTTTATCATGGACTGTTACTGTGGATGTGGGGAAATCTGCAAGTTGTGGGAGTGGACTTATATGCACAGGGTCATCGTATTCTGGTGTTTTGGTTTGATTTTTAGTGATGTGCTGTGTGAGTATCCGTTTGAGTTGGAGAGCTTCAGTGTTTGAGGGATTAAGGAGTAATGCACGGGTTACTTCTTGGTAGGCTTCTTCATAGTTATGAGCGTGAAAGTGTTGCCTTGCATGTCGTAACCATTCATTCGATTTTTCTTCCAGTGCACGTTGTCTGAGGGTTTCATTCATGTGTGTAATTCGGTTTGTTACCGATAGTTTGAGAACACGTGCGATTGCCATTTTGCATAACTGCTGAAGTGCTGTGATTATTTTCTTTTGAGTATGGTTTGTGCTTGTTGTAGTGGTTTCTAGAATAATGGTTTCCAAACGGTGTTTCAATACTTTCCCATAGAAATTCGTTGGTTCATGTTGAAGGAGTTCCTCTACTTCAAGGAGTGCTTTTTCAAAATTTTGATGATAAAGCAAAAGATCGATTTTTTCATACCGTGGTATGAGTAAGACATTTGCATTTTTCATATTGATACCTCCTAGCCAAATAGAGTCGATGATTGTACTTAAATGGACTCCGGTACGTCTACTTCGATACCGTTGTCCCAAAGATACATTGAACAATATGTATACTCAAGAACGTATATGTTATACTTTTGTTACCATTGTGTAGCTTGTTGTCAGGAGTAAAAATTTCACTGTAATTTTACGGTATTTTTACACACACAGAGAGAATGTTCATCATATTTATACAAACACGAAGTGGCGAATAATAAAGGAGTTCTATGGTAATGGTGAGTAAGGAATCGACGCTCTATAAACTTATACACCAAGTACCACCTATTAGTCCGGATGTTCTTGGTGAAGAGCTGATGAAGTATTTCGAGCGATACAAAACACAGTCGCTTGTTGTTGTTGAAAATGATAAACCAATAGGATTTCTTTCATACAAAAAAACAGCGGATGCACTTTCCAGTCAATTCGGATTTGCGTTGTACCAAAAACGACCAGTTACAGAACTAATGCTTCGTGAGTTTCTCATTGTCAAGAGTGATAGTTCATTCCACGATGTCGTGCAGTGGGCTCTTGCACGAAAGCAAGATTCGATCTATGAGGATATAGTTGTTGTAGAAAATGAAAAATATGTAGGCCTCATTTCAATTGACCGGGTACTTATGGAACAACGTGTACGACTCCTGAAACATGCAGAAGAACTAGAAATAAGTAGGAATAAACTTGCTGCTGTCAATGCACAGCTTCAGCAGGCACTAAAGGAATTAAAAACGCGTGAGGATCAATTGCTGCAAACAGAAAAAATGGCAAGCATTGGAACATTGACTTCAGGAATTGCTCACGATTTCAACAATATGCTGAGTGTTATCCTTTCTGGAGTTCACCTCCTACGTAAGAATTTGAACAGTGATTCGCCATTGAATCAGTACTGCGATATTATAGAAAATGCCGGGAAACGATCTGCTAATTTAGTACGGCAATTGCTGGATTTTTCACAAAAAAACATCCTTAACAAGAAGATTGTTTGTTTAAATGATGTAATTTTGGAAACTACACACATCCTTGAGCGATCGCTTGCAAAAGAGATCCATGTTGAAATGGGGCTCGATGCATTCTTAGAAGATGTTGAAGCCGATGAGACACAGTTACAACAAGTAATCATGAATCTTGCCCTGAATGCTCGCGATGCCATGCCAACTGGTGGTACAATTCGGATTACAACATCAATGACTCATCTCGATCACACTACTAAGAAAGTACCGCCATCCTTAAAACCAGGCAAGTACGTTGTTATGAAAATCGAAGATACAGGAACTGGTATTCCGCCAGAGATTCTCCCAAAAATATTTGAACCTTTTTTCACCACAAAACCAGTTGGAAAAGGTACTGGTTTAGGGTTAGCCGTTGTCTATGGTATTGTTACACGCCATAAAGGACACATCGAGGTAATGAGTACAGTTGGTAAAGGAACAACTTTTACAATTTACCTCCCAGCGTACGAACGGAAAGGAGAACGAAATACAGTACAAACAAAGAAAGCAGAGATTAACAAGGGTACTGGAACCATTCTTCTGGTTGACGATGAAGATATGGTACTGCAAGTGACACGTGATTTGCTCCAATCACAGGGTTACACTGTCCTTAGTGCGCGGAATGGTACCGAAGCAATTGAGTTATACAGACAACATGCTTCAACGATAGATTTAGTTATTCTTGATATGGTAATGCCTGGGAAAAATGGAAAAGATACATTCTACGATTTACGGAATATAAATCGCACAGTAAAAGTACTGATTGTAACAGGGTATGTAAATGAAGATGCAACGCAAAGTGTACTTCGTGATGGAGCTCTAGCAATTGTACAGAAACCTATTGACTACGCAGAATTCTCACATATTGTACGTGAAAGTATTGCTGCGTAGTAAGTTACGATGACAGTTCTCGTTGCAATCGTTCTCGCTGCTCAGCCGTGCCGATCACAATGAGTATATCGTGAGATTGAAGAAGAGTTGTTTGTGGTGGGTTAAAAATAACCGATGAATCATTTATACGCTGTAACCCTACAAGGAGCACTCCTGTTTCATGGAAATGTTGTACATCGTAGAGCTTTTTACCAACATACTTCGATTGTGGGCAAAGTGTAATTTGGTCAACGCGAAGATTTGAACTATTGCGAAGCATTGCATCGAGGAAATTTGTTGTTTCAGGTCGAATACACTCTGAAGCCATTCGTAACCCACCAATGTAGGTTGCTGAGACTGCTGCATCGGTGCCACTCCAAAGGAATTTTTCTCGTACACTTACATCGTTGACGTTTGCCACGGTGCGAAGGGAAGGATTTAGCCCTCGGACTGTAATGACGATGAAGAGATTTTCTTTGTCATCGGGAAGCGTTGCAATGAGTCCACGAGCACGGTCAATACCTGCAGTACGAAGAATATCATCGTGTGAAGCATCGCCTTCAACTGTTACTATATTCTGTTGGAGGAGTTCAGAAACTCGTACATGATCCTTATCAATAACAACAACCTGACGTCGTGTTCGTTGGAGTTCTTCAAGAACATATTTTCCGTACTTCCCAGCGCCACACACAATGTAGTGTTGAGATATTTTTTTAGCCTGTGTTCCATATGTCGTCTCCTTACGATGCCGAGAATACCACCTTCGATGATGAACTGCGTAAGCTCGGATACAATGTAGAGTATAAGACCCATTCCACCAAGAATGAGAAAGACAGTAAAAACTCGACCTGCAGGCGATAAGGGATGTGTTTCGCCGTATCCAACAGTTGCAAGTGTAATGATGGTCATATAGAGTGCATCAAACCAATGCCATGGTCCCTACTATAAGAGTTGCAAAAAGACCCCAGAAAAGGCTAAGGATGTTTTTGGGTAGTACTGTCATTACGATTCTGTAGGAAGTTTTTTTATACGTACTCGCTCAACAGTGTTTTCTCGTACTTCTTCAATGTGAAACTCTATACCTTGCGTCATAAATACTTCACCGACATTGGGAAAACGACCAAGCTGTTCTGTGAGATACCCATTGATCGAACGAATATCGTATGGTGAGAGCTCAACGTCGAGAAGTCGTTCAATATCGTTCGTTGTGCAAGAACCATGGATAAGGTACTCAGTGTCTGAAAGTTTCACAATTTCTGGCGCTTCTCGATCGTACTCATCTTGGATACTTCCAACGAGCTCTTCCAGGACGTTTTCAAGCGTTATTAATCCAGCTGTACCACCATACTCATCGACGAGAATAACCATGTGTATTTTCTTTTGAAGGATTGTAGTTAACACATGTTCAAGGGGAACAGTTTCAGGTAGAAAAATTGCATCACGTATAACCGCGTGGAGAGAGAAATCGGGATATTTGTACTTCTCACTTTTAAAAATGTCTTTTGTGTAAACAATTCCGACAATGTTATCAATCGTACCATCATATACTGGAATACGAGAATACTTTTGTTGGCGCATGAATGCAATAGCTTGGTCAGTACTCAGTGATAGTGGCATTGCAACTATATTCTTTCGTGGTACCATTGCATGACGAGCTTGTTTTTGGTGGAAGTCCATTGCATTCAGAAGGATAGTCCTAGAGGTAGGTGAGCTTTTGTGTCCCTGTGCGAGAATGATGCGTAATTCTTCTTCAGAGTGTTCAAGTGCGTTCACTTCAACAGTACGGAATCCCATGAGTCGGAGGATAAGGTTTGCAAATTCATTCAGCGACCAAATGAGTGGTTTGAAGATGAAATAGAATACTTGTAGTGGATAGGCAACGACGAGTGTTGTTTGTTGTGGCTTGAGGATTGCAAGTGACTTTGGTGCCAGTTCACCGAGGATGATGTGGAGAAACGTGATGATGGAAAAGGCTACAGCAAATGAGAATGCATGAACGGTCCCAGGAGAATGGATTCCAATGGATAGGAAAAGTGGTTTCAGGTGTTCAGCAACAAGTGGTTCTCCGATCCATCCGAGGGCAAGGCTCGCCATGGTAATGCCAAGCTGTGTGGCAGAGAGATAAGCGTTCAGATGTGTTACGAGATTGTATGCGACCTTTGCTCGCCAATTTCCTCGATGGACAAGGGGTTTCAATTGCGTAAGTCGTACTTTCACTATGGCAAATTCTGCTGCGACAAAGAACCCATTGAGGAAGACGAAGAAAAGTACGATGAGGGTATCAAGAATATAGTTCCACATCTCCACTTTTATAAATCCAAGAATTAGTGAATCATTGGTACAATTTAAGTGTGAATAAAGTACGAAATTGTTCTGATACAGGAAACTTGAAAAAAAGCATACTGTTTATAATTTTTCTGCAATTTATTGTATGCAACGTCGTTGAATTAACGTTTGTCATACTTTGATGGTGTGATAACCTGGTAAACTCAACCATTGGGTATCAATTTTTCTACATTTAGAATTTTTGCGGATACCTTTACAGTAGTTTTTTTTGTATTACTTTTTTATTGTTTGGCATCAATTGTTTTTCACTCAAACACCTTTTACATTACTATTCTATGGATGATCGAACCATCATCGTACGTGGTGCGCGGGTACACAACCTGAAGAATATTGACGTTGATATTCCACGAGGAACACTTACAGTTTTAACTGGCCTCTCTGGCTCAGGGAAATCGAGTCTTGCCTTTGATACAATTTACGCAGAGGGCCAGCGCCGGTACGTTGAGAGTCTTTCCGCGTACGCACGTCAATTCCTTGACATGATGGAACGCCCAGACTGTGATCGTATCGATGGTTTAAGTCCTGCAATTTCCATCGAGCAAAAAACAGTGACTGCCAACCCTCGTTCAACGGTTGGAACAGTGACGGAAATTTATGATTTCCTCAGACTACTCTTCGCTCGTGTTGGTACCCAGTACTGTATTCAATGTGGAATAAAAGTACACCGCCAATCGGTCGATCAAATCATTGATGCTATCCTTACTTATCCTAAAGGTAGCAGACTACACATTCTAGCTCCGGTTGTTCGTTCACGAAAAGGGCATTATAAGGAACTCTTTGAGAAGATTCTAAACGACGGGTTCCTCCGTGTACGCATCGACGGTGTGTTTCGAGAGATAGAGAAAGGGATGAAACTCGATCGGTACAAACTCCATACTATTGAGATTGTTATCGATCGAATTGTTATGAAGTCCGAACAACGAAGTCGTATTGCAGGATCAGTTGAGACTGCTCTTCAGTACGGTGATGGTGTTCTTATTGTACACGACGGGAAATCTGATCAACTTTTCAGTCAACACTATGCATGCCATGAGTGTGGTACCAGTTACGAAGAGCTCACTCCCTTGTCATTTTCGTTCAACACACCTGTTGGGTACTGTCCTGAGTGTGAAGGCCTTGGTGAGCAGAAACAATTCGACCTCGATCGCATTATTCCAGATTGGACGCTCTCCATACGGGATGGTGCAATCGCACCATTTGGGAAACCTCGGGATATATGGATTTTCAGACAATTAGAAGGACTAGCAAAAGAGTATTCGTTTACGTTTGACACTCCACTCAGGGAGCTCACAGAAAATGCTCGCAAGACACTTCTGTACGGTACGGGGGAGAAAACCATTCCAATCCCGTACAACTCGTCCCATGGAGAGCAGTATTACTACCATCGGTTTAATGGTGTTTTCGGTATCCTTGAAACAATGTATCAGAATACAACATCGTCGGATGTACGGCAACATATTGAAGCATTTATGGTTGCAAAACCGTGCTCAGTGTGCAATGGTAGTCGTTTAAAGCCATCCAGCTTGGCAGTCAAACTAGAAGACGAGGCTACGAATGCAATGTATTCAATTACTGACATTGTGCACCGTCCCCTCAACGAAGCACTAGTACTGTTCAAAACGCTTACTTTGAGTGAACGGAAAGCAACGATTGCTCATCCAATTCTCAAAGAAATTACGAGCCGTCTTGAGTTTCTCCTCAATGTAGGATTGTATTACCTTACATTGAACCGTCCTGCATATACACTTTCCGGTGGCGAAAGTCAACGTATTCGACTTGCAACACAAATCGGAAGTCAATTAGTAGGTGTTCTCTACATACTTGATGAACCAAGCATCGGCCTCCACCAGCGTGACAATATTAAACTCATCCAATCGTTAAAAGCTTTACGGGATTTAGGGAATACCGTCATTGTTGTAGAACATGATCGAGAAATGATGATGGAAGCAGATTATCTCATTGATCTTGGTCCTGGAGCTGGTGAGCATGGTGGATCTGTTGTTGTAGAAGGAAACCCAAAAGTATTACTTTCAAATCGTAGAAAGAATGGACAAACGACATCCTTAACACTACAGTATCTCCGTGGTGAACGGGTAATTCCTGTACCTCCTCGACGTCGCAGGGGGAATGGGAAAAAACTTACACTTCATGGTGCAACTGGGAACAACTTGAAGAATATTACAGTGGATTTCCCACTTGGTGTCTTTATCTGTGTTACAGGTGTCAGCGGCTCGGGTAAATCAACACTCATCAATGAAACGCTCTATCCTATACTTGCCCATCATTGCTATAATTCACTGTTAGTACCATTGCCCTATCGTTCAATTGAAGGCTTAGAGTATGTCAAAAAAGTTGTTGATGTTGACCAAACACCAATTGGCCGAACACCTCGATCAAACCCTGCAACCTATACAGGGCTATTTACTGACATTCGAACTCTCTTTGCTCAGTTACCAGAATCACAGTTGCGCGGGTACAAACAAGGTCGTTTCAGTTTCAATGTTCATGGTGGACGGTGCGAAGGATGTGAAGGAGCAGGCTTGAAACGAATTGAAATGAGTTTTCTCCCCGATGTGTACGTTCCATGCGATGTGTGTGGAGGAAAACGGTATAATCGAGAAACTCTCGAAGTACATTTCAAAGGAAAATCAATTGCCGACATCCTTGATATGACAGTGGAAGAAGCGCTCACACTGTTTTCAGATCATCCACGTATCAATCACTATCTCAAAACACTTTTTGATGTTGGGTTAGGCTACATTCGACTCGGTCAACAAGCAACAACTCTCTCAGGTGGTGAAGCACAACGAGTTAAACTTGCAACAGAACTCGTAAAAGGATCCGGAGGGAAAACAATTTACATTCTCGATGAACCAACCACAGGATTACACTTTGAAGATGTAAGAATGCTCTTAGATCTTCTCAACAAACTTGTTGAGAAGGGGAATACGGTCATTGTAATTGAACATAACCTTGATGTTATCAAATCAGCAGACTGGATTATTGATTTGGGGCCTGAAGGAGGAAATGACGGTGGATATATCGTAGCAACAGGTACTCCTGAAATGGTTGCAGAAAATCCAGCGTCGTATACAGGTCATTTTTTAAAGCAGTACCTGTCACCCTAACTTTCTCAGCCTCGATAACCTCCAGATGAATAACGCGCCCCACTAGGTAAGCAGTGAGGCGCAGTCATTCTAGTATTCAAAAGTAAATAGTGACTTAAATGTTCTTCCTGGCATAGGATAGTCGTTGACGATACTGTACTGAACATCGAAGACATTACTCAATGTAAATGTAAACGTTGCTTTTATAAATCCCACAGTGAATGTGGTTGAGTACGAAGCATCTGTAATAGCATGAGCGGGGAGCACAGCGGTATTGAGTTCGTCTGTGTAACGTTTTCCTGTAAATACTGTATTCATAGCTATTGTACCAAGAATAGTCGAAGTGGTAAACCCAATAACTCCAGTCGATAGCGGTACATTGGGAAGCTTTTTCCCATACGATGGATCTGGATTACCGACCATGTACGTTTTCCGTGCATCTACAAACGATGCTCCGGCGTATGCATCGAAAGTATTTGAGGGTGCGTGGTACTCGTACCGTAGTTCAAGTCCTGTGTGTTCTGCTTTACCAATATTGTACGGAATCCACTGTGGGTTGAGTACGATTTTATTTTGCACAATACTGTTGAAATAATTTGCCCGTACAGTGTGGATTCCGCTTCCGTCGAGGGTACTTCGCACACCGACTTCGTACGACGTTGAGCGCTCAGGGTTGAGTGACGGATTACTATAGTTGGGGTAGTAGAGGTCATTGAACGTTGGTGCGCGGAAATTCTTCCCAACGCTTGCCCACACCCGGAAATCGTATACCCGTAGTATACGAACAGTAATACCTATCTTCGGTGATAACGCGCTCTCGTTAATATCTGAGTAGGAATCATAACGGCTACTTAGAGTAAAAATTGTACGATCGAATACTTGCGAACTTGTTTGGTGCACATAGTCAGTAACAATCCAAAACGATGTTCCTGTACGAGTTGGCTTCAGTGTAAGAGGCACCCCCCATGAAAGACCACTTGAGGAAAGCTTACAACCGTTGATACTTGCACCACCAAGGAGTCGAACATTATCACGAATGGAAAATTCGCCGAGGATAGATGCACCGCTCTGCTTTGTTTCGTATGTAAGATCAGTGGGAGTCCATACAGATGGTTCTCTGTAGTTCTGTGTCTGAGTAATTGAATAGGCATCTGCACGGAGAGTCATCTCGTCGGTGATTGTCATTCGTGTATTGAGTATTGCTCTAAAAATTTTATCGTGTTGGCGTGCTTTCGGTGTAAGCCAAGAGAGAGAGCCAGGCACGCCTTGTTCAATATTGACAAACTCTGCTGTAGTACGAATGTCAACTTTCTCAATACCATTGAACGTTGCTGTTGTAAAGAAATGTCTTCGTTGGTAATCGGCATTCGATCGTCGTAATTCTGTTGTACCGATGAAGTATGGATAGTTGTCCTTTCCACTCTCATAGGATACTCCGCCAAGGAGACCGAATGAGGCAATTGACCCTTCAGCTTGTACGCCGTATGAACGTCCTAAAAAGGAGCTGCCACCTATAAATGCTTTCGAGTGAAATTCTTTTCTTGGATTCCGTGTAACCATGTGAATAACACCACCTGTGGCATGTTCTCCGTAGAGTGACGATGTCCCGCCATGGACAATTTCTACTCGATCGAGTGCTTGAAGTGGAAGCGTTGCAAGATCAATACCACCATACTGTGGATTGTTCAATGGTATACCATTATAGAGAATGAGCGAGTTTGTTGGAGAAAAGCCACGGAACGAAATACTCTTACTTCCACTTGTTAGGCCATAGTTTTGGACGTATACACCTTCAACCGTACACAAAATGTCTGCAAGAGTCGGTAGAGGTGTCCGAGTAAGTATGTTACCTGAAAGAATATGCACAGATGCTGCAACGTCTGCAGAACTTGATGCAAGTCGAGTTGCGGTTACGACAACATCGTGTGCAAGGTAGGTACGATTCGTGTCAATATCATTCGATAGAACAAACATTGAAAATGTGTGCACGGAAATGAGAACCAGTATAAAGCGCATAGCTGTATTGCCTCCTTATATTATATTTGTGGTTTATTAAGTAAAGAAAAAGCCCCAACCTCGGGAGAGATTGGGGCAGCACAACGTACACTTAATCCCTGCTCGCACCACCTTCCCGCGAAGGTTTCGAGACTATACGCTCAGCAAGAGCATTTGAACGTTTCGGCAGGTCTCCTGGCTCTTCCCACGTTCAACGGTCTTCCCATCTCGATGGTGAGACAGTGACACACTTTGGTTGAACGGTGAATGCTACCGCATTCTGGGAACTACAGTTGCGGGGCAGCTTCCGCTTTGTCTATTGATGACGTACGGAATTCCCTTTTCATCCCACTGTATACTCGTGGGACACCGAAACGTATTTAGAAAAGAACAAAATACAACTTTTACAAACATACATTGCGAGATCGAGAAAAGCAAGGATCCGTACCTTGCAATATCAAGTTATCGCAACAGATTTTTTCCGAACTCCTATCAATCACCTTTTTTCGCTATAATTCATTTACTCTCTCGTTGGTACTTAAAATTTCTCTTTCTTTCAAGCAAAGTTGACTGTATTTTTATATACGAGCGTATTTGTCTTACAAATGTGAATAAGTCTATGAAGCGCACATTTCTTTTCTTATGGTATATCCATATCTT
>JAOAFT010000025.1 GCA_026416125.1 Bacteroidota bacterium
TTGCTAAGGAGTTACCCATGTCAATACCTATTCGTCATGTTGCACTATGGTCAGTCCAAGGCCTCCCTCACCAATGGTACGAAGTGGGAATGGTTAAACTAGGATTTATACCAGATACCCAATGATAATTTTTATTGCTTGATTGCATTCCTTATTAAAGCTTTGTACTTTTACTATATGCAACGCAAAAAGCAAATACTCGTTGTAGATGACGAGCCCTCCTGGCAAAAACTACTTCAAAGCTTTTTGGAGATGAAGGGGTATATTGTGCGAACGGTTGGGAGTGCTTCTGAGGCATTTCAAACGCTTTCATCATTTAAACCCGATTTAATCATGGCAGACGTATTAATGCCAGACATGAACGGGTTTGATTTTTTGCATAAGTTAAAAGAAAATCAGCCGTATGCACAAACGCCTGTTGTTTTTTTATCTGGGATCGACGATTTTGAGGCACGAAGAGTTGCGCGTACACTAGGTGCAGTGGACTACCTAGTAAAGCCATTTCACGAGCAGGATATTGAAACGACATTATCGAAAATACTAGCAGATCAGTAGATTTCGTAAAGAACGCAGGAGGCGATGGTACTCTTCCGAAGGCTAAAAAAACTTCGACTTTCTCTTGGTCCGGTCGAACAAGCGCAAATTGCAATTTCAACAGCTGTAGTCGTTTCACTTATAACGATAGTGTCTGTACGTTTAACAAGTGGACAGAAATTTGAGTGGCTTCTCTTTGGCAGTGTTATTACTGTTGGTGTTTTTGGATTTATTATCGTAATAATTACGCTCAAGTATGGTCGAATTCTAGAAGAGCAAAAACAAGAACTCATTGCATTAAATACATTTGCACATGCTATCAATAAAACTGTTGACCTTCAAAGTGTCTTATCGAATGCACTCCAAGTTATAGTTGATCTCCTCAGTGTTGAATATGGGTGGATTTATCGGGTCGATGGAAACCATTTGCAGTTAGTATCTGCACATACTACAGTGGATACAGTACCGAAACTTTTTGATACAATAATTTCGTATGACAATGTACTCTATGAACAACTCCACACAACATGTATCATTCGATACCCCAAAAACGCTAAAGAGCAAACACAGTGGGTTTATGGCTCTATTCGTTCGTGGATTTCAGTTCCAATTTATACACGTGGGGAATTTTCTGGGATCATTGTTGTAGCAAGCACATCGCCAACAGCATTGCATGCAAAACAAGCGGACTTAATGACGGCCTTTGCCAATCAATTAGCTGTAGCACTTGAGAATGCCAATCTCTTCGAACGATTACGAAAATCGGAGGAACGGTACATTGATCTCTTTGAAAATTCACCAGATATGACACACATTGTTAACAGAGAGGGCATTATTGTAAGTTGTAATCAAACAGAAGCACGGATGCTTGGCTATACCAAGGATCAACTGATAGGCGAATCATTTCTTAAACTATATCCACCGGAGTATCACCAACAAGCACTTCAAAATCTTGATAAAATTTTTATTGAGAAGAAAGAACTCTGGGGTATCGAAGAAAAGATGGTAACTCAAAATGGCACTGTGCTCGATGTAAGCGTAAATGCATTGTTGATTCAGGATGAGCACGGGAAAGAAACACTAATGCGCGCTGTTGCCCGAGATATCACAGAAAAGAAAAAACTTGAAGCACGTATTATTCATGCACAACGGATTGATAGCATTGGTAATTTGGCAGGTGGTGTTGCACATGATTTTAACAACATTCTCACGAGTATCCTTGGTTCGACAGAAATACTTCTTCGACGATTAAAGAGAAAAAGGGATTTAGCACATTTCATTGAAATCATTGAATCGTCTGCTAAGCGTGGGGCATCACTTACTCGGCAACTCCTTACATTTGCAAGGAAGAATGCGGTGTACATGAGACCGATTCTTATTACGAACGTTGTGCATGAAACACTTTCGTTTTTTGAACGAAGTGTCGACAAATCAATAATTGTGCACACATCTTTTTCCCACGAACCACTAGTTATCCGAGGTGATGATGGTCAAATCCAACAAGCACTCTTGAATCTTCTTATTAATGCTCGTGATGCAATGCCAAACGGAGGTACAATAACAGTTAAAACATTTGCAGTTACTTTCGATAAAGATGAAGTCCTTAGTACGGAACAAAGAGCAGGGTCATATGTAGCACTCTCAGTTACGGATACAGGAGTAGGAATTCCAGCAGATGCAATTCCACGTATTTTTGAACCATTTTATACAACGAAAGAACATGGAAAAGGAATTGGACTAGGTCTCTCTGTGGTCTATGGTGTTGTGCATTCCCATGATGGCTTTATCACTGTCCATAGTACACTGGGGAAAGGTACTGAATTCATTCTGCACTTTCCCCTCTATCCTGTACCTGGTTTGGAATTAAGACAACGGAAAACAGAACGACTCCCACACGGAAAGGAACGAATTCTTGTTGTTGACGACGAAAAAAATGTACTCGAAGTAGTACAAAGTATGCTTCTAGAACTTGGTTATGATGTGGCAATTGCCGAAAGCGGGTACAAGGCATTGTCACTTCTACGGAAAAATGAGCGCTTCGATGTTGTAATTCTCGATCTCAATATGCCAAAAATGAGTGGACAAACAACTTTTGCGCGTATAAAACGGCTGTGTCCACAACAAAAGGTTATAATTGCAACAGGGTATAGCAATAAGGTTATTGATACTACCCCTCTGAAAGAAAAAGTCCAAGGGTTCCTTCAAAAGCCATTTCGCCTTGAAGAGCTTGCTAAAACGCTCCGCTCCGTTTTAGAGTCTTAGGAAAAACAACCAAAAGATTTTGTGGGAACTTGAAAAAGAGCGAAAAAGTCATTATATTAGCACTCGCTTATAGAGAGTGCTACTTCAAGTTAAATCACTAATTTACGGAGGAATTGCTATGAAGCTACAACCATTATCAGACCGGATTGTTGTTCGGCCATCAAAGGCTGAAGAAAAAACAAAGGGTGGTATTATTGTACCAGACACGGCAAAAGAGCGACCCGTGTGGGGTGAGGTTATTGCAGTTGGACCAGGGAGAATGTCCGACGATGGGAAGTTGATTCCAATGGCGATAAAGGTAGGTGATCAGGTATTATATGGTAAATACTCTGGAACAGAGGTCAACATTGAGGGTGAAGAGTTATTGATTATGCGCGAAAGCGATGTTTTTGCAATTATTCCAAAATAATTTTGAGAAAGGAGATAACCTATGGCAGCTAAAATAATTCTCTACGACGCTGAAGCACGTGCTGCACTCAAGCGCGGTGTCGATCAACTTGCAAATGCAGTAAAAGTTACATTGGGTCCTAAAGGGAGGAATGTTGTAATTGATAAAAAGTTCGGTGCTCCAACTGTAACAAAAGATGGTGTTACAGTTGCAAAAGAAATTGAGCTCTCTGATCCCGTAGAGAACATGGGAGCACAAATGGTGCGCGAAGTTGCATCGAAAACGTCTGATGTGGCCGGTGATGGTACAACAACAGCAACTCTCCTTGCACAAGCTATCGTACGTGAAGGCTTAAAAAACGTGACAGCCGGTGCAAATCCAATGGATTTGAAACGTGGTATTGACATGGCAGTGAAGAAGGTTGTTGAAGGGTTGAGAGAAATTAGTAAGAACGTTGGTGATGATAAAGAGAAGATTGCTCAAGTCGGTACAATTTCTGCGAACAACGATCGAGCAATCGGTGATCTCATTGCAAACGCGATGGAGAAAGTTGGAAAAGATGGTGTTATTACGGTTGAAGAAGCAAAAGGAACAGAAACAACTTTGGAAGTTGTGGAAGGAATGCAATTTGACCGTGGATATCTTTCTCCATATTTTGTCACAGATGCAGATCGAATGGAAGCTGTTCTCGAGAATCCATACATTCTCATTCACGACAAAAAGATTAGTGCAATGAAGGATCTCCTACCAATTCTCGAGAAAGTAGCTCAATCTGGTCGATCTCTTCTTGTCATAGCTGAAGAAGTGGAAGGAGAAGCGTTAGCGACACTTGTTGTTAACAAACTCCGCGGTACACTCCGTGTTTGTGCTGTAAAAGCACCTGGCTTTGGTGATAGGCGCAAAGCAATGTTAGAAGATATAGCAGTTCTCACCGGTGGCCAAGTGATTTCAGAGGAAAAAGGTTACAAACTTGAGAATGCAACACTTGCATATCTGGGAACAGCTGAGCGGGTCACAGTTGATAAGGACAACACCACGATCGTTCAGGGCGCTGGGAAGAAAGAAGATATCAAGAAACGAATTAACGAGATCAAACAGCAGATCGAGAAAACGACATCTGATTACGATCGTGAAAAATTACAAGAACGACTTGCGAAACTCTCGGGTGGTGTTGCAGTAATTAAAATCGGAGCATCAACCGAAGTTGAAATGAAAGAGAAAAAAGCTCGTGTTGAAGATGCACTCCATGCAACCCGTGCTGCTGTTGAAGAAGGCATAATCCCAGGTGGTGGAGTTGCATTCATTCGCGTCATAAAGAAGCTTGATGAATTGAAGCCAGAGAATGAAGATCAGAAGACGGGAATCGACATTATCCGTCGTGTGCTTGAAGAACCACTCCGTCAAATTGCTGAAAACGCAGGGTACGATGGAGCTGTTGTTGCTAACGAAGTGAAAGCTGGAAAAGATGATTACGGATTCAACGCTCAAACTGAGAAGTACGAAAATCTCTTGAAAGCTGGCGTTGTTGATCCAACAAAGGTTGCTCGTATCGCTATTGAAAATGCAGCGAGCGTTGCTGGGCTCTTACTAACAACCGAAGCAACGGTTGTAGAAAAACCCGAAAAGAAAGAGACCAATCCTCCAATGCACGGCGGTATGGGCGACATGTACTAACAGTTTGGGGAAGAAGAAACACTGCAAAACCCCTGAGCAATCAGGGGTTTTGTGTTTTTAAAAGAATGTACATCGAAGGTTTTGTAAAAAATAGTTGGTTGCTCTTAAATGATTATTCTCTTGACATCATTTACAGAAAATAGTAGGTTTGTAGTAAGTAAGGTGAGGAGTAACATTGTTTATTTCACAATCAGAAAGGAGGCTGCCAATGGCAAAACCACAACGATTGACGTACTTAAAACTTCAAATTTCCGACTATCCAGGTGCTCTCCTTGAGGTCATGAAAGCCCTGAAGGAGAAAAATATATCCCTTAAAAGTCTTTGGGGGTATAGTAAAGAAAACGGGGTAGCAGATGTTTTTATTGTTGGTAAAGACGAGGGAAAAGTTCAACGTGCTTTACCATCGTCGATAACTGTTCTTGAGAAAAGCACTGTATTCTTTTTGCAGGGAACAGATAAAGCTGGTGCACTTCTGAAAATGCTTCAGATACTTGCAGATGCTAGAATAAATATTCGAGCACTCCATGCAATTGCAGTCAGTGGGAAGTACGGTTCCCTTCTCTGGGTTAACGAGGGGGATATAGAAAAGACAGCACGAGTATTGGGTGCGAAGTAGAATTCCACAAAATAGGAACACTACCATAATTTACTATCTTATTCACTATCAAAAAAAGGGAGAAGCCTTATGGAAACACTTTTTTCCAAAACGGTCAAAGCAGGGACACTTACGTACTTCTTGGATGTGAAAGAGGCAAAAAACAACAAAAAGTATGTGACTGTTACCGCAAGTCAACGCTCGAAAGATGATGAGAAGAAATTTACAAAGCGAAGCGTTACAGTGTTTAGTGATGTTGCTTCGCAGCTAGTGTCTGTTCTCAAAGAAGCTCAGGAAAAGTTAAACAGTGAAAGTGAATTCAGCAAGAAGGTTAAGATAGGAAAAATTAGTTACTTTATTGATGTTAAGTCAGCAAAGAACAATACACGGTACCTTTCGTTAACAACCTCACAACCCTCAAAAGAGGATCCTACAAAGTACACTAAGCGAAGCATTCCAATATTTAATAATACTGCTAGCGATTTTATTGCTGCACTGTCGGAAGCATCAGAGCATCTAAAGTGAGTACAAAGAGGAGGGTACGATATTTACCGTATCCTCCGTTTTGTTGTTCCCATGTACACAAGCTTTACCTTCGCTTCGCGAGCATAGCGTGTAATTCGTTCGTCACCGTAGAACTCTTTATAATAAATGGTTTTCACGCCGCTATTTGCTAAGAGTTTAAAACATGTTAAGCAAGGTGATGCAGTTACATAAATTTCGCTGTTGTCAATTGCTACACCGTTCTTCGCTGCTTGAGCAACGGCATTTGCTTCTGCATGTACAGTGCGAATACAATGACCATTTTCCATATCGCAACCAACGTCTGTGCAGTGAGAAGCTCCTCTTAAACTGCCATTGTAGCCGGTTGAGAGAATTGTCTTGTCGCGGACAATAACAGCACCAACGTGTTTTCGAGTGCATGTACTCCGTGAGGCGACTTGTTCAGCAATGTTCATGAAATATTCATCCCATTCAATGCGGTGTTGCTTCTTCATTGTTCTCTCCACAAAAAATTTTTTGTAGTATAGAAAAATGAGAGTGTGAATGCAAGGAGAATCCATGGGATTTGTTTAAGAGATTTCTTGTTTGTTCAGACAATATTGAATAGATTTTTACTGATATGCGTATTCCAGAACACATTATTGATGAACTTCGTACGTCCGTTGACATCGTTGATATTATTTCGGCGTACGTGAGATTGCAAAAACGGGGGAAGAACTACGTAGGATTGTGTCCATTCCACAGTGAGAAGACACCCTCATTTACTGTGAGTCCAGATAAGAGAATGTACTACTGCTTCGGTTGTTCGAAGGGAGGTAATGTTATAACATTTATCATGGAGATTGAACGACTTTCGTTTGTGGAGGCAGTAACGTATATCGCCTCGCGCGTTGGAATTAGTATTCCATTAGAGCAACCAGCTATCGCATCTCGCGGTGAGAGCCATGAACAGCTTTCATTATTGTGTCAATTTGCAGCGCAATGGTTCCACGAAAACCTAGTGCAATCAAGCGAAGGGAAGTTTGCATTTACGTATTGTTTGCAACGAGGGTTACGAGAACAGACCATCCGGTTTTTTGGAATAGGCTACGCACCGAAGAGCTGGGATGCTTTTGTTAAACATGCGCTTAGAGCAAAATATACACCTGAGCAGCTTGTTAATGCTGGGTTAGCTCGCCGGCGCGAGGATGGTACCCTTTATGATTACTTCCGAGGACGACTTATATTTCCTATTGTGTCTCACTATGGTAAGTTCGTTGGTTTTGGAGCTCGGAAACTCTATGATGACGATGGTATTGAAGGGAAGTATATAAATAGTCCAGAAACAAACATTTACAGTAAAAGCCAAGTTCTCTATGGACTTTTCCAAGCTAAGGATGTGATCCGACGGGAAGACGCTGTATTTCTTGTTGAGGGATACATGGATTTTCTTGCACTTTTCCAAGTTGGTATCCAGAACGTGGTTGCATCAAGTGGTACTGCGTTAACTGAACAGCAACTTCAATTGCTAAGCAGGTATACAAAAAACCTCTACCTTGTGTACGATGCAGACGTTGCTGGTTCATCGGCAACACTTCGAGGTATTGATCTCGCACTCGAAAAAAACTTTTCTGTCTATGTTGTGCCATTACCAGCCAATGAAGACCCGGATTCGTTCATTCGGAACTATGGTGTTAAAGCATTTAATGATCAAGTAGCGATTGCACAATCGTGGATAAACTTTAAAGCACAACAATTATTGGAAGTAACATCCGCCACTACTCCTGAAGGGAAAGCGGAAGCAATTCGATCGTTAATTCACACAATAGCGAAAATTCCAGATGCGCTACGTCGAACTCTATACATTAAAGATATTGCTGAGCGATACCATATTTACGAGAGTGTACTTTACCGTGAATTAGAACACATTGTTACTCCTCGCAAAACGATACAAACGCAACGATATTTGCCAAGTAAATCCACTCACCAAGAACACGGTACAATTCAATCGTACGAACAAATTGAGTTATCTACAGAGGAGCGGGATATTCTTAAAGTCCTCCTTGAAGAACAGTCCGATATTATTGAGTTTGTTCTCATGAATATTAAACCAGAGTATATCCAACATCCCATAGCTCTTGAAATGATTGAGTTAGTGAAAAATATTTACTCGACGCATCACGGAACAATTGCCCATTATATAATCGAGACAACATCGAATCCAGTTATCAAGAAGCTGGTGAGTGAACTCATATTTACTCGATATACGTTAAGTGAAAAGTGGGGTGATAAAAATATTTCTGTTCCACCTCCATATATCATTGCTCGTGACGCTGTTGTTGCACTTCATCGGAGATACGTTCAACGTAAGCTTGATGAAACATGTAGTGCTTTAAAGCAAGCAGCGCTCACGGGTGAGCCTACAACACAACTGTTGCAACAACAACAGCAGTTACTTCAGTTGAAGAAAAAAATTGAATCTCCAACCTATTTAAAAATCGGCAGCTGAGACAAGTATGGAAAAACGACACATACCACTTATGATGTATATTGTGCCAGGAAAATGTGATTTCTGTGGATGTTGTGTAGGAGTGTGTCCAGAAGATGCACTCGAGCTTCTTGAGGCACGGATTTCTATTATCGAAGAACGGTGCACTAATTGCAGGAAGTGCGAATGGGCATGTCCCTGGAATGCGATTGAGTTTCACCGTGGTGGTGTTGAATACCTCCCACGGGTACAGCCACAATTTATCAATGAATCAAGGTGAAGTGTGTCATGATGTGGAACAATACATATGACATTATCGTTGTTGGTGCTGGACCAGCAGGGAGCACTGCTGCACGGTACGCTGCTGCTGAAGGTGCATCGGTACTTGTGTTAGAAAAAGATCGAGATGTTGGCTATCCTGTACGTTGTGGTGAAGCTGTTAGTCACGAAGGACTTATCCAATTCATTGATCCAGATCCACGATGGATCGCAACAACAGTCACTCGATTTCGTCTTGTTGCGCCCAATGGATGTGCTGTCGAACCAAAACTCGACGGAAGAGGGTACATACTTGAACGTCGGCTTTTCGATTATGTGCTTGCACAGCGAGCTGTTCAAGAGGGTGCGCACGTTGTTACAAAGGCGTACGTCTACGATTTACTGCGATCGTCAGATGGTACTGTATGTGGTGTTAAAGTGGTTGTGAAAGAACGTACGTACGAAATTCGCGCGAAAATCGTTATAGCAGCCGATGGTGTTGAAAGTCGTGTCGGTCGGTGGGCAGGTATTTCTACAAACTGCTCGATTAAGGATATGGAGAGTTGTGCACAAGTTACCATAACAGGAATAACAGTTGAGCCAGATCGACTCGACTTTTACTTTGGGTCGACTGTTGCACCAGATGGATACCTCTGGGTGTTTCCTAAAGGAAACCATACTGCAAATGTTGGGATAGGTATTAGTGTTGAAGCTGCAAAGAGACGCTCAGCTCTTCAGTACCTTCAGCAGTTTCTTGAAACACACTTTCCACATGCTTCGATACTGACACAAATTGCAGGTGGTGTACCATGTGCTAAAACGAATAGCGTTCTTGTGAAGAACAATGTAATGCTTGTAGGTGATGCAGCACATCAAGTAAATCCTATATCAGGTGGTGGAATTATTAGTGGTATGATTGGAGGGATGATAGCTGGGCAGGTTGCAGGGCGTGCAATACAACAGCAGAACTTTGCTCTTCTCGATGAGTACCCTGCGTTATGGCACAAACGGTTGGGTTGGCGGCATGAACTATTCTATTCGATAAAAGAAGTAATTTCTAATTTTACTGACGACACCCTCAATAGTATAGCTGAATCTGTTCTTAAACTCCCGGAGGATAAACGGACACTTGGTGGGATCTTTAGAGTTGCGCTGTGGAATAAACCATCGCTCTTACTTGATCTTGCAAAACTTTTTGTATCGTAAGGAGAATTGTATGGATTGCAACAAACAGCGAAACCTCAATCGATGTAATTGTAGTTACGAACCATGTTCTCGGAAGGGCATGTGTTGTGAATGTCTGCACTATCATCTCAGGCATCGAGAACTTCCTGCATGCTGTTTTCCGGACAGTATTGAGCGCACCTACGATCGAAGCTTTGAAACCTTTGCTCATGCAGTTATGAACAGGAAGTTGTAGAGTTGTGACAAGACGTGTAGAATGCATCCTTAGTTTCGAACTTCGAAGGAGAGAGATGCTTCTGTACACTCCCATACGAGTTTGATTTTTCCGCGGTTCGTATCAGTACGTTCGATTACAATTGTAAATTTTTCGACGTGGTGAGGAAGGGTACGAAGAACTAACGGCACACGAGCTAGATCCATACTCTTGTGGTACTCTGTTCCCCATTGACCGGTTTGCTTGTTAATGATAAGCCACCAATTCTTCTTTGTTGGGAGTGTGTAGAGGGAATAGGTTCCTCGAGGAATTTTAGTTTTTCCTATCCAAATGTCTCCAGAAAGGGAGAGTTCTGTTGCTTCATTTGCTCCGGTACGCCATACAATTCCATAGGGTACAACGCCACCAAAAATTTTTCGTCCTCGTGCAGAAGGTTGACCATAGTGAATGTTTATTGTAGTACCTCCAATTGTTTGATGTGCTTTGGTACGAGGACTTGGTACAAGAGGTTCGGGACTGGCATTGAAAGGGATTGCAATGCGTTGAGTTTCCCATTCCATAATCAGGACACCGACTGTGGGTTTTTTCTTTTCAATTCGGAATGTGAGTGTTTCGATAGGTTGTGCAAGCTTTTGAGGTTTGACGGTGATTCGAGCTAAATCGAGTTGAGAGTTGTATACAGTTCCCCATTGGCCGGTTTGTTTGTTGATAATGAATTTCCATGCATGTTCAGTGGGTATGGTATATAGTGAGTAGGAGCCACGTGGTACTATTGCACCGTTCATTTCTAAATCGACCTCGGTGTAAAATTCGGTTGCAGCACCTGCACCAGTGCGCCATACTTTGTAGAATGGTACTACATCTCCAAAAATTTTTCTTCCACGGAGAGAAGGTTTTCCGTACCGTACAATAATTGATTTTCCATCGAATACCTCTTTTACGGAATCACGGAGAATTGTTGGTGGTCGTTGGGCATGCGTAAAAGGTAAGAATACAAAACTAAGCAATAAGTACATTGTAACTGGAGTGAAATGCCCCATAGAAATTAATTTCAAGCGAAATCTTCTTGTTCCTCCTGAGTGTTTGGTAAACGATAGCACTCTGAACCTATATCTTTTTGGTTGGAACCCGTTCGACGTATTTCACTTTTTCAGTGTCAACACGGACGATATCGCCTGTTTCGATGAATTGAGGAACCAGGATTTCAATACCATTTTCCAACATTGCACTCTTCATTGTATTGTCTTGTGCGTCGCGAATACTAGGACCAGTCATAGTGACTTTCAGTTCAACAATTTTTGGAAATTGTACAGCTACGGGTTCATCGCCAACGAGTTCAACTGTGAGAACAGTTCCTTCTCTTATAAACTTTTCAATTGGTCCTACCGTCTCTTTTGGAATTCCTAATTGTTCAAATGTTTCCGGATCCATAAAGAAGAGTTGTTCATTATCGGCGTAGAGATACTCCATCTGTCGTTTTACAATTTCAACATCTTCAACTTTGTCGGTTGATTTGAACCGGTGATCGCTAATGTGTCCGTACCGCATATCTTTTACCTTGAGCTCAATGAAGCCGTGCATTTGGCCACTCCCAGCGTGACGAATGACATCCAGTACACGGTAGAGACGATTGTCCATTCGAATAACAGCACCTGGTTTAATGTCTGTTACAGCTACCATATCACAATCCCTCCTCATAATTGGTATATATATATTCTTTGTGCAGTTATTTACTTCGATACCTGTAGATTCTCATTTGAAGCGAATGTTGACAGTACAACAGCGTTACCATTCAGTACTTTCAAGTTCGTTTAATGAACGGAGGTATGTTGAAAAAGTTTTCTCATCGTAGCAAACAACGATAATACTCTCAAGTTGATGGTATTTCGATAGCGCTGTATAAATTTCTCGTAGCGCAATTCGCGATGCACGTTCAATGGGGAATCGATACGCACCTGTGCTTATAGAGGGAAATGCTATGGAACGAATTTGGTGATCGGCAGCTACTTCGAAACATCGACGATAACAGCTTGCAAGAAGTTCGTCCTCATGAGCAGTGCCACCATGCCATACTGGTCCAACAGTGTGGATAACGTACCGTGATGGAAGATTGTAACCTTTTGTTATTTTTGCATCGCCTGTTTTACATCCGTTTAGGATCCGACATTCTTCAAGTAAGCCAGGTCCAGCTGCACGGTGAATTGCACCATCGACTCCTCCTCCTCCGAGAAGGGTTGTATTCGCAGCATTTACAATAGCATCAACTGCGTATGTTGTGATATCCCCTTGCTCTATCCGCAAGCGTAAATCGCGGTTACTAGTCACCATAGTTCATTCTCATACCTCTTGTGGTCGGGCAACCATTATTCCAGCAGTGTCAGTGGAATGGAGAAGGTACTTCCACAGAGGTTCTTTTGTTACTTCAACAATTTTTCCCACAGACGGTGCATGGAGTATGTGGACATTATTGTTTACCCACATAGCAATTCCAGTATGTTTACAATCCAAACCGGGACGCGTTGTAGTGATGGCTACAATATCGCCATTCTGGATTTTATGTGCAATGTTCTGAACACGGTGTTTTGGTACATGGTACAATGAACGCTGAGAGATTGCCTTTTCGACATTTCGGAGGGCTTGGAATGTTTGTTCATCCTTAAGCTGTGGATACTGGTGACGGTGCGATGTCATGTAATGTATGTGTTTGCGGAATGGTACTCCTCCTAGGAGGCGCGTGACATCATTCAAAACCTTCTTCCGCTCATTGTCAAAGAAGTAATCCGATGTATAGTGCAATCGACTTACATAACCGTCGCGTATACCATTTCGATACCGGATGAATTCCACTTCTCTACAAAAAGCATTGTAGGTAGGTGTCTCTTTCTTAATACATCGGGCAAATGCGAGTGCGTACTCGTACAGTGTAACACAATCAACACCAGTAAGATCAATGACTAGCTCTTCATGGTTTGGACGCTCGAGGGTATTAGCTTTGTATGGTGTACCGATAAATGTTTTTGCTATCTCAAGGAGTGCGTTAGGAAGAGCGTGTACAACTAAATTGTTTCGTTGAGCGTAGAGAAATTTTTCTTCAATGATGGTCTTTGTTACGTCGTTAAAGAAATGGAGAAATGAGAGGGTACCACGGGATCGTATAGAAACAAACAATAGACTGCACGTACTGAGAAATTCACGACGGTTCATAGACTGCTATCGTAGTAGAGCCTTGAATACACTTTGGCATTAAAATGGCATTTCTTCAGATTTCTCTGCCGGCATCAGTGGCTCGTGGAATGGTCGTATTCGATTTTCAAAGCGAACGTACTGTTTTATAAACTGGAGTTCTACTGTATCTGTTGGACCATTCCGTTGTTTTCCGACAATGATTTCTGCTAAGCCTTCAGTTGATCTGTCGTTTACTTTTTCAATACCATATGCTTCTGGTCGGTGGACAAAAATAACAACGTCAGCATCTTGTTCAATTGCACCAGATTCACGGAGATCAGCAAGGGTTGGTCGTTTATCGGAACGTGCTTCAACTGCCCGATTAAGCTGGGAAAGTGCAATGACAGGGATGTTAAGTTCCTTTGCAAGTGCTTTGAGTGAGCGAGATATTGCAGAAATTTCTTGCTCACGGCTTTGCGATTTTGGTCCTTGAATGAGTTGGAGGTAGTCTATCATGATCAAACCAACGTTGTGCTCAGCTTTAAGACGGCGAGCTTTTGCCCGAATTTCAAGGATGTTGAGTGCTGGAGTATCATCAATGAAAATTTTTGCTTTGTAGAGTCTCCCAACATTCATGCTCAACCGTTGCCACTCTTCCTCTGGTAAGCGACCTGTTCTTACTTTCTGTGCGTCAACTCGAGCTTCGGCGCAAATTAATCGAGTAACAAGTTGTTGTGTTGACATTTCTAGGCTAAAAATACCAATAGGAACATTGTGAATAACAGCAGCATTTCGGGCAATCGAAAGAGCAAAAGCGGTTTTACCTTGTGATGGACGTCCAGCAATAATAATGAGGTCGGATGGTTGAAATCCACCTGTGAGCGAATCGAGCTCGATAAAACCTGAAGGAATACCAGTAACACCACCATGTCGGCCATGGATTGTTTCGATTAGTTCGAGAGTTTTGTGGAGTGCTGAGTCGATGGAGGTGAAAGATTTTTTCATTCGTTGTTCAGAAATAGTAAAGATACTTCGCTCAGCATCGTCGAGGAGTTCAAGAGGATCTTCCGTTTCATTGTATGCACGATTAATAACGTTTGTAGAAGTTGCTATGAGTTGTCGCATAAGTGCTTTTTCGAGCACGATGTGTGCATGATATTCTACGTTTGCCGCACTTGTGACTTTTGAAGTAAGCTCGGCAAGGTAGTAGTCCCCACCCACTTTCTCAAGCTCACCGCGGCGTCGTAGTTCCTCGCTTAATGTGATAAGGTCAACAGGTTCATTGCGTTCAAAAAGTGCAGTCATTGCCTTGAAAATACTTTGGTGTGCTGGTTTGTAGAAGTTAGTATCGTCGAGCACCTCAATAGCTTTTGCAATTGCTTCCTTTTCCAGTAACATTGCTCCAAGTACAGCAGCTTCAATGTCAACTGCCTGCGGTGGTATACGCTTTTGAAGATGTTCAAGAGGTGTCCGATAGGATGATGTTTCTCGATCTGGTGTTACGAAATATTGTCGCTTGTTTTCATGCATAGTTTGTACCGCTGTGAAATAGTACTTTGAATGTACTCAACTCGTTTCTACAATTCAAATCGTTACTCATCACGCGTTGTGTTGTCCTTGTGCCTTGAGCTCGTCGTACAACTTGCGAAACTGTTGAACATCTTCCCAACAAGGTCGTTTCCACCCTGGGTTCCGTAAAAGTGCAGCTGGATGGTACGATACCATTAGCGGAATACCACGGTAGGAATGAATTTTTCCACGTAATTGTGTAAGTGTCGCATTGGTTTTTAAGAGCGCTTGTCCAGCAATTCTTCCTGCACATAGGATCGCTTTCGGTTGTACAAGTTCCAACTGTTTCCAAAGGTATGGTTCGCAGTGTGCAATTTCTTCAGGAAGAGGATCTCTATTGTTTGGTGGTCTACACTTTAATACATTGCAGATAAATACTTCTTCACGACGGAATTGAATTGCTTCGAGAATTTTGTTGAGCAGTTGTCCGGCTTTTCCAACAAATGGTTCTCCTTGTTCATCTTCATCGGCACCAGGTGCTTCTCCAACCACAACAACCTCAGCATGAGGATTCCCCACACCGAACACGAAGTTTTTTCTCGTGGAAGCAAGTGCGCACTTTGTACAATTTCGTATCATCGAGTGGAGTGTTGTAAGTGTTGGAGCATCGACCCACGGTTCTAGTGGTAATTGAATTGCTCTCATGGTAAATCCTGTTGGTATCGGTGTGTTTTGAGGAGAAATGGGTGGAGAAGAACCTAACAAACCAGTGTTTTGAGGTTCGGCAGTCTGTTGGGTTTGCTGGAGAGTGTCTTTCCTTCCTTGAGTAGAAGTAGTTTCAGGCGTACTGTCTGCAAGCAAAAGTTCATCGCCGTAGAGCTCTCTCTGTTGTTTGAAGAATTGTTCGGCAGCATTCAATACGTCGATGATTTCTCGCTTTACATTCATACGATGAAATGATAATTTAGTTAAAAATTTAATATCGTGAAAAATCTACAGTTTATCTGTTTTCCATAAAGCTTTTTACTTTGTCGAGGATTTTATGTGCAACCTCGATTTTGGGAAGTGTGGGAAGTTCCTCGATTTCACCCCACCGATTGATGATTGTTACAGTGTTTATATCAGAACCGAACACAGGATTTGAGTCGTTGTATGAATTTAAGACGATCATATCAAGATTTTTCTTCTGTAGTTTTTCTCGAGCGTGTGTGAGTTCATTTGTTGTCTCTAGTGCAAAACCTACAGTTATCACCTTTTTTTTCTTCTTAGCAACTTCTGTAAGAATATCCGGTGTTGGTACAAGGGTCAGTTGAAGTGATTGTGTTAGTGCTGTCTTCTTTATCTTTTCTTTTGCAACTGTTGAAGGTGTAAAATCGGCAACTGCTGCAGCCATAATGAGAACATTAGCAGTACGAAGGTGTTTTAAAACAGTATTCAACATTTCCTGTGCTGTTTCTACGTTAATACGGTTCACACCACGTGGTGTTTGAAGTTGTGTTGGTCCTGAAACAAGGGTAACCCGTGCTCCACGGTGTGAGGCTGCTGTAGCTAAGGCGTATCCCATTTTCCCTGACGATCGATTACCGATAAATCGCACAGGATCTATTGGTTCATACGTTGGACCTGCCGTGATTACAATGTTCTTTTTAATAAAATCTAGTGGGGTACGTTCGAGGATATCATGTATCTTTTCAACGAGAGCTTCAACTTCAGGAAGTCGTCCCTTTCCATGCAACCCACTTGCGAGTTCACCTGCTGGTGGGTCAAAAATATAAAAACCTCGTTCTTTAAGCCTTGAGAGGTTTTGTTGTGTTGCTTCATTGATGTACATATCAACATCCATTGCAGGAGCAAGCAGTACTGGTCGCGGTGTTGCAAGTGTGACGACAGTGAGGATGTTATCAGCAATGCCGTGCGTTAATTTTGCTATGGTATTAGCTGATGCAGGTGCTATAACGACAATATCAGCCCAGTGGGCGAGTTTCACATGCCGAATGGTAATGTCGCGCTCTTCGCTCGTTTCGATGTTCCAGAGGTCCGTATACACAGGATGTTTGCTGAGGGCTGCAAAAGTTAAAGGCGTGACGAAGTGGGTAGCTGCTTCTGTCATCATCACACGTACTTGTGCGCCCTCCTTAATAAGTTGGCGTACGAGGTATGCAATTTTATATGCTGCAATACCACCAGTAACGCCAACAAGGACATGCTTCTCGCGAAGAGTGGACATTAGCTTTGATCAGTGCTGAGTGGTTTACTAAACAGTTCGCCCTCTTGCTTATAGTAGTACTTCAACTTTTTCTGGCGTAATTCTTCCAATGCAAGTTCAGTTGGTTTTGGGCGTTTCTCGAATTCGATACTTACCTTGAGTTGATCCGGATTTGTGACAACAACATCGAGATCTTCTTCGGGTTCTTGGCCTGCAGTGAGTTGTCGAATAGTTTCGAGTCGTTGTGCCAATTCGATTTTCATTTCGTCATGGATCTGACGTGCACGCTTAGATGCGATAATTATTGCTTCATAGATATTACTTGCGTCCTCGAGGTACTCTCGAAGTTCAACAGGTTTAACTGCCACAGTTTGTTCTCCTTTCTTATAGTAATGTTTTACTTCTTGATTGTTTTTGAAATAATAGTTTCAACTTCCTGAATAGCTCGC
This sequence comes from Bacteroidota bacterium, assembly GCA_026416125.1. Taxonomy (GTDB): domain Bacteria; phylum Bacteroidota; class Ignavibacteria; order UBA10030; family UBA10030; genus JAOAFT01. Next base: position 17,411 of record JAOAFT010000025.1, read on the forward strand.
TGTAAGTCATCATTAATGACAACGTAATCAAACTCATTCTGCATAGCAAGCTCCATAGCAACGCGTTCGAGACGACGTTTCAACGTTTCTTCATCTTCGGTATTTCGGTTCACGAGACGTTCACGCAACGTTTCGATGCTTGGAGGAGCGATGAAGATGAGCACTGTGGTATTCGGGAATGCTCGTCGGAGTGAAAGCGCACCTTTTACATCGATGTCGAAGAGCATGGAAACACCTTGCGTGAGTGCTCGCTCAACTTCGCTCTTTAGAGTTCCGTAGTAATTACCATAAATTTCTTCCCACTCGACTAGTTCACCTCGTACAATGCGCTGCTCAAAATCTTCACGAGTGAGGAAGTAGTAATCTTTTCCGTCAACTTCGCCCGACCGCTTTGGCCTTGTTGTTGCCGAAACAGAAAAAAGAAACTCCGGGTGATTCTGTAAAATAGCTCGGGCAATAGTTGTTTTCCCACAACCACTTGGAGCTGAGAGGACATAGAGCGTACTTGACATACTGATTACTCAAGATTCTGTACTTGTTCGCGTATTTTTTCTAACTCTTCTTTCATGGCTACGACGAGGTGAGCAATTGTTGCATCACACACTTTCGAGCCAATTGTATTCGCTTCCCGATTCATCTCCTGTACTAAGAAGTTCAGTTTACGGCCAACTGCCTCTCCGTTATTTAAGATTTCAAGGAAGAACTTATTGTGGCTGTGGTATCGAACACATTCCTCCGTTACATCGAGTTTCTCGGCTAATAGAGCAATTTCGAGTTCGAGCCTATTTTGATCAATAATTGATGGATCCGAAACAAGTTGTGCAACTTTTGCTTGTAAGTTTTTCCGCTCTTCAGGAATCCGCTCCTTTGAGAGCTGCTCAATCTTTGTAACAGTTTCATCAATCCAAAGGATTCGTTTTCGTAGATCATTTGCTAACTCTTGCCCTTCTTGAATCCGCATAGAATTGAGTGCTTCGAATGCTTGCTTGAGTGCTTCGAGAATCACATTCCATTCCTCTGTGCTTGCATCATCTTCATCAATAGGCTCGAAAATTTCAGAAAAATGAAGTAAATGCTCGATGGTAACTTTCTGGCGAACACCAACAGACTTACGTAAGTCATTGAGCAATCGGTAAACAGCTTTTGCAGCGCTTTCATTAATCTTGAGGAGCACAATTCCATCATCTTTCCGCTCAATACGGACAGTAACATTGATACTTCCACGTGAAAGAAACGAACGGACAAGTTCTTTCACTTCACGATCGCGCTGTGAATGGTGCCGTGGAAGACGCGCTGTTACTTCTAAGTACCGATTATTGACACTTCGTACTTCGACAGTTGCTGTAATACCATTTTGAGTCACTTCAGCCCTGCCGAAACCTGTCATGCTTGCTATCATAGAAAGTTCCCGTACTACCTTTAAAAGTACAGAAAAATTAAAGGATCGGCAAGAAAAAGAAGTGCGCGTAAGATATTGTTCTGGGAAATAAAAGTGTTGTATAGCAAACCAATGGTTTCAGCATTCTTTCAATAATTTATTAGATGATAGATATATAAATTGCACAGCTAATAAAAAAACGGTATATTTTTCGTGATGAGTGATGATTAACATAAGTAAAATTATTGTTATTGCTAATCAGAAAGGTGGTGTGGGGAAAACCACGACAGCAATTAATCTAGCTGCATCACTTGCGGCTGCAGAAAAAAAAGTATTGCTTGTCGATAACGATCCCCAAGCAAACTCAACAAGCGGAGTTGGTTCTATTGGTCCAAAAGGTAAAACAACATACGAAGTAATTATTGGTGAAATACAAACGGAAGAAGCAATACAACCAACACAGATGCCATTTCTATCACTTATACCATCGAACATTAATTTAGTGGGTGCCGAGGTTGAACTTATTGACAGAACAGGACGTGAGCAATTGCTATCGATTGCATTGAATCGTGTACGGGCAAAATTCGATTTTATTATCATCGATTGTCCGCCATCATTAGGATTTTTAACACTTAATGCTCTCACAGCAGCTGACTCAGTGCTTATTCCGGTGCAGTGTGAATACTTTGCGCTTGAAGGACTAGGTCAATTGTTTAATACAATTAATCGTGTGAAACGAGAACTTAATCCAAAGCTTGATATTGAAGGGGTACTACTAACAATGTACGATTCTCGTTTGAAGCTTTCTAATCAAATTGTTGATGAGGTGAAAAAATATTTTGGGAAAAAAGTATTTAATACAATTATTGCCAGAAACATTCGTTTAAGTGAAGCGCCAAGTTTTGGAAAACCGATTATTCTCTATGATGCTATATGTGCTGGATCAAGGCATTATATGGAATTAGCAAAAGAAATTTTGCATAATAATAAATTCTTTACCTACCAACCTTTAATTCAACGGCAAATACACGAATCATAGTAGAGTGATGAGTACACTTAAAAAAACAGTACTCGGCCGTGGCCTTGATGCTCTTCTTCCGAAAGGTTATGAGGATGTTGGTGTACTCAACACTTCACCTAAACGAGATACAGGGGAAAATGGTATTATTGTCAATGTTGAGATTGACAAGATACATCCGAACCCGTTTCAACCCCGTATCGATTTTGATCCGACAGCGCTTGAAGAACTCGCAAATTCAATTCGCGAGAAAGGGGTCATTCAGCCAATTACAGTACGTCGTTTTGAAGCTGGTTACCAACTTATCGCAGGGGAACGTCGGCTCAGAGCCGCACAGATGGTGCGACTCAAGTATATCCCCGCTTACGTGCTTACAGTTTCATCTGATAAAGAAATGCTTGAGCTTGCACTTATCGAAAACATCCAGCGCGAGTATCTCAATCCGATGGAAATCGCTGTTGCATACCAACGACTCATTGATGAATGTCATTTAACGCAGGACGAAGTTGCCAAGCGAGTGGGTAAAGATCGCACTACCATTACAAACTTCTTGCGTCTATTAAAACTCCCACAAAAAATTCAGGATGGATTGAGAAGAAATAAAATTTCAATGGGGCATGCTCGTGCATTACTTGGTATTCCCAATGAGCACGTCCAACTCCGGGTGTATGAGAGGATTATGGAAGAGGGACTATCAGTTCGAAAAGTGGAGGAAATTGCTCGGAATTTCGGAAAAGCAAAGCACAAGAAAAGAGACCATGTAATAACGAATACAAACGTTAGGATTGAGTATGAATATTTAGAAGCTCAATTACGAGAATTTCTTGGCACCAAAGTTAGTATTCAAAGTAAGGGAAGTGGACGAGGTGAAATTGTAATCGAGTTTTATTCTATTGACGACTTCGAACGATTGTTTGAACTTTTGTCCTCTGTTTCAAAACACAAAGAATGAAGAGAAGAAAGGTTGTAAACAATGCCGCTCCAAGTTATTTTTACGGATAATGCTCCAGTGCCAATAGGTCCATATTCACAGGCAATTCTTGTGGATAAAAAACTATTGTTTCTAGCTGGACAAATTTCCCTTGATCCTAAAAGTAATCAAATAGTTGGTACGACCATTCAAGAACAAACTGAGCAAATTTTTAATAATATCGAAGCAATTTTAACTGCCGCTGGAACATCGCTTGAAAAAGTTGTTAAAACTACAGTTTATCTTACAAATATGGATAATTTTCAGGCAATGAACGAAGTGTATGAAAAACGTTTGAGACACATTGCACCAGCACGGACAACCCTAGAAGTATCGCGATTACCAAAAGGTGCTCTTGTTGAAATAGAAGTTCTCGCTGTTATTGAGTAATAAAGTGAATCATTACCAATGTTTATGGTTTTTATTCATCTTTTTTCTTATCGGTAGTCAAACACTGCCAGCACAACATTCCCTTACTCAAGGCGGGAGTTATATTGAAGATACAAGTAGGACTCCAAAAACACCTTCTTTACCTGAGAAATTAGACTATTACCACCGTGAAAAAAAATCAGGAACGCTGGCTCTGTTACTCTCCACTGTATTCCCCGGAGCAGGGCAAGTCTATGCAGAGAGGTATTACACAATTCCAATTATTTGGGGTTGTGGAGTATTTTTCTATTCTCAATTTAAGGTTGCTCATGAGTACTACAAGGACTTTAAGCAACGCTACGATCAATCTGTTAGACTTGATACTCTCAATCGAAAAGGGATTTTATACTACAAGGAAACTAGAGATTACTACCATGATAAAAGAGATGAGTTTGCTCTTTATATTGCGTTGACATACCTCCTTAATATAGTTGATGCTTATGTGGGCGCTACTCTCTATGATTTCGATATTTCACCGCAGCTTAATGGTGTTACAGTACACTACAAAGTCTATTTATATTGATTAAGTATGTCGTGTAAGGCATCTGTAAAATGTTCGAATTGAAAGCGGTATCCGATGGTGAAAAGTTTCTGGGGTATAGCATACTGACTTGTAAGTAAGAGCTCTTTACCCATTTCGCCAAATAGTACAGAAATAATAGTGGGGGGAAAACGCAACAATCGCGAGCATCCTAAGTGCCGTGCAATGAGCAGGTAAAATTGTTTGGCTTCGATGGGGTAAGGTGCAACCGCATTAACAGGGCCAGAAAGAGAAGAAGCGGTAAGGGAATACTCGATAATACGAACAACATCGTTAATGTTGATCCATGACATCCATTGATTGTCGGTGCCGATTGAAAATCCCCCCAATACTTTCATCAATGGAAAAATATGAGAAAGTATACCTCCTTTTTGAGAAAGTACGATGCCAAAACGAAGTAAGATTACCCGAATACCCCAATTTGTTGCTTTCAGTGCTTCATTTTCCCATTTTTCACACACAAAAGCAAGAAATCCAGCTCCTTTTGAGGATTCCTCTGTAAGAGTTTCACCTTTTCTTGATCCGTAGTATCCTACAGCAGATGCGTTAATTAGAAGCTGTGGTTTTCTTGAAGCGCTATGTAGAATAGAAGTTAGCAAGTGTGTAGTTCTGAGTCGACTTTGAAGAATAGATTTTTTTCGCTTTTTGGTCCACAAGCTTGCAATAGATGTGCCTGCTAGGTTAATGATAACATTGCTATTCTCGATTGTTGGTTGAAGTATTCCTGGATTAGCTTCACTCCATACAATGTATGGATTAATATTGGAGAGAGATTTTCTTCGAGTTGCTACAACAACTGTGTGGGACTTACTTAGGATTGGAATGAGTGCTGAACCTATTAATCCTGTACCGCCGAGAATAAGTATATTCATGTCTGCAAATTAAGTGAATTGTATAGAATTATTCGAAGCGTTACAGACGATAAAAGAAAAAACCCTGTTTTTTATAAAAACAGGGCTTTTATTAATGAGTACACAGTAAAAAAAATTAAGAAAGTCTGTTAACAAACTTTGTTAACTTTGATTTTTGATTACTTGCTTTGTTCTTATGGATAGTACCTTTTGCTGCTAGTTCATCTAGGTACTTTATAGCTTTTCTTAAGGCTTCATGAGCTTCATCTTTTGTTTTTGAAGAACGGACACGTTTAATAAGTGTTTTCATTTTTGAAATGCGAGCTTTGTTAAGTACCGATCTTCGCTTTATTTGACGGACTCGCTTTTCAGCGGATTTATGTTGTGGCATTCATTTCTCCTTAACCAAAGTTTATTACACTTCGAAATATAGTGAAGAATTATTAGAATTCCAATTATTTTAATACTTATTAACGGTGTTTGTGATAGTTATTGTGGTCTATACGTCGTATTCTACAATATTTCATGTCTTCGATAAGAGAAACACTTCGAGAACTTTGGAGAGTGATGGAAAGAATATCTGCAACAGTAGGTGCGATATCGATGAGAGTACGTTTTTTTTTGAATGGTACTGTTGTTAGAGGAAAAATCACCGATTGCAAAGAGCATACAGCGTCGACATCCGTCGCACTCGCAACCGTGGTCGCTAATGCCACCGTGGTTGTCGTCATGGCGTCCGTGATCGTTGGTGAGGAAAAGAGTTGTGGTGTTATGGTATATAGAATCTGATTGAAGAAATGTCCAAAGAATGTAAACGAGAGAATCAACAGTGCGAAGTGCACCAATGTAGTGTTCCCAGTTTCCTGTATGTCCTGCATGATCGACATCGGGTAAATGAATGAGCACAAGCTGTGGGTGGTATGTTTGAAGAAGGTTAAGTGTGTGTGCAATCACGCTACGATCATCTTCTGCTGTGTAGAGTGGAGCGCGGTACTGTACCCCATACCCTTCAGCTCTGCTATAGGAAAGCATTTCTAATTTTTCCTTCCCCACGACAATTGCTGTGCTATGCTCGGGGAGGTTTTTCTCTTTTCGATAGAGTTCAAATAGAGTTGGTACAGAAACGAAGGATCCATGTTCAAGTGTTTGCCATGCTCCTGTAATTAGTGAGGCATGAGCATGTTGGGTGCGTGTTATTCCCTCGTTCCAGAAATTTGTCCAGAGCGTTCCTTTTGGTTTGAGATATTTCCAAAAGTAAGGCATGTATGAGGTAGTTCCTATAGTTTCGGTGTATCGAGCTCCATCGATGACAACAATGATGATGTTTTGACTAAAGAGGGGAATTGTAAGAAGGAGAAAAAGAAGAATTTGTAGAAATAAAAAAAGTGGGTATATACGTCGTTTCATATATTCATCCTTATATTGCTCTGTTACTCATGTCGCTGGTGGTGGTAAAATGTTCGTGGCTTAGTCATGTTCTCTGGGGAAAGAATATCATCGAGTTCTTTCTTTGTTAGGTAGCCTTTCTCAAGTACGATGTCGTACACTGAACGATTAGTTTTGAGAGCAAGATTGGCAATTTCTGATGCTTTCTCGTACCCGATGTACGGATTGAGTGCGGTCACAAGACCGATACTATTCTCGACCATCTTTCGACAAACATCTTCATTGGCTGTAATACCTCTGATACATCGTTCTCTGAGTGTTTTACACGCACGTGCAAGCATGTCAGATGAAGTGAACAGACAGTATGCAATTATTGGTTCCATGACATTGAGTTCGAGTTGCCCTGCTTCTGCTGCCATCGTGACGGTAATATCGTTCCCAACGACTTTGAAAGCAACTTGATTGACAACTTCTGGAATGATGGGATTTATTTTTCCAGGCATGATCGAGGAACCAGCAGCCATTGGTGGAAGGTTAATTTCATGGAGTCCGGCTCGTGGGCCGGAGGAAAGCAACCGTAAGTCATTGCAAATTTTTGAGAGCTTCACTGCAACCCGTTTTAAAACACCAGAGAGTTGAACGTAAGCCCCTGTATCCTGCGTTGCCTCGACGAGGTTCTCGGAGAGGACTACAGGTATGCCACTGAGTTCTCGAATGTACTGTGTTACGACTGGAGCATAGTTTGGGTGGGCGTTTAACCCAGTACCTATGGCTGTTGCGCCCATGTTAATTTCCCGAATAAGGGTTTGTGCTTCGATGACACGTTGGACATCTTCGTTCACAGTGACAGCCCATGCTTCGAACTCTTGACCGAGTGTCATAGGTACTGCATCTTGCAATTGTGTGCGTCCCATTTTGATGATGTGAGCGAATTCTTTCCCTTTATCGAAGAGAGCATCCCGTACCCCTTTAAGTTCAGCGATGAGCACATCCATTTTCTTACTCAAGGTCATTCGTATGGCAGTTGGGTAAACATCGTTTGTTGACTGCGACATATTGACGTGCGTGAGGGGGTGGAGAATATCGTAGCGTCCCTTTTCGTACCCAAGAAGCTCAAGCGCACGATTTGCAATAACTTCGTTTGCATTCATATTTGTTGAAGTACCGGCACCCCCTTGGACAACGTCAACAACGAATTCGTTACGAAGGTTACCAGTAATAATTTCGTCACACGCACATACTATTGCTTTGGCATGCTCCTCTGAGAGGAGCCCCAAGTCTCGGTTTGCGGGAGCGGCAGCTTTCTTAATTACTACAAGGGATTCAATGAAGGGTAGGTAGTGCGAAATAGGGATTCCGGTAATATCATAGTTCTCGAGGGCGCGGAGTGTGTGGATACCGTAGTATCGGTCAGCTGGAACATCACGATCGCCTAATAAATCATGTTCACGTCGGGTCAGTATCATAGAAACACTCACCGAAGTGTGTCAAGTGCTTGCGTAAAGTCGTTGATAAGATCATCAATGCCTTCTAGTCCTACTGAGATTCGAATCATACCGGGGGAAACACCATGGCGAGCAAGTTCACTGTCTGACATGAAGACGTGCGATGAGAAAACAGGAATACTCACAAGCGTTTCGACACCGCCGAGAGACATTGCGTTGACAGCTACATTTAGCGAATCACAAACATGAGCTGCGGCTTCTGCTGGCGTATACTTTCGAGAAGGTTGTAATTCAATAGTGACCATTCCACCGAACCCCCGCATTTGCCGCTTTGCAATTCTATGGTATGGATGCGAAGGAAGACCAGGATAAAGAACACGTTTGACCTTTGGGTGATTTTCAAGTGCTTTTGCAAGAGTAAATGCATTTGCATTGTGCTGTAGAACCCTTAGTTCAAGTGTTGCTAAGCTCCTGTTAAGTAGAAATGCTGCAAAAGGGTCGAGACATCCACCAAGGTACTTTGCAACATTACGTACGCGGTTACACAGTGCGTTCTGACCAACTACAACGCCAGCTAAAAGATCATGGTGTCCACCAATGTACTTTGTTGCGCTCTCAATGCATACGTCGATTCCCATTTCCAAAGGATTTTGGTTAACAACCGTTCCAAACGTGTTGTCGATGATAGAAAGAATTGGCTTACCAATTTTTGCACGAGCACGTGCAGTTTGCTGTGCGACTTCAGTAATGTCAATAATGTCAAGTGTTGGATTTGTAGGGGTCTCAAAGTAAACGATGCATGTTGTTGTATCGGCATACTCAACAATGGTAGCTAGATTGTGGGGATCAATAATGCGTACATTAATACCGTAGTGATGGAGTTCATCTCTGAACCATCGATATGTACCACCATAGAGCGCAGGAGTACTGAGAATGGTATTTCCAGGTTTTGCAATAGCGAGGATCGTTGTTGTAATTGCTGCCATCCCTGATGAGAAGAGAACAGCATCTTCAGCCCCGTAGAGGAGAGCGATTTTTTCTTCTACTTCCTGGACAGTCGGATTATGGTAACGAGAATATACGAACACTGTCGGATCGCCTTTTGCATACCGGATGGCGTCTTCCGATGATTCGAAGCGATAGGTCGATGTCTGATAAATTGGAAAAGCGACTGGCGCTTTGTGTGGATAAAGCTTGGTACCGTGGAGTGCTCGGGTAGAAAGTGATACTCGTGTCGAATTTTTTGTACGTTTTTTTGTCATTGCAGACCTCGTTGTTGAGTGTGAAAGAAAAGTAAAGAATAAGAAACTGGGATTCAACGAGGAGAGACGATCCAACAGTTGCGAATCCACTCTTTCTCGCGTAGATTCAGTGTAGAGGTGAAGAGATGATCGAAGCAGTGATTTATGATATAGATGGGGTGATTTTGGATTCTGAGCCGTACTGGCACGAAGCACAAATTGAAGTATTTGCGACAGTAGGCATTCAGCTGACGGTAGAAGATTGTTTGAAAACGACAGGAACAGCGATTAATGAAGTTGTAGCAATGTACTACCGCCGTGCTCCTTGGCAAGGGAAGACACAGGAAGACGTGATGTATGAAATTATTGAAAGTGTGGAGCGGCGGATACTCGAACGTGCGACACTGTTGCCCGGAGTACAACAATCGATAGGGTTTTTTAAGTCAAAGAACGTACCATTGGCTCTTGCAAGTTCTTCCCATGTCCGACTCATCTACACGGTGTTGAAAAAATTTGGTCTTGACCACACCTTTCGCATAGTTCATTCTGCTGAGCACGAAGAGTACGGAAAACCACATCCCGCAGTATTTCTTTCCACCGCACGACATCTCTCTGTTGAACCACAGCACTGTCTGGTTATCGAAGATTCATTGAATGGGCTCATTGCTGCAAAGGCTGCAAAAATGAAAGTTGTTGTTCTCCCACCACACACACAGTGGAACGATCCGCGGTTCAATCTTGCAGACTATAAACTCAAATCGCTCACCGAGCTCAATGAACAAGTATGGAGTAAATTGATTTTGGAAAATTGACAATTAAGTTGTTAATAATTTGGTGATTTTCTATAACTTTTAAGTGATAGATGAAATTCACAAAGTTCACAATATGGTTAATTATATGCTTATAAAGAAAAAAAGAGATTCGATAAAAGCATTAATAATTGAATGATCAAAATTAGAATATTTATATAGGCGATTAAACGTTATTATTTATTAATTGTCGAAAATGTATTATCAATACGAGGAGCTATACCTAGGTTCATAGAGACCTACCATTGTTACCTTGTGATCAAAGCGGAAGAGAATGTTCTTTATTTCCTTTATAAGAAGGAATGTAAATATAAAAAAAATACGATATATTTACTTTTCATTTCTTTTTGGTGGTTCTAAATACATACTCAACACACTTTTCAGTACCAGCTGTTAATGCACTTAAACAAACTAGTCTATACACTTTCTCATATGTTGGTTATCTAGTTCAACATAACAAGACTATCCAGGAACATAACAACCATACGCAGAATTTTCATATCGAGGTGAAGACGATATTTCCGGTGCTTTAGTGATAGCAGATGTTCTTGGAATTTTTTAGTAGGTGTAGTGTTTACTATCAAATTATTGAGTGTGAGTAATTATACTTCAACGTTATATATTATATATTCGAGCTAGATATAGAATATTCAGAAATTATGATTGTACATCTTCTTCGTTTAGTAACGTGGTGGTTTTCCAAAATTGACAAGTGAGAGTGTTCATCTATTTAAGTTCGGAATTAGGCAAATTTACATTAATTTCACCTCTTCTTATCATACTTGAGTATCTCTTCAATAAAAAGTGGAAATGTTTGGATAGTACTGGATTGAGAAGAAATTGTGACATGTTAATTAATGTGATCAATAACATTACGTATATACTGTTTCCAGCATCAATTTATCATTTTGTACACCAACCGCTTGTATCCAACGCTTATTCTTTAAACTCAATAAATAAAATGAAATAAAATGCCTGTTACTGAGAACACACCAGAATCCGTTTAATTTATAGAGTACATTTTGGTATACTATTGATCTAAAAAGAAAGTGATGGACGTGAACTTTGTGATATACTATGTCGATAAATACGATCGTATCCGTTTCTTGAAATTAGTGGTTATATTGTTTGGGATGGTTACTGACGAACACGCAACTTTATTTTTTTCAGGTATCATTTTGCTGTTTTGCGAGTCGGAACAAAAAACCTGTTATTCAACGGATAATAATGTCGAAGTAAAGATTTGGTAGTAGAGTAAGCCATGTTTTCACTCTTTTGTTGGAAAAGTGAAAACGACATAGAGTTTAGTGACTTATGTTCAAAAGAAAAATACAGGTACTGTCTGGTTATTCTGTTTTTCACTATGGCGCTATATACTTACCAGAAACTTACATAAAAAGTTTCTATTATCATTTTTAGTCTTACCAGAGACTGTTGATTCTTCGAGAAAGTAACAACTTCTTATTCTCGTGTATAATGTAGCTTGAGTGAGATATTAAATCGACTCTTCTTACATTTCGCAATCGTATCATCTTTAATTTATTTGGCATCGGGAATGTCTACTCAAGTAAGGTGTAATAGGTATGGTAGTGTCGTTGTTAATGGTTGTAGAAAATACAGAAGAGATTGACTTACTAGGTAGTTACCCCAAACTTTTTTGGTATATTCACAAGTGCGACGACGGCGAAGGCAGGGAGTGTAGCTGCTAGTACAAGGAGGAAGAA
>JAOAFT010000026.1 GCA_026416125.1 Bacteroidota bacterium
CATTAATTTACTCTACGGCCGGCATACCATTCACCTTGCAGCTCAAGACTCACAACGAGTGTGGAAAATGCGACAAAAAAAGCTCTCACCTTGTTATACAACGAAACTTCGTGATATCATTACTGTTCACGTCTAATGTGCTTTAGTTTTAAACTCACAACTTCAAAAGAAACGATAGAAAAATTCTTCGATGCAACATTCGTTGAGCCTAACGTATTTCAACCGGCGATCTTCAATGGATTTCAATTTCCATTGACGCCTGTAATTTTGAATATAGCACCGAAGGTCATTCACTTTGCAGAGTGGGGACTTATTCCACCGTGGGCAAAAAATGAAAGTATTCGGACACACACACTCAATGCCCGGATCGAAACTATTCATGAGAAACCTTCGTTTCGAGAGTCTATTAACAATCGATGTCTTGTGCTTGCTGATGGCTTTTACGAATGGCAGTGGATCGATTCACAAGGCAAGCGGAAGCAAAAGTATCTTCTCGCGTTACCGAACAATGAGCCTTTTGGGCTTGCTGGATTGTGGAGCCAGTGGCGTACCTCAACAACTGGTAAAACACGGATAACGTACACACTTCTCACCACCGAAGCAAATGAGTTACTTAGCCGTATTCACAATACAAAAAAACGGATGCCTCTTATTCTTAATCCAACGCTTGGGAAATCCTGGCTTCGAGGTGAAGAACTCGTCTTAGAAAATGGGTACTTAATTGGAGTAGCTATAAAGTAATAGAGTACGAAAAAGATGCACTAATAAAAGAAGAAAAAGTTTTTCATTAAGAAATTCACGTTCCATAGCAACACTACTAGAGTTCAGAGTGACGAAGACGAGATGATAAGGTAAAGGAATACAAGATAGGTGTAAACAAACAGGGGAACTATGGAAGTTTGAATCGCTTGCTTCTTAGTGTGTGTTACTACTGAAGTTTTCTATCATCTCCACGAAGAAATCGTATTCGTTTCCGAGAATTCTCTGCAAAGAGAGAATTGGGGAATCTCGTTAGTAACTCTTCGTACGTCTTAATAGCTTGAAGTGTTTGATGGAGTCCTCGTTCATAAATGAGTCCAATGTACCACAGTGCTTTATCTTTCCAAATGCTCAAGGGAAGTGAATCTGTAACGATGCGAAACGTTGTAAGTGCGTCATGGAAATGCCATTGTTTCATGTACAACTGGCCAAGGTTGATGTATGCATCATCAATCAACGGTGCCGAAGGATATCGGCGAATGATGGTGCGATAGAGCTCAATCGCTTCAGAGTACTTTCGTTGTTGTGTTAAATACTCTGCACGTGCAAACTCAGCGAGTGCCTGAGGAGCTGCAGTTTGGTTTTCTTCGATGAAAAGTTTGAGGGCTAGAGCATCATTTGCAATGGTTGTAGCGAGTTTTGATGTTAGTGGATCGAGGAGTGTACGTGCAGAATCAAAATAACCTTGGTAGTACTCAACACAAGCAAGAAAGTACTGTCCTAACTGTCGTGTTGTTTCATTGGGAGAGTATGCTGAGAGCCCAAAACACGCGCGTGCTTCGCTCAATGCTCCTTTTGAGGTGTATACTTCACCGAGTTTTTGAACCGCATCGAAATAAAGATTGGTGTTCCGCTGGAAAGTCACGACCATGGTGAATGCTGTGAGTGCTGAGTCTAAATTTTCCAGATGATCGAAATACAGCATGCCAATCCGAAACCATGTGTGGGCAACAAGGTCTAATGATGGAGCGTGCTTTAAGACTTCACGGTACCACTGAAGTGCATTGTGGAATGTAACTTCGTAAGGGAGATTAATCGATGGAATATCAGACTCAAGGATGGATCGTGGCTCAACAATAATCGTATCACGTTGTTTACACAATTCATGGAGTGCATATGCAAAACCAAAGAGAGCGTGTGGTTGCGTAGGGAATTGACGAATGTACTCAGCGTACGCGTACGATGCCGCGAGGAAGTTGTTTTCCTGTGTAAAACGTTGTGCAAGCTGAAACAATTCATTGCCAGGACTTTTCCCCAAGTAATCGACCTGTTTAGCAATCTCGATTGCATCGAAGTACTGTTTTAATTGAATGTGTACCCAAAGGGCAAGCCGATAGAGTGTAAGGTGGCTAGGATACTCTTGGAGAGCTTGTTTGATTGTTTTTTGAACTCTACGAATTGCTTCTGGTCGTGAAGCGTACGAAGAAAGACGTGATTGAACAAAGGAGAGATTATCGGGTCGTTGAGTAAGTACCCTGATGTACTCTTCGGCACCGTGTTCGTACTGCTGGAGAGAAAAGTAGAGAATGGCAAGTTCGTCGGCATAAAGAGTCGGGTTTTTACTGATAGTTCGTGCTTTTCTGTACGTTTCTATAGCATTGTCGTAAAGTCGGTGTTGGAGCATTTCCTGTGCTACAAGTCGATGTACAGCAACGTTTGTTCCCGCATCTACAAGGATAGCACTCCAAAGTGAGTCAGCTTTTTTCGGTTCGCCCGCATCGTAGTAGAGACCAGCGAGAGTAATTTTGATTGCTATTTCATTAGGATGGTGCTGAAGCCATAAATGTGTAATGGTAATAGCATCACTGTAGCGTTTAAGCTGAATGTAACAACGTTGGAGTCCTTGGAAATAAAGAAAGTTTTGCTGGGATGAACGATAGAGTTCTTCGTAGATTGTAAGAGCTGTTTCCCACTGTTGGGCTTCCTCATACTGTTGAGCTAACTGAAAGCGTTGTGTTGCATCAAGGGTTTGTGCACTCGCTCCACTGAAGCAGATAACGAATACACAGGTATATAAAATAAGGAGTTTCATAGTACTCAATATACAAGAAAATTCTTTCGAAGAGGAGAAGAAGAAATACGAAGGTCCTCTTAAAAAAAATCGATTTATTGAATGAAGAATCATAAATATTCTGTTTTTCGTTAAAAAAATCAGTATGTTATAGCAGTTTTTTTACTTTAGAGTATGTAGTATACTGTGGTGTCAACATCGAAGCCTATGTATATTCCTCTTGTAATACTGTTGCTCCTATTCTTAATATTGTGGAATCATCTTCGACATTACACTAACATCTGGGTTCAACGTCCATTAGAGGTGCATGAGTCCCTTGTGGCTGGGATTGGAGCATGGCTCTTTCTGTTCGTAATGGTTGCTTGGTGTGTAGTTCTACTTATCTCGGGTATCAATTTAATTACACAATTTGAGCTCAGTGATTTATGGACAGTTATTATTGGAGTAACATTTACAGGATACTGCATTGAGTTTGCTTTACGGTCTCGTTCCGAAATTGTACTCGATGAAACAATTGATTTTATAAAGGAGGCTTTACTTTTTCGGCGATCCACACAGCGTCGAATAACTGTTTTAGAACTTTTAGCCCAAAGGAGAGAAGAACGTATACAGAAGAGAGAACTCTCGCGAAAAAAGAAAAATTCAGAACGTGAACTTCTCGAACTTGAGAAAAAGCAGCACAAACTCCAACAATCGTATATAAAAGAACTCCAAGAAGGTTCCCCCGTTTCTCTTCTAGCATATTGGAATTCAGCGCAAGGCAAGTATCCATCACATGAATTTTATACATCGATTGTAGATCTTAAAATTGACCCTGGGAAAAAGCGTTTGATGGTGTTGCTCAATTTGGATAGTTATAATACAGTGTCGTTTGATGATGGTGTTGCAGAACTACGACTTTTTAGGCAAGTGTACGATTTCATTGTATGTATTATCGATGATCCCCGTTTACGTCATTTCACCCCTTTTTTTGAGAGTGTTTACTTGCTCTGTCGACGGCTTTCAAAAACTACAGAAGGAGAGCAATTTTACTATCCGTTCTTAAAGGTGGGAGCGCGAATTGATGAAATCCAAGAAACAATCGGAAAGTATTTTAATCCACGTAAATTTTCTACCATTGCTGCTGTTGCCTTTAAGAGAGGACTTCCAGTGTAAATGAAACAGATGAAAGCTACACTCCGTTATCTCTTCCAGTGGTACCATCGTGAAGAATGGCAAGTTGTTCTTGTACTAATTGGGGTTGTTATCTTCTTTTCCAGAACTATTTGGATTTCAATTGGCGTTTCGCTTGGTGTCCTGTTAGTAGTGGTAGTACTCTACCTCCTTCGCCTGTTTGAATTGTACTGCACTGAAAAAAAGAAGTTTATGTCGTTTGTTGAGCAGTACCAACGAATAAAAAACGTACTCCATGTGCATTCTGTAGAACGGTCACGCATTGCCATGGGGCTTTTAGCATCGGTGGTTCTCCTTGTATTGACGTTGCACAGGATTGACTTAGCT
This sequence comes from Bacteroidota bacterium, assembly GCA_026416125.1. Lineage (GTDB taxonomy): Bacteria > Bacteroidota > Ignavibacteria > UBA10030 > UBA10030 > JAOAFT01. Next base: position 4,271 of record JAOAFT010000026.1, read on the forward strand.
CTTGCTCATCCAGCAGATGCAACACCTACAGACCTTTACTGGATTGTGTTTTTAGGGTGGTACACACTTCTTGCGACAGTAACTACTGCCTACCTCATTTGGTTATGGCGTAATTGGGTACGTTATCAGTCAGTACGAATACCACTGATGGACGGGCTTGTTGCGAGTATGTTTTTTTACCATGGCTTGAAAAGACACGAGAGAATTCTAACATATGTTGCTGCCTTTTTCTTAGGTGGAATACCTTCCTATTTTGCTCTTCGTCTCACTCCCGAAACGCCCTATGGATATACTATTGCCATACTTCTTGTCATTCCGGTTGTTATTTTTACTATTGGTGGTGCAGTGTATGCACGACACTATTTGGCACGAAGAACGGAGGAGAAAAACGTCCATACATCTCAATAAGCTGGAAATAACCACTTATTCTTTGAAATCATTACAATTCTTTAATTTTTTTTCTACCGAAGCTTGACTTTCCTGTTTTCAAATGCTATCTTTTTGAGCGCAAATTTACAAGAAAGTGGTAATTTATTCGAAAAAATGTAGGATTTTAGTGTTTTATGGCAACAACAGGTGATTTTCGTGTTGGGATGTTTATTCGCTATAATGGGGAAATTCATAGGATTGATGAGTATATTCATAGAACACCTGGGAATCTCCGGGCTTTTGTACAAGCAAAGTTACGAAATGTGAAAAATGGACGCATAACAGAAGTACGTTTCCGGTCTGGTGAAGAAGTTGAAGAAGTACGCGTAGAACAGAAAGAATTTCAATACCTTTTCTTTGATGGAGCAAGCTACCAATTCATGGATAAAGAGACGTATGAGCAGATCCCGGTAGACGAGAAGATACTTGGTGACGGTGTAAAATACATTAAAGAAGGTGAAACGGTTATATTAAATATGGTTGGCAGTGAAATTGTGGGGGCTGAATTACCATACAATGTGGAGTTGAAGGTCATCGAAACAGTGCCTGGAGTAAAGGGTGATACTGCCACAGGTGCTACGAAGCCAGCAACAGTTGAGACTGGTGCTACTGTCCAAGTTCCTCTTTTTATTAATGAAGGCGACATTATCCGTGTCGATACTCGTACTGGAAAGTACGTCGAACGGGTGAACCCATAAAATCGGGGTAATATGTAGTAAGCCAGGGAGATTGTTTATAGGCAGAGGAGTACTCTATGGAAATTTCTTATATCAAAAAGCTTATTAAGCTCGTAGAGCATAGTGAGGTGGATGAGATAGAAATTGAGGAGGAGGGTAAGCGAATACGCATAGCGAGAAGTCGAAATCATACACCAACAACACAGACAGTTACCATACCAGCTTCAACGGTTACTCTTCCACCACAAACTGGTGGTAATGAACTTCAACAATCTGTCCAACAACTATCACCACCTGCTCAACAAAAAGCACCTGAAATTCAATACCACGAAATACGTTCCCCTATCGTTGGTACATTCTATCGTGCACCAGCCCCCGATGCTGATCCCTATGTCGAAGTAGGTCAACATGTAAAAGTGGGAACCGTACTTTGCATTGTCGAAGCGATGAAACTCATGAACGAGATTGAATCCGATGTTGAGGGCGTTGTTGCAAAAATCCTTGTAGAGAATGGAAAACCTGTTGAGTACAATCAAGTTCTCTTTCTAATTGAAAAGGGTTAACAACCACCTTCGGTAGGGATACTCACGTGTTTAATAAGATACTAATTGCAAACAGAGGTGAAATAGCTCTTCGCATTATACGTGCTGCACGGGAGCTTGGAATAAAAACTGTTGCTGTCTATTCTGAGGCAGACAGAGATTCACTCCATGTTCGTTTCGCCGACGAAGCTGTTTGTATTGGTCCACCACCAAGTAAGGAGAGCTACTTAAAAATTCCTCAACTCATTGCAGCGGCCGAAATAACCAATGCTGATGCAATTCATCCAGGTTATGGGTTCTTATCAGAGAATGCAAGTTTTGCAGAAATATGTGCTTCATCTGGTATTACCTTTATTGGCCCTCATCCAGATGCAATAGCGGCGATGGGAGATAAAGCATTAGCAAAAGAAACAATGAAGAAAGCAGGTGTTCCTGTTGTACCGGGGAGTGATGGTGTTATTACCGATGTGCAGGAAGCTCAAAAGATTGCGAAGGAGATCGGATTCCCTATTATAATAAAAGCAACTGCAGGTGGTGGGGGACGTGGAATGCGGATTGTCCAGAATGCAGATGAGCTTGAAAATGCGTTTCTCACTGCAAGCCACGAAGCTGAATCTGCTTTTGGGAATCCATCTGTCTATATTGAAAAATATATTGAAGAACCTCGGCACGTAGAAATCCAAGTCATGGGTGATAAATACGGTACAGTTGTTCATTTTGGCGAACGCGATTGTAGTATTCAACGGAGACATCAAAAACTCGTTGAAGAATCTCCGTCCCCAGCACTTACTCCTGAGCTTCGCGAAGCGATGGGGGCTGCAGCTGTAAAAGGTGCAAAAAGTGTAAAATACTTGGGTGCTGGTACCATAGAATTTTTACTGGACAAACATAAGAATTTCTACTTTATGGAAATGAACACACGTATTCAGGTTGAACACCCAGTAACGGAAGAAGTGTATGGAGTCGATTTGGTAAAGCTCCAAATTCAAGTTGTCGCTGGTGAAAAGCTTAAACGTCAAACGTTGAAACCGCAATGGCATGCTATTGAGTGTCGTATTAATGCCGAAGATCCATCTGTAGGGTTTCGTCCGTCCCCTGGGAAGATTACAAGTTTACACTTTCCAGCAGGTTTTGGCATCAGAGTCGATTCTCACATTTACGAGGGCTATGTTATTCCACCGTACTACGATTCGCTCATAGCGAAACTCATCGTAAAAGGGAAAAACCGTGAAGAAGCAATTACCCGAATGGCAGGGGCACTCGATGAGTTCGTAATTGAGGGAGTAAAAACGACTATTCCATTCCACAAAAAACTCATGCTCAATGAACGCTTTCGTAGTGGAAACTTTGATACGAAATTTATCGAAACATTTGCCTTTGACAAGTAATTCTCACAAATTCCTACCGTAGGGAATCTATTATAAATATAAACGATATAGCGAGGGTAGTATGAACTTTCCAGAGGATCTTAAGTATACAAAGGACCATGAGTGGATACGCCTCGAGGATCAAGGTCAAGTGGGGATTATTGGGATTACAGATTTCGCTCAAAGCGAACTTGGTGATATTGTGTACGTCGAATTGCCATCAATTGGTTCAGCAATCCACCAGGGGAAAGCGTTTGGTACTATCGAAGCTGTAAAAGCCGTTTCTGATCTCTTTGCTCCAATTAGTGGGATAGTACATGAGGTTAATCCAACCCTCACTGATCATCCCGAAATAATCAATCGAGACCCATACAATGAAGGGTGGCTTATAAAGGTGTCAGTCACGAACAGTGAGGAGATTTCACAATTACTCGATAGTGCAGCATATCGGGCGATGATTGGAAAGTAGGGGAGAGTGAAGTCGTACTACATGTTGAGGTTAATCGGAGCACAGGGGTATGAAAAATGTATCTATACCGTTTGAAGAAATACTACATTCTGTACCAATTGGCATCGTACTACTGCATAAAGGAGAAGTAGTATACGCGAACACTGCAGCTCTGTCATTGTTTGGCTATCCTTCACAAGACAAACTACCGTCTGAAACATTTTTGGAAATAAACCTTTCTTCTTTTAAAGCATATATACAGAATTACAGAGAGCAGCAATGGGCCAAAAGTGACTGGTTTAGAATAGAAACACAAGGAGTGAATGCCAGCGGTGAGCCGATTGAAATTGAAGTTTTAGGAAAAGTGAGAAATAATCATGAGCAGTACGACACCATATTGGTAGTACGAAATATTGGTGAGCAAAAACAAGAAGAAAGAGAACAAGCTGAATGGTTGAAGGAACAAGAAACCATAACGGCTATTGATTACTCTCTCTTGCACAACAAAGAATTAGAGACAGTTCTTTCAACTATTAATCAGCAACTCTGTCGTTTTTTAAAGGCACACTGGGCTGGTGTTATTATCGTCGATGAGCAAGCATACACTATTCGTTGGGCAGGGGTTGTTGGAGCAACAACACAATTTCCAAAAGAACCTTTTACAATCACTAGTGCATGGAAACATATTCTTTGGTTATCAGGTCCACAATTTTGTACTAAAGACAATAGAGAAGCACTCTGTTTTCTCAAAGATATTCTAGAGGTTATGAGTGAAGGGATTTTCTCTGTAGCAATTGTACCCCTAAGGAAAGAGAATGTTCCAAAGGGTTGTCTTCTCGTAGGATACAGGAATCACCACAAGTTTTCCTCTCGTGAAGCTCACCTATTACGTGAAGTAGCTGAAAGGTTATTACTTGCCATTCTCAATTCACAGTTGTATAAAGAACTAGTTGACCGTGAAAGAGAATTGATAAAATTTACAAGTGTTAGAATTCATGCACAGGAGGAAGAGAGGCGGAAGATAGCCCGTGAGCTTCACGATACACTAGGTCAATTGCTTACTGCAACAAAATTTAATGTTGAATTGTTAGAAGATACATTTCAACCGACGAGCGAGCAGAAAGATCGAATCATAGAGATTAAACGATTGCTCGATAATGTGCTACAAGCTACAAGAGAATTGTCATACAATTTAATGCCGAGTGTACTCGATGACTTTGGCCTTGTCCCTGCACTTCAAGTACTTTGTGATCAAGTTGCGCAACGAACTGGATACAAAATTTCAGTGCACACCCATAATATGAATCAACGCTTGAAGACAGAATTAGAAGTCGGTCTCTATAGAATTGTTCAAGATTCACTGCTCTTATTCCAAAAGTACGACGGCGTTTTTGAAATTGATATACAACTCATTAATTCACCGGATTTGTTTCGATTACTAATTGATGGTACACAACAAAATCAACACTCAATTCCTCGTGAGGTGCCGACGTTTTCTGAATTTGATATTATGAATATCCGTGAACGTGCAACACTCATGGGTGGTACTGTTGTCGTGGATTTTTCCAGTGCTCCAACAATCACAATTTGTGTAGAGATTCCTTATACTCAGCAAAAGGATAATTGTGATGGGTAAGATTTCAATTCTCCTTGCAGATGACCATCCACTCGTGCGTAGTGGCTTGGTAAAGCTCCTTGAACCTTACAACGATTTCACTGTTGTTGGTGAAGCAGGAGATGGGGAAGAAGCAGTGGCAAAAACGATTAAACTTCGACCGGATGTGGTTGTACTTGATTTGTCAATGCCAAAGGTAAATGGTGTTGAAGCTACAAAACGAATAAAGGAAAAGGTACCCACAACAAAAGTTCTAATTTTAACAATGTATGACAATGAAGAGTATATCTACCAAATATTCCAATCAGGTGCAAGTGGGTATGTTCTCAAGAATTCAACAAAAGATCAATTAGCGCAAGCGATACGAAGCGTTGCGCGGGGGGAGAAGTACTTCAGTCCAGAAGTATCTGAAATAATGGTGCAAGCGTACTTACAGCGGATAAAGCACCACGAACAACCTGTACATGGAACTACCACATTACCATTGACAAAGAGAGAAAAGGAAATACTATTACTCATCGGTGAGGGACTTAATAATGTTCAAATTGCTGAGAAACTTTTTATTAGTCCTCGAACAGTAGATACTCACCGTACGAATATTATGCAAAAACTCAACATTCACGATGCATCAAACCTCGTGCGTTTTGCTATCCTTAATAGAGATAAATTAACTTCTTAGTAAATAAAGCGTATACCGCTATTTCTTCATCTATCGCATTGTCTGCTCTCCATAACTGTAGATATGGAAATGTGGTAAAAAAAGTCTATATTAAGGGAGGGATTTGTCCTATGGATCTAAACTACGGTAAATACCGTAGTTCTACGTCTATATACGGATTTTTAAAATTACGCTAGCCCAATGACGATTTTCCAGATGACTGCTTCTATATTACGTATGGTTATTCAATAAAACTAAAACAAAGATGTTACACTTATGGAAAGGAAGAGAGGCAGTCATGGAAAAAATTAAAGTACTCATCGTTGATGATCATAATGACTTCCGACGCCTTGTGCATGAATACTTGCAACGATTACCCCATATAACTGTTGTTGGAGAGGCTGCGGATGGATATGAGGCACTTGCTAAAGTTGAGGAATGTGAACCTGATTTTGTACTAATGGATATTGCAATGCCAAACATCAATGGCTTAGAGGCGACAAAGACAATAAAAGAACGATGGCCATTTACAAAAGTTCTTATTACAACAAATTATGATACACCAGTATATCGATCACAAGCCATTGAAGCAAAGGCTGATGGATTCATTTTGAAATCGTCCTTAAAACCAGGGTTGGAAGCTACGTTTGGGATACATACTTTTTTGGAAAAATGATGGAGTGATATCTATCACTATTTATGGGTTAGTGTATGTTTGTAATTGATGCTCACGTTGTTAAAGAAGCATCACAAAATTAAAGACAAGGGTAAGTATTGTGTCAGTGTTGAGAAGGGCGAGGATATTAATTACGAAAACAAAGAAACTCGATGTTTCTAGAAAATTTATTTACGAAATGTAGAAATTTCAAAGATTGTGTCATTGTGCTCCTGAGAAAGAGGAAAAATGTCATTGAACCATCGAAATTATAATAAAAAAAGAACTATAACAGGACAAAGTGTTATCTTTTTGGACAGTACTTGTGGTACAGAAGGTGTTATTGTAGATTGTACAACTGACAAAATACGATCGAATGTAAAATGAAAAAGGAAGATGGGCAAGATTTTGGTATACTGCTTATTTCTCTAATGAACTGATGTATTATCGAAAGTGCTTACCATTATGTAATATTGCATAGCATTGTGAGAAAAAGGATTTTCCATATTACCATTCAGTTGAAGAAGTTCAGTGTTCTCATGGGAGCATTGTTGCTGCTAACGTCTCGTGGAATTTTTGCACAATCTCATTCGCTCATTATTAACAATGGTGCATCTTTCAAGGGAAACGGAAAAATCGTAGTAAAAGATAGTATCAAAAGTAACAGTAATGTGGTTGGTTTAAAGATTACAGGCACAGTCATTCTCAATGGTGGGGCACAATCGCTTGTTGTTAATGCGGGGGGAGGAAGTTTAATGTTTGATGTTTTAAGTATTCGTGGCAATGGTGAAAAGCAGATCACAGGAACAATTGCAGTGGTAGAATCATTGAATATACACAATGGAGTAACTCTCACAGTGGAGGATGATACACTCCGTATAGGACGATTGTCACAAAACAATGGTGGAGTTACGGGGAATGAACGAACAGTGATAGAGTATATGCAGAGTGATGGCACTGAACAAACGATGATGGCAGGTACTTTTAAGGGAAAGATCCGAATACTGGGGAATTCTCGAAAACGTTTAGGCGGTCCACTCACTGTCGACTCGATTGACCATTCTGGGTGGGGGATTACTTTGAATCATCATCTTACTGTGAATGGAAAAGCACAGCTTGATAGTATTGTAAATATTGCAAGTGGAACACTAGTGCAATTTGCCTCAGACTCCAGTATTGTTAATTGGATTGGGAATATTGAATCAGGTGCTCAACTTCGTGCTACAAACGCGGCTCTCACAATCCATTCTGTAGTTGCGAACTCCGGAATAATTAAGGGTGGTACACGACAATTGACCTTTGTTAATTCTCTTCTACTCAATGGAGGTACTATCGAAGCTGGTTCTGGTGATGTTACTTTTAATAGTGGAGTAACACTTGGAGGAACAGCTCTTATTACATCATCGAATGCTACAGATTCTCTTGCATTCAAGGCAGGTGTTTCATTTACTAGCTCAGCAGCTCAGGTACAGTTGAATGGCACTGGTGTTGCAAGCTTTACTGTAACACCTCAAATTCAAACAGCTTCGAATGTGAATTTATCGGAAGAATCGTTAGTGTACTATAGTGGGGGTAATCAATCTGTGCTTGCTCTTCAGTATGGCTCGTTAGCGTTAGTGAACTCCGGAACAAAGCAGTTTGAGAGTGGGGAAATTCGGATACGAGGCTCATTATTGAAGGATTCTCAGACAACTGTTGATGCGACGACGAATAATACCACTATTAATTACAATGGAGCTGGTGCTCAAAAGATCACTCCCCTTCGTTATGCAAACCTTATGATTAGTGGTGATCGGGGAAATCAGCCAATAACGTTACTTTCGCATGATACTATAAAAGTGAGTGGAGTGTTTACAGTATCAGCATCAAATTATACTGTAGTTAATACGAATAGTACATTCGAATACAATGGTTTTACACAACAGGTGGTGACTCCTTTTGCGTACAATAATCTTGTTTTGAGTGGAGCTGGCGAGAAGGTTATTGCAGCTAATCAAACGACAACTGGTACTGTAGAGCAAAAAGAAGGTACATCTGTAACCGTTCTTAGTAATGTTAGTTGGAGTATTGAAGGATCATTGATTGCACACCAGGGGTTTGTTAATAATGGAACGATAACACTTGGAGGTGAGTAAACATGCGTATAAACTATTCTTTAGGAATAAAGGAATGTTTCGTTAAAGTTCAACTATTTATTAAAAGGAGATCTAACATGATGGCGTGTAAGTCACTGAGTGCTCCTATGATGCTATTTTTAAGCGTCATAGCATTATCCATTGTGATTTCAGACTTTGTGTTCACACAGGATTTGGTACTCAATGGAAATATTACTAACAATGGACTTATTCGAGTCCGTCGAGATGTTGTCAATAATACCACGAGTGCTGTTTCGGTGTCAGGTACTGGCTTCGTTCAGCTCGATCGTAATGTAAATGATCACTTAATCCGTTCATCAAGTGGTTCATATCCAATCTCTTTTACAAATCTTCGCATGATCCAGGGCCGGCCAGTAACTGCACAAGTTGATGTGACAGTTATCACGAGTTTGGAAATTGGAACTGCAACAAATCCATACACTGCTGGGGGAAACGGGTTTGACATTGGCAGTCGCACATTGACCATAAGTGGTTCTTCCTCGTACCATTCATCGAGTACTGCAGCGTTGACATTCAACAATGGAACAGTAGTATTCAATGGTACGTCAGCCCAATCAGTATTAAATAGAGCAGCCGGGGTTACATATGGTACATTAACACTCTCGGGGTCTGGCGCGAAAACTATCCAGAGTGGTGGAATTGTTACAGCAGCAACGCTTTCACAAACAGGTGGTGCACTTTCAGTTACAGAGAATCTTTACGTTACAGGGACAGCATCGGTGGCGGATTTGGGTGCTATTAGTGCAGGCAAAATATTCCGCTTGACGAATACTGCAACCGCTGGTTCAATCACGTCGATGGCGAATACAGGTACTGGAACATTCGAAAATGCTGGGAGTATAACGGTTACGATTGGTACTTTGAGCAGTAATTCCGGTACCATCAATCAAAGCGGAAGTGGAACAATTGCTTTCACGAATGATATTACCAATAGTGGAACAATAACGACAGCTACTGGTACGTTAGACTTTAATGGTACTGGTACACAGAATAATGCTGGTGGTACAATTAGCATAACCGGGTCTGGGAATGCTTACTTTGCTGGTGACATTGCGACGAATCCTGGTACGCTATCATTCAATGCTGCGTCGACAGTAACATACGATGGTGGTGCGCAGAACATTGCTGTTGGGGTTACGTACGGGAACCTTGTTGCTAGTGGATCAGCAGCAAAAACAGCAACAGGGAACGTGACTGTTGCAGGCTCTTTGACCTTAAATCAAAACATTAACCAAACAACGGGTGCGTTGACATTGACATCAACAACACCTACTAATGTATCAGGTACTGGTGAGGTTGTTGGTGCTGTACGACGTAATCACAACTTTACAGCAGGGAACAATTATCGATTTAATAGAGCCGATGTATATATTGCTACCACAACAACCCCAAGTAGTGACATTACTTTAACGATGACACCATCAACAAGTCCAACGAGTCCAGTTTCACCAAAGTTTGTTTCAAGAAAATATACTATCGCACCAACAACGATGGGAAATCTTCAAGCTCTCCAGCTTTACTATGCTGTTGGTGAACCGCAAGGTGGTATTAATGAAGCAAAAATTGGAGTACGATCATACAATGGGACATATTGGACTAAAATTACCAACCCTGGTATGACCAGAACATCAGGGAGTGGACTTGTTACGTATAGCGGTTTGAATAATTCGCTTGCTTCTGCAGTAGAGCTAGGTATGTTTGCAATAGATTTCAGGACAGTTGCAAACAATGCAAATATCTCTACAGCAGCTGGTTGGGATGAAAACCAAATGCCTGATTCAGAGGACGATGCCACAATTGCACATACTGGCGTTGTGACTGGAAACGCGCCGGTTTCAGTGAATACATTAACAGTGAATGCTGGTGCTGATGTTACTACAAATAATTCAGCAGGTACCATTACAGCGGCATCAACGGTCATAAATGGTGCAATGACTGCTTCGTTGGCAAATGTCACTCTTGGTGCAGCCCAGGTTGCTTCCGGTGGTTCGCTCACTGTCGCTAGTGGAAGAACAATGAGTGCAACGAGTTTAATAAATAATGGCTCAGTTACAATCAACGGTAGTGGCCAAGTAACTAACGCAATTTCAAATGCAACAGGAGCTTCGATAACCGTTGGTGGTACGTTGAACGTGTTAACAGCTTCAGCTGGGACATTTGTTAGCGATGGTGCCCTTACTGTGAGTGGTGCAAGCGGTGTGGTGAATGTAGGTGCAACTGGAGTTGCAAGCAATCTTACCGTGAATGGAACGTTGACGTTGAACGATGCAAATGCACAGCTTAACGTCTTTGGTAACCTTGAATTCGGAAGTAACGCTACGTTGAACAACGACGGTATCATTACTGTTGGTGAGTAGTGTTATATGTGAGGTGTACGAGTAACTCGCTCGTTTATAGTTACTCTATGTATGGAAAAAGGTAAAACTGCATAGTGAATGTAAATGTTATATAAACAATAAATAAAAAGGAGCAATAACAATGAAACCAAAAACTATACTCGGCAGAACGATCCTTCTAATTGTCGTTATTGCCACAACACTGGGGGTAACTCTTGGTCAAAATTTGGTTGTGACTGGGAGTGGCACCTTTAGTGGGAGTGGGACAATCAAAGTGAAGGGAAACATTAATACTTCTGGAGCAACGTCAGCTGTCATTATCCCAGGTACTGTTGAGCTTACAGGCTCATCTGTTCAAGATGTGGGTGTGAGTGGTAAGGACATAACATTCAGTACACTCAATGTTCTGGGATCCTCAAACAAAGTGATGACTGTGAACGTTGCGGTTCAAGATGCACTCTCAATTAACAACGGTGCTGGAAACTACTTTGACGTTTCAAACTTAAAGTTAACACTTTCAGGAGCATCGTCAATAACCAGTGGAACGTTGAAGACCGGTTCTGGGAGTACTGTTGAGTACAACGGTGCTTCAGGGACTCAAACTGTTCTCGGTGTTGATTATGCAGGTAATGTAATTCTCAGTGGTAATGCTTCAAAGAATCTTGGTGGAGATGTGTCCGTTGCGGGAATTTTAACACACTCAGGTGGTAATTTGACAGTCAATAACAACCTTACACTCGGTGGAGCTGCAACGTTTGCTACAATAGCTGATGTTTCAGCTACAAAGACGTTGACTGTTGGAACTGGACCTGTCACAATTTCTACACTTGCAAGTAACCAAGGAACAATAACCGCTGCAGCAAACGATGGTGCAATTACTATTACGGGTAATGCAACGAACAGTGGTTCATTAGTAAGTGGAAGTGGAGGAATCTCTGTCGGTGGTTCATTGAATAACAGTGGAACAGTTACGATGAATGATGGTCCTCTCGCTGTTGGGGCAACTCTCCAAAACAGTGGTTCGCTGAGTTTTGGTAGTGCTTCTTCAACAATTGCAGCTGCTGTGACACAATCTGGGGGATCACTTGATGGTGGTTCTGCTCTTGTAACTTTCAACAACACCTTCCAGGGTACGGCAGGGACAGTAACAGCAGGTACGGGTGGATTTGTGTTCAATAATTCTGTTACACTTGCTGGTGCTACTCTTACTGCAGGTTCTAATGCATCCATTGCGTTGAACGGTGACTTCTCGATGTCTAGTGGTACAATCTCGTTGACTGGTTCTGGTACCTTAACAATTGCACAAGGATTTTCAATCAGCGGTGGAACTGTAAGTTTTGCATCTGGTTCGTCAGTTTCCTATACAGGCACAGGTTCACAAACAGTGTATGGTACAACCTATGGTAACTTATTATTGAGTGGTGCTGCTAAGGTTGCAGGCGGTGATCTTACGGTGAGTGGATCAGCACTTACACTCAACGCTGGGCTTGATGTTGGTGCATACACGTTAACTATGAATAATGCTGGAACAGGTGTTAGCGGATCGGGTGAAATTGTTGGAAAAGTTCGAAGAACCCACACGTTCACTGCTGGAACACCGTATGCATTTCACAGAGCCGAAGTCACGATGGCTCTTGCTTCCAATGCGACTGCCGATATAATACTTGGGATGTATCCAGGACAAGACCCAGCAAGTGGCATAGGAACGAAGTACGTTCAACGAAAGTACACACTTACATCTTCGACAGATGTGAGTGCAAATAATTTGACTGCTCAGTTATATTACACGGATTCCGAACTCCAGGGTTCACCGAATGAAGCAAAGCTTGGATTCTATAAGTATAGTGGTGGAACGTGGACAAAGTGGGGAACTAATGGTGGCACTTACACACGGAACATAACAGGAAGCAGCAATACAATTCAGCTCTCAAATATTAACCAAGGTTTAAGTGGTATTGCTGAGATTGGTATTCGTTCGCTTGAATACTTTACTATTGCTAGTGGAGCATGGAACGCTGTTGCAACATGGGGTACAACACCAGATGATATTCCAGGCGCAACAGACGATGCTGAAGTACGACATGCAGTTACGAGTCTAGGTGGTAGCAACCAAACGATTGCGAACCTGACTATTACCGACGATGCAATGTACGATGGTTCATTGACAATCGATGCAAATACGTTCACCGCAACATCGATTGTCACAACAGGTACACTTACTGTGGCATCTGGAGCTCAACTTGTGAGTGGTTCAATCCAGAATAATACAGGAGGTACAAGCACTGTTGCGATCAACGGTACTGCCACCGTAAATGGCGCATTTACAAACAACGGTACATTGGATGTTAACAACGGTGGTAGCTTAACAGTCAGTGGTGGAGATCTTACCAATGCTGGAACTATCACAAATGATGGTACCATAACAGTTGAGTGATGAATACAAGGGTTATTGTGTTTTAACAACAAAATTCTAATGAATGTGAAAGGCGGTCGGGTTTTGCTCCTTCCCGCCCGCCTTCCATCATAGAAAAATGGTACTAAGTTTATGGAAAGAGAGATAAAAGAACGTAACCATAGACAATGGAAAAGTAGTTGTGTAAACAAATTCGACACTTAACACAGTAAAAAAACAATGGCAGTACGAATGCCAACATACTATGTAGATGGTAAACTTGTTCAAATCGGTACTTGGATTGTACGATGTACCTTGGTAGTTATATTACTTGTTGATGGAATACAAGCTCAAAACTTTGTTAATACCGGAAAGTTTCAGAATAATGGTACGTTCCGTGTGCGAAACGCTGTGAGTGGGCTACCCGATACTATTGGCGGTACCTTTGAGTACTTTGGCGAAACGCAGGTAATCCAAGCGACGACATACAACAATCTGAGACTCACTACTCCCAATCCGAGTGTAAAAACGACAGCAAGTGGTTCTGTTACCGTACTTAGCACAGCAACTGTTGCTCGTGATGTTACATATCAATTACATCAAAATGCTCAACTTACCCTATCGACAGAAGCTGGGCGGCTTACGGAAGAAGGTTTTGTCATAGGTCGCATACGGAAAACTGTGGTGTTAAGTGCACAGAGTGACTCTACAGACTTTGGTGGTATTGGTGCGCAATTGCGGTACAGTGGAAATCCACTAGGTGTTGTTGAGGTGATTCGTACCGCTGGTACTTCACCTATTGGAAACGCATTGCAACGATCGTACCATATCTCACCAACAGTGGATACACGAATTAACGGAGCTCTTACATTTACATACAGTACCATTGATGTACCACCCGGTGTTCGAAGTGAGCACCTTGAGCTCTGGCGTTCTATTGACGGTGGTATAACATGGAGACGACAGCGAACAGAGAACGATATTACTAATAAACGTTTGGTACGAAAGAATTGGTACATTCAAGGTATCTGGACAGCCGCCGATAGTGCCAACCTTATAGGTCCAGCAAACTACGAAGGTGATCCAGATGTGTTGATTGTGCAAGCTGATTCGCTCCGTGGCAGAGTAGGGTCGGTACTCTCTCCATTTACTGTTCAAGTTACTGATATTTTTGGTCAACCAGTGCCATCAACAAAATTGAAAATCAGAGTAATCCAAGTGCCAAATGAGGCTACTGGTTATGCGATAATGAATACCAATGGAGAACAGCTTCCTGATTCGACGCTTTATAGCGATCAGAATGGAATTGTGAGTCTTCGCTTAAAACTTGGTTCAAAACGTGGGGTATACAAAGTACAACTCAGAGTGGATTCACTCACAACAGTATCAAAGGAATTGATCGGGTATGCAGATGCAGGAGTTGCTAGTATAGCATCGATAGGTGAAGCAACGGTTGATTCCGTAAAGTCAGTTGTACCACTTACGATTGAAGCACGGGATGAAGCACACCTCAGTGTTCCTGATGTTAAAGTGAACTTTGAGCTTGTTTCGTGGCCTGGAGGATCTACAAAACACTCGATTATAGCAATGGACACAGTGACCAATGCAGCAGGTCGTGCTCAAGCTATTCTTAAGCTTGGTGAAAAAGTAGGGGCGTACACTGTTAAGGTAACATCTCCTGAACTTGATAGTTCATTGACTTATACAGTTATCGCTGTTCATGGAGCTCCAGTCTTAGCGTTGCAACGAGGTATGAGTGTTGCTGCAGATACCATTGGAGCGATCCAAGGTACATTTACTTATGCAATTACAGATATTGACACAAACGCTGTACCCAATCGTGATTTAACTGTTCGGTTTGTTTCAAAACCAGTAGGAACAGTAGGTGATTCGATTCTCTTCTCTACAGCGAGAACAAATGCTCAGGGTGAGTTTCATTTTGCTGTCAAGCTTGGTACAAAAATTGGCTCATACATTGTTAGTGTGAGTGATCCTGCTATTCATGGTTCAGAGAAGTTGTACACCGTTATGGCACTTCCTGGTATGCCTGTCTTATCTGTGCCATCAGTAAGTACTACAACCGACACAATTGGTGCAAAGATTCAACCACTTGCTCTTACTGTAATGGATCGTGGGCTAAATCCAATAGCAGGTATTCCTGTGCGATTTACTCTGTCATCAATACCAGTAGGAGCTGAAGGAGCAAAAATTCATGATACCCTTGGTGTGACAGACAGTGTTGGTTTTGTAAGTACGATGGTAACCTTGGGAAATAAAGTCGGCCAATACGCTGTACGAATAACATCGGAGCGTATCTCATGGCTTACTCATGATATAGCACTCATTGCAATTCCCGGTGTACCATCAACAATGCTTGCCCTCCACGGGACAATGCAGAAAAAGGAAATTCTACAACCACTTGACACGCTCTTTACAGTGCAACTAACTGATAGAGCGATGAATCCGATTCAAAATGATACGGTGTTCTTTACAATTCGTGAAGTACCAGAGCATGCAGAGGGGTATTCACTTGACCGGTTATTCGCTATAACAGATAATAACGGGATTGCGGCAGCACGACTAACGGTGGGAAATAAAGTTGGACTATACCGTGTATATGCATTCTCATCACGAGAACCGAGTGTGTACTATAAATTCGAAGCGCGGGCACTACCCGGTGCTGCTCGATATGTAGCGTCTCGTGAAGGAAATAATCAGGTCCGGCCAATACTCACAGTACTCGATACCGCATTTGTTGTGCTGGTGAGCGATAGGGGTGAAAACCCTGTTCCGTCAGTACCGGTACGCTTCCATGTCACACGGACACCACGTTCCGCCTATGGGTATGGATTGGGTGCCCCAGCAAAAGTTGATACAGTTATTATAACCGATTCGGCTGGTGTAGCTTCAATTCGATTTACCCTTGGGTCAAAGATAGGTGAATATGAAGTTGTTGCTGCAGCACCTGTGTCTGATACTGTACGCTTTATTTCATACGCTACTGTAGGTGCCCCACATGCGCTCCGTAAAATTGCTGGTGAACAGCAGGTTGGCCAAATAGGCGATCAGCTGTTGCCATTTGTTGTTCGCCTTCAAGATGTTGGTGAAAACGATATTGTTGGGAAAACAGTACACTTCTCAATCGTGGAGAAACCACAATACGCATACGGTGATTCACTCTCGAATGGTATAGATATTACTGATAGTCTTGGTATGGCATCCACACAGCTCACCTTAGGGTTGCGTGGAGGGACGTATAAGGTCCGTGCAATGTCAGAAGGGATTGATACTATTTTTACTGCACATGCACTTATCGTATTAGCCGATGTGAACAATGATAACTATCAGAATATCGGTGATATTACTGCCATGATCGACCATATTTTGGGTCGTCGGTATCTTACAGGCGCTGCATTCATCAAAGCGGATATTAAGCCAACATATCCAGATGGTTCATATGGTGATAACGTAGTAGATATTTACGATCTTGTTGCTGCCATAGATAGTATACAAGCAGGTCGCTGGAATCCTGTACGAGATGCGATACGTCATTACCAACAAACACTTCAGAAAAACGTTCTCGCGAAAGTTAGCGGTGAGCAAAAATCATTAACAACAATGACTAATGTTGGATCATCATTCCAGATAACACACATTGCAACCCGTTTTGTGTTAAACAATGATGTACCAATTAAGGGTATTCAAGCCATACTCTACCTGAATCGCTCACTTCAACTCGATACAGTTGATCTTGTCTTTAATCGAGCAAAAATGATGAACATCGATGTAAAGAGCGAGGGCAACCAAGTCCGGATACTTGTGTATAACATGAACAATACGCCATTGGAACCCGATAGTGGTGCACTGTTCCGTTTCCCAGTAAAGCTTCTTTCACCAGCAGATATCGATTCGATGCACGTACTTGTGAGTGTTGATACAAATATAGCAGCAATGGTGCCCTACAATACTCAGGATATTACTGCGTATATTCCTGCTGAATGGATGCTGTATCAAAACTACCCGAATCCATTCAATCCAACAACTACGATAGAATTCGATGTACCAGAAGTTGTGGGGAAATTACCACGCGTGGCAATCCAAATCTTTAACATCTTAGGTCAGAAAGTACGAACACTGGAACCTGGTGTTAGAGATGTTGGTCGCTATAGAGTTGTATGGAATGGACGGGACGATGGCAACAGACCTGTGGCATCAGGAGTGTACTTCTACCGATTACTTGCAGGAGAGTATGTTTCGACGAAGAAGATGATTCTCTTGAAATAGGACATGAAGGTATGGAGGCTCAAAAAATATGGTACCACCACTACAGAGAACGAAAATAGTTGAATGGGGCTTTTTTATTCTATCATTCCTATATCTTAGCGGGTGCGGATCGCTATCACAATTTTCTCCTGGGAAAGGAGCAAAATATGTATACTCCTTTAAGATGACATATCCCATCGAGAGTGAAGAAATGCTCTTTCAAGATGATAGCATCGTCATTCAATTTAAATTTGATGAAGCTGCTCTTCGATTCCAATTACAAAACATTGCAGAAAGTGATATTCGCATAGCTTGGGATAAAGCTTCGTTGAGCATTAACGGCCAATACTTTTCTGTTCGTCACGCTGATAACCTTTATACCGATACTTCACTTGTAGCATATTCAGCGTTGATTCCATCCATGGGATACATTCGAGACCTTGCCATACCCAAAAATAACATTTACTTTGATGGAGAACAATGGATTGAGCTCGATTTGTTACCAACTGTAGATTATAATAACCCTAATCTTCGAACCGATATTGTTCAAAGTGTTGGGAAACCTCTGACATTTTTGTTACCGCTTGAATTCAACGGTGTTTCTAAGAATTATGAATTTGAATTTCAGGTAAAAGAAGTACGCCAAATTCCATGGAAAGAGTATGTCCCAACGCAACGTGTACCAGCGCCACCAATGGTACCGAAGAAAGTATCGACAGTAGATAAAATAACAGCAGCAGTTGTAACTGTCGGATTATTGGGCTTTTCAGCTTATGTGTTAACAATGAAGAAAAGTCCACCAACTGAATGAGGAGGATTTTGGACTATGAAGCAGGGACAATTTGTATTGGTCATAGTAGCAGTGGCCTTGATAGCCGAGGGTTGTACGGTAACTCGGACTGTACGTTCTCAAAAATTGAACCAGGAATTTTTCAGCCCGATTCGAGTACGGCAGCACTTGCAGAAACCCCATCATAATAGCAGTCAAATCCAAGAAGCAGAGTTGGCACGAATTCGGGACTCGTTGTCTGCAGCTACACAAATGATAAAGTATCTAGAGAATCGTCTTAATAATCTAGAAATGCAACAAACATTTCTTGCTGCCAAGCATGGTTCGCTTGAAAAACAATTGGAATACGCTCAAGCTGAAAACAGAAAATTATCGCAAGAACTTTCTGATCTCCGTGCACGGACGTTTGCCTCAAATGTGCCGAGTCACGATTTCAAACTTGCTATCCCAGCACGACATACTGCAGATTTAACTATTGCCTATGAAGGTGCCCTTGAATTATTTATGCAACGTCAATACGAGCGTTCTCTCGATTCATTCGAGTACCTTCTCAATGCAGGTATTCCAGAAGACCTAGCGGATAATTGTGTGTACTGGATCGGTGAAAACTACTTTGCACAACGTAAATATTCCAATGCAATCCAAGCATTTGAAAAAGTTCTAACAATACCAACTTCAAATAAACATGCTGATGCGTATTTTATGCTTGGGCGTACATTTGAAATACTCGGTGATGTAAAGAAAGCTCGGTGGGCATACGAACAAGTTAGTCTTCGTTTCCCAAATCATGAACGGGCTAGTCTTGCACGGCAGAAGGTACGTCAACTTCAACAGCGCATACAGGTTCCTCAAAAGAAAGATAGTTCATCCCAAACACAGTCAATTTAGAGTACGTTGCACGGTAGTCAGATAATTTCTCTTTTTTAAGTTAGTTCATACAAACTTTGCATATCATAACTCTTCTCGTTAGTTTCCACAATAACTCTATGAGAGGAACTGAATGACATTTCAATCGTTTGGTGGAACGTGCGAAGTAACTGGCTCACAACATATTCTCTCAGTAAATGGAAAGAATATATTACTCGATTGTGGGTTGTTCCAAGGAAAACGTGCTGAGTCTCTTGAACGCAATAGTGTATTTCAATACGATCCGAGTTCAATTAATGCTGTAATTCTTTCCCATGCTCACATCGACCATTCTGGTAATATTCCCGGGTTAGTACGGCATGGATTTCGAGGACCGGTATACTGTACTAGTGCGACGAGTGACTTGTGTCGAGTGATGCTCTACGATAGTGCATACTTACAGGAACGTGATATTGAGTATGTTAATAAGAAACGAGTACGGAGAGGCGAGTCTCCTCTTCAACCACTGTACGATGTTGTTGATGTTACTGAATCGTTGGTACATTTTCTCGGTATAAATTATCATTACAGTGTTTCAATTGCGCCAGGTGTACACATAACATTCTACGATGCTGGACATATTTTAGGATCTGCAATGACAGTCTTCGATATTGAAGAGCATGGACGACAGTATCGAGTATGTTATACCGGAGACCTTGGGAGAAGAGGAATGCCAATTTTACGAGACCCCGAGATATTATCGGATATTGATATCCTTATCCTTGAGAGTACGTATGGTGGAACAATACATGATCCAATTAACTCCATGAAGGAATCATTGCTTAAAGTAATTGATCGTACCGTTCAACGGGAAGGTAAAATTATTATACCATCGTTTAGTGTTGGTCGAACCCAAGAGATTGTGTACCTACTCCACGAACTTTGTACTGAGGGTCGCTTGCCTATACTCCCAATTTATATCGATAGCCCACTTGCTGTCAATACAACAGAAGTATTTCGCATGCATCCAGAATGTTTTGATGATGAAACGCTGACAAAGTTACATAACCATGATGATCCTTTTGGGTTTAATAGAATTATCTATGTACGTTCTGTTGAGCAATCGAAGTCACTGAATAATTTAAAACAGTCTGCTGTGATTATTGCAGCATCAGGAATGTGCGAAGGAGGCCGAATTGTACACCATCTAGCAAATAACATAGAAAACCCAAACAATACAATTCTTATTGTTGGGTATCAAGCTCAACATACACTTGGACGACGTTTAGTAGAAAAAGCAAAACAGGTCTCAATATTTGGTGAACTCTATGAAGTAAATGCAGAGGTTGTTGTATTAAACTCCTTTTCAGCACATGCAGGACAGGATGAACTGCTCCAATTCGTTACATCTTTAGACAAGCAACGTTTGAAAACGATTCTACTCGTTCATGGAGAAGAAGAGCATGCAACAATGTTACAAACAAAATTGTTCCAGCTTGGGTATGAACGTGTACAAATTCCTCGTAAGGGTGAAAACATAGAGATCCATTAACACGTTTGGGTGAGTTTACTGTTGTGAGGGATTGTCGAAAAGATTTCACCATCAGCACAATGTACTCATAGAATGGAAGTGGACAAATAACAATGCTTCGTGGTGTGTTCCTTTTCATACTGTTAATCGCGCTAAGTACTAAAAATGTGCCAAGCCAGCTTTTGGTGGAGCAATATCAGGATACACTAAATTTATCATTACTTCGTTTTGCAAGGGTTTTGAATACCTTTTCTTGGTATGGTATAGTTAAGGGTATGCGTAGTTATGATGAGTGGAATATAGAACTTCAGCAAACAGTTTCTTCTCGATTGTTTCGATCGTCAACCATTTCACGACAGGATGAACATACTGGTACAATCGTTGTAAATAGGGAAGCGAATGATTGGTTAACATATAGCGTGAAGTACTTTTCCCAAGTGCTTTCTACAAATCAGCCCTTCGATGTTGGAGCAATGTCAATACACCGTATTCGAGGTGGTGTTGTACTTGAACCAAGTAGTTTATGGTCTGTAGGGATTCGTGCTGGATATGAGAGAAATACACAAGCAACACAGTGTGACGATGGTGCTACGACTGAATTCTGGATACGCAATCCTCTCTTTCTCCTTGATGAATTTCGTTCATCGATCCTTGTGAATTATGAGTATTCACATCTTACACGTCGTAGACCCTATGATGGGGAACTTCAATTATCGCTATGGCGCAACTTTGATGAAGCTGTAACCGATTCGTTGAGTGTGTCATACCAAAGGCAACGAAGTGAATTTTATTGTACTAGTGATCAAGCTGTACGTGAATTGTATGGTATAGATAAGAATATTCTCCAACGAACGTACGATCATTTTCAGCTCACGAATAGCATAGCGTATCGAGTAGGAAATACAATGATATGGCGATTGACAACATCCTATGGCCGCAGAGTTGTTCTACGATCATTACAAAATAAAGCATTCCATTACTACTATGGTAATACTCAACTGGATACAAAAGTATTAGAGAACGTGTTGGCCTTGCAAACAGAATTAGGATGGACTATAATGCCATGGTACAGAACAACTCTTTCATTGTTCTATGCAGAAAGAGAAGAAACCCATTCTATCCTTGGGGATCAAAATGCACCTGTACCACTTGTTGAAAAACAAAAGCTCGAAACTCGTAGGCTCGATAACATCTCTCGTCGAACGACACTCACCACAAAGAATGGATTTGTAGTAACTCGTAAGGACAGTGTTTATGTAGGTGCTTCCCTTAGCATACTCCGTTACGATACTCCAGATACAACGAACACAAATGATCGCGATGAGTTGTGGATCAATGCTGGAGTTGAATATGTTCATCGTTTTTCAGATCGCTACATTACTACAGCTCGTTTTGATGTATATCTTAATCATCTTGTCTACTTAAGTAGAAAGCAAAGTGCTAATAATAACTGGAATCGTGTTGTGCGGTTAGAATGGTGCAATATTTACCAACCCTCGAACAACATCCGTACTGTACTATGTTCGGAGGTACTCGCAAATTATACTGTGAGTGATTTTGAAAAATACATTCAAAACGTAAAAAGTTATGTACTTCGGCAGTATCATATCGAAGATACAACAATTATCTCGATGACGAAAAATATGGGCATGGAATTGTCTTTAGGGGCACGATTCTCAGAACGTGGACACTTGCGGTGGAAAGAGTTTCGTGTGCAACCTGAGCAGTACTTTCATGAGTATAGTGGAGAAAGTAGAATTTTTTACCTACCATACTCATCATTGATAATGAAATTTGGGTACAAAATTTTTCGACAGGAACGGTATGGTTGGATAAACAGGAGAAAAGTATTGGAGCAAAGAATACAATCATACGGCCCTATAGTATCCTGCACACTTAGCTCACGCACCTGTAATGTAGTACTAGAAGGGTGGTATGAGAATCAAGTGGTGAATTCTATAATTGTTTCGCGTATTCCAAATATATCGCTTACAACGTTCTATACTTTATAATACAAATGAAGCACCAATATCAATGGAAAAAATGTTCGCTTAAGTTTCGGTCAAACCTCTGCGAAATAAAGAAAGTTGATTGTGCGCTAAAGAAGTTTTCCAAAGAATTACGATTAACTGAGGATGAACAATACAAGTTGCTTGTTGCAGCAACGGAAGCAGTTCTTAATGCTATCATCCATGGTAACAAATCTGATGAACGAAAAGAAGTTGGAGTAACCTGTTATTCCTTTAAGCGTAAAATTATAGTTCGAGTCCGTGATCATGGTACAGGTTTTGACCCCACTGTATTACCTGATCCAACTCATCGTGATAATATTCTAAAAGAACATGGGCGAGGCGTATACTTAATTCGAGCGCTTATGGATGAAGTACGATTTAAAAAGCTAAAAACAGGCCTCGTAGTTGAGCTGGTGTTAAAAAGAAAACAGTGATTACACGAATACAAAAGCCCGAACAACTGTTCGGGCTTTTGTATAAAATGAAGCACAATCAATTATTAGAAAGAATATGCCAGGTTAACACTGAAAATGTGTGCAAGAGAATTATAATTTCCTGGTAAGACAGAATTCTTAGCATCTTTCTCTGCGAAGTAGAGGAACATATAGGATGCATCGATCGAGAGGTTGTTATTTATTTTGTAGCTTCCACCCAATGTAACATTGTATCGGTCACCGTCGGGGAGCATTGGCTCAGTTTTACTTGGTGGTTGAGGCGATATATCCATAATAAGGCCACCACGAAGTGTCACTTGCTGATTCAAAGTGTACTCGCCACCAACTCGGACCGCGAGAACATCGTCCCACTTTTTAATTTCTGTAATATTGCTTATACCGCCAAGTTGAGCAACTGGTCGATTGAAGTTAATACTAAGCTTATTGTATTCACTCCATTGAGTATATTGAATATCACCCTCCACAGTTAATTCTGGCATGAGCTCATACGCTGCGCCAACGACTAAGAATCCTGGCATTGGAAGTTTTGTTTTCCCGCTGGCTACGTAAGCATTTGCGATCTTTACATCACCTTCAAATTCTACTGTTGTTGTAGTTCTATATGAAAGTCCTACAGATAGTTTCTCCATTGGTTTGTAAATGGCACCTACATTCACACTGAATCCATCACCTGTGCCATCTAGTTCAAGTTTTTTCACGGCGTTTGGTAAAATATTCCGCGAGATGTAAGCTGAAGCGTAGACGTAACTGAAGCCTAATCCCACGGAAAGTTCATCGTTGACTTTGTATGCAATTGATGGATTAAAATACCATGTTTCTATTGAGGACTTTATAGCTTTTGTACTTCCGAGGTAGGCACCAGAAACTGATAATCCCCAAAGCTCTTTCCATTCTGTTCCTAATCCAAAAGGATTATAAACACCAAGTCCAACAACTAAGTTTTCCATCACTTCGTATGAACCGTATAGATTGATTGGGGTAAATACAGCAGATTTTGTCGAGTATTCTAGTGGTTGCATTATGCCTTTTCCCTTGAAGGTTGTTGATGGAATGATAAGATTCATTCCTGCTAGTACGTTAATACCCTTTTGAAATCCTAACCCAGCTACGTTATAGAAAATAGCTGAAGGATCAGAAGCTCTTGCGACAAATGCTCCCCCCATGCCCGTAGCTCTAGCACCTTGCTCGTAGATTTGGTAGCCACCAGCATAAACTTCATTTACACAAAACAATACGATTACCCATGCCACCCAATGAATACGAAACACTTGTTTCATAGATTCCTCCTTACAATTTGGTTATTGTGAATTGTGATTTGGTATTGTTCAAATCACTAGCGGAAGTATACTAAAGAGTATTTTTAAATGCAAATAATTTTATGGTGATAATTTTTGAATGTTTTTCTTTACATCTGCAGCGGAATTCTGGAGAGCTTCTAATTCATTTTGGGAAAGTTTAATTTCTATTATTTGTTCAACACCAGTTCGTCCAAGTTTTATAGGTACACCAATTACAGTGTCATAGAGACTATATTCACCATTGAGCAAAACTGCACAAGGTAAAATACGTTTTTTATCCTTTACAATCTGTCTCTTATACACATCT
>JAOAFT010000027.1 GCA_026416125.1 Bacteroidota bacterium
CCTTTCGATAGGGTAATAAAAGAAACTGAATTAACAACATCAAAAAAAACCGTTCCCCCTATTATTAAAGAAGAACGCTCTCGTAGTTATTCTTCAACAATAGACAGCTTGATTTTAACAATTATAACCATCGATTCTGTATGGTTAAGTATAACAATTGATGACACTACTGTTCGAGAGTACATATTTCCACCAAATATTAAACGAACGCTGAAAGCTGCATCAAAGTTCACTATCACAGCAGGCAATGCTGGAGCTGTTTATCTACGTATCAACAACAAAGACCTCGGTGTACTCGGAAAACCAGGTACTGTTATTCGCAACAAAGAGTTCACTCGACAGATTCTCCTCTCACAGTAATAAATTTTTGTATGGGAACTAGTATCGAAAAAGAGATAGAAGAACTCCGTAACACAATTCGTGAACACGACTATCGATACTACGTTCTTGCAGAGCCAACAATTTCAGACGAAGAGTACGATAAACTCATGCGAAGGCTCATTGAATTGGAGACAAAATACCCACACCTTCGTACTCCCGACTCCCCCACTCAACGAGTAGGAGGACAACCACTCAAAGAATTTCCTACAGTAACACACCGTACCCCAATGTTGAGTCTGGCAAATGCGTACACAGAAGAAGAATTACTCGATTTCGATCGGCGCGTGCGCGATAACATAGCATCCGAGCAAATCCAATACATGTGTGAGCTAAAGTACGATGGTGTTGCACTGAGTTTAACCTATGACCATGGTATTCTTGTCCTTGGTGCAACACGTGGCGACGGGATCAGTGGCGACGATATAACTCAGAACGTAAAAACTATCCACTCTATTCCGTTGCGTTTACGTGCTGCAATTAATCCGCCGACATATCTCGAAGTTCGTGGCGAAGTGTACATGAATCGGGCAGATTTCGAAACAATGAATGAAGAACGGCGCCTTGCTGGAGAGAAAACCTTTGCAAATCCTCGAAACTCCGTCGCAGGTACATTGAAGCTTCAAGACCCTTCGCTCGTAGCTCAACGTCCTCTACAGTTTGTTGCATACTATCTACGCGGTGACAGAGCACCTCTTCACCATTCCGAATGCTTAAAGCAATTAGAAGCGTACGGTTTCCCGACGTGCAAACAATCGAAACTCTGCCATTCTATCCACGAAGTTATTGAGTACTGGAAGTATTGGGAACAACACCGCAATGATCTTCCTTTCGATATTGATGGTATCGTGGTGAAAGTTAATTCGCTGGAACAGCAAGAACGATTGGGCGCTATTGCAAAGAGTCCTCGATGGGCTATTGCGTGCAAGTTTGCCGCACGCCACGCTGAAACTCAACTCCGTTCCATTATCCTTCAAGTAGGCCGACTTGGAACCATCACTCCAGTTGCAGTCCTCGAGCCAGTCTACCTCGGAGGTACAACAATTTCACGAGCAACACTCCACAACGAAGACTACATCCGGAACCTTGATGTTCGCATCTCTGATTTTGTCCTCATAGAAAAAGGTGGTGATGTTATACCGAAAGTCTCTGCAGTTATTAAGGAAAAGCGCCCCCCTAGTGCAGTGCCCTACCAATTCCCACCTATGTGTCCTGTGTGTAACGCACCACTCTATCGCCCAAAAGGTGAAATAAACTATTACTGTGAAAATAGCAATTGCCCTGCCCAGCTCAAAGGACGAATTACACACTTCGCAAGTCGAGGTGCAATGGATATCGAAGGTCTTGGTGAAGCGAACGTTGAGCAATTAGTAGACCTCCACTATCTCCATAATTGTGCTGATATTTATGATTTACACCAAAAACAACGAGAACTTGAAAGCTTGGAACGATGGGGGAAAAAGAAAGTTCAAAATCTCCTTGACGCTATTGAACGGAGTAAACAGCAACCATTCCACAGAGTCCTCTATGCCCTCGGAATTCGACACGTCGGTGCTAGTGTAGCACAGCGAATTGTTGAAAAATTTTGTATAATAGATAAGATTCAAAACGCAACCGTAGAAGAGTTAACAGCGGTTCAAGGCATTGGACCAGAGATTGCTGAAAGCATTGTTCGTTACTTTCAAAACGCAAGCAATCGTACACTCATTGAACGACTTCGGAAGGCAGGATTACAGTTTGAAATACAACCACCAATAGAAACCAAGTATACAACGTTGGCAGGAAAAACATTTGTACTAACTGGTACATTGGCATCAATGACACGCGATGAAGCAAAACGAAAAATCGAATCGTTAGGGGGGAGGGTAACATCGTCGGTAAGTAAAAACACAGATTACGTAATTGTAGGAACTGACGCTGGAGCAAAACTGGACAAAGCACGTGCGCTCGGCATCACAACACTCGACGAGAATCAATTTTTAGCAATGATATCACACAATGAATAGTATCATCATCTAAATGGAGGACCACGTATGCGCACACTTCAACGTTGTACCATCGTTCTTCTCGTCTGTGCTGTTGCTGTTACTTCGCTGTTTACACAAACACGGAGCGGAAAGTTAGGGATTGGTGTTTCTGGCAACCTTGATTACATTCTTGGAGATGGAAAGGCTCAATCGAAGCTAGGTGGAGATGGCGGTGCGAGTCTTTTTTACTCACCAACGAATTACCTTGGTCTCCGTGCCAATTTCGGAATTGGAAAACTCCGGTGGGAAACTGTTACGATTCCAAAGAGAACAAAAATTACTGACTACCTTTATGGTGGTGGTTATATCAGTCTTGACATGTCCCCTACAAGTGTTCTCAATCCATTCATATTTGGCGGCGGTGCTGTTGTATTCTTCACACCACGGCGAGCCGATGGTACATTCAAGCCAGGCAATATCTTCGACATCCACATCAGCGGTGGTGCAGGTGTTGACTACTTCCTGAGTGAATTTTGGTCTATTACATTCAAAGGTGAATACGTGTACACAGGTTCCCGGTACTACAACGGCGATGATACAAGTGGGAAAGATTCTTTTCTTCGAGCTGGTGTAGAAATCCGTTACTACTTCTTTGATCAATCAGTAATCAAAAAATTGCTCGATGCACTGAAGGAACGCTACAAAAAGTAACGCACCTATGTTCCTCCTTCTTCGAACAAAGGTAGGATTAACGTATGCACGGTTTCGATTCCGTCGCTATCGGGACCGTGCATTTCGTTTTACTGATGCTCTTGAACACGCGCACCGTGTACTCATTATATTCCCCGCTGTTCAGGTTGATAGTACCTCTGTAGCATTTCTTTTCCGGTACTTCCTCCACCGTTTTACACATGAAAACACGTTCGTACTCATTCGTGAGGATCTCCTCTTTAACCTTGCACCCGCTCCACCAGTGAAAACATTAACATACTCCCATACCGATGTATCACGGTACTTCATTCCACGAAAACACTTGCTATCGAGACTCTTTTTGAATACTTTTGATGTGGTTATAGACCTGAACGTACAACTGCACTTACCAAGTGCGTACGTGTGTAAGATCTCAAATGCGCCGCTGCGAATTGGGTTTCTTAAACCATACGCTGATCAGTTTTACAATCTACAAATTCAAACACGTGACCGGTCATATTCAGAGAGTACGTATCGAAGTTTACTAAAATGTCTCGATATGTTTTAACCTGCGGTAAGGAGGTACGGTATGAAATTCGAAACAAAACAAAATGGAACAACACTTACCTTCAAACTTAAAGAGAAGCGTCTTGATTCGACAATTTCACCTGAATTGAAAGGGGAGTTTTTACTTCTGTGTAAACCACGGTATAAGGAGCTTCGGATTGATCTCTCTGAAGTCGAATTCTGTGATAGTAATGGATTGAGCGCATTACTCATTGCTGAACGAAAAATGCGAGAGAATGGTGGAAAAGTAAAGCTCATCGGTGTTCAAAAAAAGGTACTTACACTTATCAAAATAACACATCTTGACCTCGCATTCGAAATCGAACCCAAAACGAAAACCGCACACTAATTTGTATCGACCTCCGTGTGGTATGGTACGTAAATCTAAGCAATTGACAACATCTCGTACCACTACTTGTCCCCCCACTTGTCATCCCCTTGAGGAACTAAAGCAGCGGTACCTTCTCTACTTACAATTAGAAAAAAATGCTTCTCCAAATACCTTGTCAGCGTATTCATTGGATCTCGACCAGTACGTAACATACCTTGACAAAATCTCACTCCACTCCCCAACTGACATCACTTCCGTTACAATTAGTCACTTTCTTGAATCACTTCACAAACGTCAACTTTCTCCCCGTTCACTTGCCCGCGTTCTTTCAACACTTCGTGGATTCCACAAATTTCTCCTCGCAGAAGGGTACACAGCTGATGATCCAACAGAACTTATCGATTCACCAAAGCTCCCCAAAACACTTCCAAGTGTTCTCACCCTATACGAAGTAGATCAAATACTTCGACAACCTGATGGTTCAACTCCACTTGGTATTCGCGATCGTGCCCTCCTTGAAACTTTATACGCAACAGGTATACGAGTTTCGGAGCTCACCAATCTGAAACAAACTGATCTTCTTTTCGACGAAGGATTTATCAAAGTACTTGGGAAGGGGTCAAAGGAACGACTTGTTCCAATTGGAAATTCTGCGCAGCAATGGATTCAAACGTACCAGCGGGAAAGTAGAATTCTTTTTGCATCTAAAGGGAAGTCCGAAGACTACCTTTTCCTCAGTATACGTGGAACTAAATTAACACGCTCAATGGTATTCCGCTTAATTTGCAAATATGCGAAAGCTGCTCACATAACAAAGGAAGTACATCCTCATACATTTCGTCATTCGTTCGCAACACACCTACTTGAAGGTGGTGCGGATCTACGCGCGGTTCAGGAAATGCTCGGTCACAGTGATATATCAACAACACAAATTTACACCCATATAGATAGAGAGTACCTCAAAGAAGTTCACAGAACATTTCACCCACGGCAGTAATTTGTATTGAAGTTCTATTCAGTGGGTAGCTTGTATCTGTGTATTTTACACTCCGCACACATGTTTTCACAGCAGTAGTATTTATAGAGTTGAATAAGCCCTTGTTGCTTGCAAACACTATCAATATGAACTCTCCCGCGGATTAGCTCCCGTTCCATTGTTCGCAATACACTATTACTTTCTCGCGGAGGAAGTGAACGGTAGAGATTAATACACACAGCACGAAGAGCACGATCTCTAAACGTACGAGCATAGAGTAATGCGATTGGCAAAAAAACATTGACAATAATTTCGTGTTTCCGAGTTGCACCAATCGATTGCAGTGACCGCGTACTCCGTGTTGTAAAACTGTAGTGAGTATTCCAAAATGGATGGACAGGGAGGGAAAGTACTGTGTTCAGGAGATACGTATATTTATCTTGATCACCACAATTTTTCAAGCATTGAATAATTGTTCGAAATACATCTTCTGTACAAAATTTCTCGATGAACAAACACGCAACCCCAATCCGTCGTTCAGGGAAATTTGCCGGTCGCGTTGGAAACGTATTCCATGCACATCGCTCCAAAATTTCTCCTCTATATATCGTGGAAAAACGTACCCACTGGTCACAGAGTTCATTCCTGTACTGAAGAGTATCTGAATCATGAACCGTACTTGCTAGAGGGAGCAATCCAGATACACCAAAGAGAAGCGCATCGAGAGTAATGAGACGTCGTTTCATAACATTCTCTCGTATAAACGATAAAGGTACCATACGTGCCAACTGTAGAAATAGTTCACGATTCTGTGAATATCCAAGGGCTTCCATTATCCCTTCATATAAAATTTGCTCCCACAATTCTTTCCTTGCTACATCTGCCTTCTCAAGAGTGTACCGTGCAGGTGGAGGAATTTCATGGAAAGCTTCATCAAGCATATACTCTGCTTCCCAATCACTAATGAATTGCTTTTTTTCAAATGCAAGTTCATAGAGCCTTTCTTCAAACTTTCGCAGTTTCAATTCTAACCGTTCAATGGAGAGATGAACTACCCACTGTTCAAGAACATCGTGTGGTATGCTTACATTCGTACTTGCACATGGGATGCTATAGCTTTTACGTGCTCGTTCATCGAGGATTGCTTCTTCCCAAAGGCTTCTGATCGATCGTTGAAGGTGATGTGAAAGAATAAGAACGGGGACCGTTCTTCCGCTTTCGGTTAAAATCTTTTGACTATGTGCCGGAGCATCGAGAACAACATGGAGAATAACACGGTTGTACCGTGGATCGCGTTGGTGATTGTGAAGGAACCACTCCTGTGGTGTCCGATGGATTTCCACATCGCCTCGGTACCGAACTCCATTGAGCACGATCAGTGCATTGAGAAAATCTGGACCTGCACCAGTATTGTATGTACCTATATCAAGAATTTGTAAATCTTTACCATCAATTGTACGAAGGTTCGATGTGAAGTGCTTTTTAATCCAGATGTGTCGCAGAAATCGCTCATGGATGTTTGGAGTATTTCGACCCATAATGAATCCCCCTCCCACTACGATCGTTACTCTTTCGCTCCATTGTTTCCTGGGTTTTCCGAATGATTGCTAAAAGATTCAATGCTTCGCGTCGGGCGGCTTCAGCGAAGTCTTTCCCCTGTGAAGCGTAGAGAATGCTCCTACTTACGTTTACGATCGCTAAATCATTTGCGTCTGTACACCCGTAGCAAACAGAGCGTTCAAGATCGCCGCCTTGCGCACCAATCCCTGGAATGAGTATGGGGAGTTCCTTGGCAAGTGTTCGAATCTTTCGTAATTCTTTCGGATGTGTTGCACCCACGACCAAGCCAACATTTCCTCGAGTATTCCATGTTACTGCTTTTCGAACCACTTTGATGTAGAGCGGCATTGTACCAACTTTGAGACGTTGGAAATCTCTCGATCCGGGATTTGAGGTCAAAGCAAGAACAAATACCCCCTTTTCAGGCATTCGTAAGAACGGTTCAATACTATCATACCCCATGTATGGATTAACAGTGACTGCATCGAACCCCAATCCATCAAACAGAGCCCGTGCATATTGTTCTGCAGTGTTACCAATGTCACCACGTTTGCCATCAGCAATGGTAATAGTCCCCCATGGAATAAGTTTTAAGGTCTTTCGAAGAATAAGCCACCCACGTTCACCGAGTGCTTCGTAAAATGCAAGGTTTGGCTTATATGCACAGACAAGATCGCTTGTTGCTTCGATGATTGCTCGGTTAAATTCCAGAATTCCACCAGTGTGCTTCTGAAGGTGGTGTGGAAGTTTCTGAGGATCAACATCTAATCCAATGCACAGTAATGAGTGTGTTTTCTGTTGGACAGAGCGTAGTTTTTCGATAAATGTACCCATTGAAAACGTAATTTCCTGATACTTAGTACCTTGTTTACTCCATGGTAAGAAATTTTTATTTGATTTGAAATAAAATTGTTGTATACTACACAAGAGATACGTCAACGACGAGTATAGGATTCTTCGATAGCGAGACCTTCCTCTCGGACATCTCAAGAACGATACGTTTGGGACCTGCTTGGTTTACAAGCGCATCTTAACTTTTTTCTTTCACTTTATTTAAAGGATTATTTTATGAAGATCTATATTGGAAACATTTCTCGTGAACTCACTGAAGACGAAATCAAGCAGGAGTTCCTTGCCTTTGGAGCAGTCGACTCAGCGAAGCTCATTAAAGACAAGTTCACGGGAGAATCACGAGGTTTTGCATTTGTTGAAATGCCTGTACGTTCAGAAGCTGAAGCAGCAGTAAAAGCGCTTAACGAAAAAGAACTCAACGGGCGCAAAATTGTTGTAAATGAAGCACGACCTATGTCGAGCAACAAACGGAATCAAAGTGGTAGCAACCGTCGTGGTGGGTACCGCTCCTGGTAAATTCCATTAGTACAAACGAGGGTGGTTTACTCCACCCTCGTTTCTCGTTTTATTGTACACCTTCCTGTTTCCCTCCTTCGATCTCTGAGTGAAAACATCGCAAAAAATTAAAAAGTTCTTGCAACCGTTCACTATTTGAGAACTTCGATGGAAGAGTAGCTAGTAGCTGGAGATTCGTTCCACTCTGTTTGAGTAAGCATTGATACTGGGGTATACTTGTAACCACACCCATGATACGCTGAAACGGTGAATGCTCGCCTTCGTAGAATGATGTTTCTTCAGAGGGTGGAAATGACATTATTACCTTGTTCCCTCGGAGCTCTACTTTTGAAATTCTAAGCGAAGCTGCAACCCAACGACACTCAACAACACGAAAGAGATGTTCAACCTCTTCAGGATACTCTCCAAAGCGATCGCGGAGTTCACCCCGGAGTGCTTGAAGCTCTTCAGCTGATGCAGCCTGATAGAGTCTACGGTAGATGTCGAAGCGTTCTCCGTCGTGCTCTACATAGAAATCAGGAATATATGCTTCAATGTCAACTTCGATGATGGTTTCAGGTTGCTTATGTTTCTGATGAAATTTATCGGGGAACATCTCAGGAAATTCTTGCTGCCTTAACTCCTGTATAGCTTCATCGACTATGCGCTGGTAAAGTTCAAACCCCATTTCTGCAATGAAACCTGATTGTTCTGCACCAAGGAGATTCCCTGCTCCACGAATTTCTAAATCACGCATTGCCAAATTGAATCCTGAACCGAGTTCAGTAAACTCCTCAAGGGCTTGAAGTTTTCGAAGTGTTGCCCGGGGGAGTGTTGAGAATGGTGGCGTTAGCAAGTAAGCATACGCCTGAATATTCGATCGACCAACACGGCCTCGGAGTTGGTACAGTTCTGCCATACCAAAGCGATCAGCTCGGTTGACAATGATCGTATTGACATTTGGAATATCGATACCGGATTCAATAATCTTAGTGCAGAGAAGGACATCGTACCTCTTCTCAAGGAACTCCATCATTGTACGTTCTAATTCGTGTCCCTTCATCTGTCCATGCGCTATGGTAATTCGTGCAGTCGGTACTAGCTCTTCGAGCATTACTTTCATCTGCTCAATATCTCCGACCCGGTCATGAACAACGTACACTTGTCCACCTCGATGCAATTCACGGAGAATTGCTTCTTTAATAAGCTGTTTATCAAACTGGGCTATTTCCGTGTGGATAGGCAACCTATTTTTTGGTGGGGTCGTAATAAGGGAAAGATCGCGTGCTCCAAGGAGTGAGAACTGAAGTGTACGTGGTATTGGTGTTGCTGTAAGCGTAAGGGTATCAACTGTTGCTTTTAACCGACGCAACTTTTCTTTTGCTGCTACACCAAAGCGATGCTCTTCATCAATAATTAACAACCCAAGATCTTTGAATGCAACATCGTTTGACAAGAGGCGATGAGTTCCAATCACAATATCAACAGTACCATTCCTGAGCGCTGCAACAATAGTATCCTGTTCCTTCTTCGTTTTGAATCGAGAAAGGAGTTCAATACGAACAGAATAGCGGTCGAGTCGATCACGAAATGTATTGTAGTGTTGTTGAGCAAGAATTGTTGTTGGTACCAGAACAGCAACTTGCTTACTGTTCATCACAGCTTTGAACGCAGCACGTACAGCAATCTCTGTTTTCCCAAAGCCTACATCGCCACAGATGAGTCGATCCATAGGGGCAGTATCTTCCATGTCGCGCTTTACTTCTTCCGTTGCTCGAGCTTGATCGGGAGTATCTTCGTACATAAATGAGGCTTCGAGCTCCTTTTGCCAATGTGTATCGGGCGCAAAAGCAAATCCTTGTTCATGTTTCCTCTTCGCATAGAGCTGAATCAGCTCTCGTGCAATATCTTGGATCTTCTTTCGAGCGCGTGCTTTTAACCGATCCCAATCAGGTGTACCCAGCTTTGAGAGCTTTGGTATATGACCATCCTGCGAAGTGTACTTTTGAACTCTACCGATAAAATTTAGGTTCACATAGAGGGTGTCGTTTCCATCATAGAGTATTGTCATAACTTCTGTTTCAACACCATTGATAGTTAACTTCCGTAAACCAGCAAATTTACCGACTCCATAGTCTTGGTGAACTACGTAATCGCCACGCCGAAGTTGTGTTAGATCCTTTTGGGAAAATCCACGAAACCGTTTCCGCCGTACAGTTCCTAAACGCTTCAACCGCCCAAAAATCTCGTGTTCCGTAAGCACAGCACATCGCGCATCAGGAAAGATAAAACCGCCATGGAGAGCTTCGGGTACTATTGTGTAGTGAACAAGCATGTCTTCGTGTGAATCCTTATTTCCATCTGGCGATGTTATTTCCTCTTCTATCAAATCCTGAAGACGTACCGCTTCTTCCTGTGTATCACAGAGGAGAAGAACGTCGTATCCTTGTTCATTGTAGCGTCGGATGTGAGCGAGTGTTGTCTTCACACTTGCATTTACTGCTGGATGTGGTAAGGTATTGAAGTGAATTGCACTTTTTGTATGTGCTTCGAACGAGGTATGTAGAATTCTTCGATGCTGAGAGAGTTCTTGCTCAATCAGCTCCCAGGTAAAAGTGTTGGTACTCCATTCAGTCACGAAATCATCTACTTCTCGTTTACACAGTTCTGGCTCGTCGATAATGATGATCGCATTTGATGGGAAATATTCAAAAATCATACTTCTTTTGTTTTCTTGCTCGATATTGGCAATAATTGTTGCCTTCATACATTCACGTATTGATCGTTGCGAAATTACTTCAAATTCACGGATCGATTCAATCGTGTCACCCCAAAACTCTATCCGTACTGGATTTTCTCCTATAAAAGGATACACATCAATAATCCCACCACGCACTGCAAAGTCACCATACTCCTCAACAAAATCTTTCTTAACGAAGCCATTCTCAATAAGTTGGTTAATAAAACTTTGGAAAGGGCACTCTGTATTTACCTGAAGTTCTATTACTTTAGAGAAAAAGTTCTCCCGTTGTGGTACAGGGGAAGCAAGTGCAGAAGCAGACGCAACCATCAGTATTGGTTCATCTTTTGAGAGAGCTCGGAGTGATTCTACTCGCGAAATGTGGTACGTCATATCGAGGTGAAGCGTACTCGTATGGAGAATCGATGGGAAGAACTGTACTGAGTTTGTGTGTAGAATTGTTCTACAATCATCGCGGAGAACTTCTGCTGTGCGTTGATCTGCCGTTACAAGAATTGTTGGAACACTACAGTTCTCATACACTGCAGTTGCAAGCACTGCGCGGAGTGATCCATGCACTCCAGAGATAACGAGCGGATTCTCATGTGCTTGTGTTAACACTCGTTCAATAAGTGTTCGAACCAGTGTAGAGGAGTACACTCTTCTCTTTAGCGTCTCAATCATTGAGAATGTACGTTGATTTTAGATACAACAAGAGCTTACTCTTCAACGGATTCAGTTTTCTTCTTCGAAAGTCTGCTACGCTCATTGTGGTCGAGTATGCGTTTCCGCAACCGTATAGATTGAGGAGTTACCTCCACGAGTTCATCATCAGTAATCCATTCGATTGCCTGCTCGAGTGTGAGAAGCCGAGGTGGTTCTAATCGGATTGCTTCATCTGCCACGGATGCACGTATATTCGTGAGATGTTTTGTTTTACACACATTAACGACCATATCGTACTCACGTGAATTTTCTCCAACAATCATGCCTGCGTACA
This sequence comes from Bacteroidota bacterium, assembly GCA_026416125.1. Classification (GTDB taxonomy): domain Bacteria; phylum Bacteroidota; class Ignavibacteria; order UBA10030; family UBA10030; genus JAOAFT01. The sequence continues at coordinate 11,557 of JAOAFT010000027.1, forward strand.
CTTTTGTACCTGGTTCGATGAAGAATGTACACCGTTCCTGCAGTTTCCACAGTGCGTACGCAACTGCCACTCCTTCTTCGAGTGCAATAACTGCACCGCGTGATCGGGTTGAAATTTCCCCTTTATATGGTTCATAACTATGAAATGTGTGATGGAGAATTCCTGTACCTTTTGTTTGCGTGAGAAATTCAGACCGAAACCCTATGAGTCCTCGTGCCGGAACAAGAAACTCAAGCCGCGTGTTCCCTTGATGTTGAATCATATTTCGGAGTTCACCGCGCCGACCACCAAGGTTTTCCATCACACCACCAACATACTCATCTGGCACATCGATAATAACATGTTCGACCGGCTCACAGAGTACATCATCGATTCTTTTTAAGATAACTTCAGGTTTTGAAACCTGGAATTCGTATCCCTCTCGTCGCATTGTTTCGATAAGAACACCAAGATGAAGTTCTCCTCGGCCACTCACTTTGAGAGTATCGGGCGACTCTGTAAGTTCAACGCGCAAACTCACATTCGAACGAAGTTCTCGTGCTAGTCGTTCACTCAAGTGACGACTCGTAACATACTTTCCCTCACGACCTGCAAATGGTGATGTATTTACACTGAAGTACATCGACAGCGTCGGTTCTTCAATTGATACAAACGGTAATGGAACTGGATCACGAGCATCAGCAATCGTTTCACCAATATCCACATCTTCCATCCCTGCAACTGCAATGATATCGCCCGTACCTGCTTGTTCAACTTCAAGTCGCTTTAATCCATGGAAGGTGTAAATTTTAGTAACACGCGCCTCTTCCATCGTTCCATCTCGATGAATTACCTTCATCGGTGAACCAAGCCGAATTGTGCCACGGTGTACTTTCCCAATCCCTAGTCGTCCGAGGTAATCGTTGTAATCAATGGTCGTCACAAGCATTTGGAACGGTTCATTCGCAACACCATCCGGTGGTGGAATACGATCAATAATTGCTTCGAAGAGCGGTTCAAGCGAATGGCTCTCCTCGTCAAGGTCACGTTTCGCAATTCCTTGCTTTGCAATACAATAGATTGTTTCGAAATCGAGTTGTTGATCACTTGCTCCAAGTGAAAGAAAAAGCTCGAATACTTCATCAAGCACTTCGTATGGCCGAGCATCCTTACGGTCAATCTTATTGATTACAACAATGGGGATTAAGGAGAGTTCCAACGATTTCTTCAGGACAAACTTTGTCCCAGGGAGAGGACCCTCTGCTGCATCAACAAGAAGGAGCACACCATCAACCATCTTCAATGTACGCTCTACTTCTCCAGAAAAGTCTGAGTGCCCAGGAGTATCAACAATATTAATTTTATACTCGCTCCCCGTACCTGGATGTGTATAGATCACAGCAGTGTTCTTTGCTAAAATTGTTATCCCCCGTTCACGTTCAAGCTCGTTCGAATCAAGGATGCGAGTACCAACACTTTGACTCGCACGGAAAGTCCCTGTTTGTCGAAGCATATGATCAACCAACGTTGTCTTTCCATGGTCTACGTGAGCAATGATTGCAATATTTCGAATGTATGTTTGTGGTACCATTTGCATCTACTTTCAAGAACAAAAAAATATCTCAATTCTTCCCTACAATGTGTGGAAAAATTGAGACAAAATTTCTTTTTCTTTGCATAAACAAGAAATGCCTCTCCTACGAGGCACTTCTAAAATACGAAACTTTTTCAAAAATAGAAAAAGGCTGCCCCTTTTACAGAAGCAGCCCTTGTAAGGAAGAAAGAAGGATTAACGGAGGGAAATTCCTACGCCCACTGTTGCAACTGGGATTTTGGCAAAGCTATACTCAGCGTGAACATTGAGGATAAGCAGAAGTAACCGTAAACCAACGTTAAAACGGGATTTGTTATCACCAGTTACATCAAAGCCCTGCACCGTAATAGTTTGGCCAGTTGCCGGATCTATGTAATCGTAATCACCAAGGCTTACTGTAGCCTTCTCGAGTTGGAAGCCCGCATATACAGTAAGAATGAAGAGCTTCTTACTTGCTTCGAGCCCATAGGCAATACCTTTGGCTGAAAAAATATCTTTGTCTGCAGAGGATTTGAAGCTCAACTTTTGTGTTGCAAAGTGAGCCGCGATATCAATGGGGAATGCTGGTAACCACTGATCGATATCATATCGAAGTCCGAAACCAAAGTATGAAAACTTCCCTGCATCACCGACTTTCAATGGTGGTGCATAACGCCCAATTACCTCGAGTCCTAACGGTAATCCAACTGCAACTTGAGGAACAACTAATGGAAGAGTTGGAATATCGAAGCCACCTGGAATTTCAAGAATTGTCCTATTAGCAGCTATCGTCCGTGTAATACCTCCAACCGTCACAGTCTTATTAGCTCGCAAAGTAACAGGTGTTGGATTCTTTGAACCAAACGCAGTGTTTGGAGTAAGGTTAGGATCGTAATCGGTGCCTGCATAAAAAACCACCGCTTGGTTAGCCGGTAAGGCTGGGTCTAAATCAGCAGCGCGGACACTTATTGTTGGTGGAAGTGTTAACTTAAACGTCTTATCCTCATCGCGAACACGGGTGAGAGATATTTTTACTCCAACATCAAAACCGAGAATATCATGGAGATCAGCTGAATGGTAAAACCCAGAGTTAAGATTTGCAGCGAAGTGGTTCAAAAATGGTGTAACATATCCAATTGCCGCATCACGCGAGAGCTTTTTCAATTGCTCTTGCAAGTCTTGCGCTTGCACAGATATTCCAATAACAACCGTTACAACAAGCAACAGACTCACAACTTTATTCATAGTACGCATAACCCCTCCATTATTTTGTGATTAGATCGTGAATTAATAGCCAACAGTATTCATTTTCTTGTGCAATATAGTTTGCAAGCCACTGAAAAGCAATACGCCATATTGCGTATCCCATAAAAAATCACAGAAAAATAACTCAGATCACAATTTACTTATGGAGTCGTTCCCATTTCTCGACAGGACCTTCAACAACATAAAACAGCGGATGAACATCTGGAATTGTTACATTTTGTACCTTTTTATACATTTCTCTATCACGCTTGTACAATTTTCGTTTGAGATGACTCAGCTCAAACATGAGTTGCCCGCTGGTGACTTCAATTTCACTTGAAAGAATTGTAAAACGTATCTTCGAACGCGAAAATTGGTACCCACGTCGTTCTGCTTCATGCCACACCACCGTTAAATACGCGTTAAGAGCGTGAATAGGTGAATGATACTGAATAAACCGATGGAGTTGAGGGTGGTTGGTGTAGCCACGGGTCTTTCCTTGCACGACAGCAAGTGCTAATAACCCTTCTCGCCACACTGCAACCAGTCCTTTAGCATCGAGGTACTTAGGATCAATACTCCAAAGTCTCATTTCCTAATTCTTCTGATTTGTCATTTGGTCTAACGTGAATAGAAATTCCTGAGGTGGTATAAAACCAACAATCCGATGTTCTTTCCATCCATGTGATGAAGGAATAAGAAGCAGAACCGTTGGTACACCTGCAACATGGTACTGTTTCCGGAGCATTTCCGACTCAGGTGAGTCGAAATGTGTGAGATCCACTTTCAACCGCTTCCATGCAGAGGTCGCTTTGATGACTTCAGGATTTGTCCATGTTCGACGTTCAAGTTCCTTACACGGTATGCACCAATCGGCGTAGAAATCTATAATAATAGGTATATTTTGTTGCTGAGCTTTTAATAGAGCGTCTTCAGAGTACGATTCCCATTGAATACTTGGCTGCGAGAACGATGCAATGCTCCAGACCCCACCAGCAATCGCTAGTACCCCAAATGCCCATTGAACACGCTTTAAAAGCACACTCGAGCTCACACGGGATTCAAGAAACCCTCCGTAAATACCACCTGCAATGAGGACAAAAGGTACAACATATATCGAATAACGAGGCGCGATGGCAAGGAAAAGGTAGAACAATCCAACGCCAAAGAGTATAACTCCAAAGATATGTTCAACCCATACCAGCCACTGTCCAGAACGAGGAATTTTCCGTAATAATCCCGAAAATGTACCAAGCACCAAATAGGGAAATCCCAACCCAAGGGCTAAAACAAAAAACACAAGAAAGCCAAAAACCACATCTCCTTTAAGTGTCACGAATGTTAAGAGTGCAATAACTGGTGGCCCCACACATGGAGCAGCAAATAGACCGACCACAACACCTGAACTAAATAACCCAATGTACCCTGTACCCATTGCCCCACCCAACTTATTTGCCAACCAATAGGGTACCCGAATTTGATAAAGACCAAAACTGCTCAAAGCAAGTGCAAACATCAATACTGCAATACCAGCGAGAATGTAAGGACTCTGCAACCAACTTCCGAACAATCCTCCACCAAGTGCAGCTGATACTCCAAGGACACTATACATAGTTGCCATCCCAAGGACATAGACAAGCGCTTTTACGAATACCACCCCCACTCTTTTCTCTGTAGTTCCACCGAAGAGCGAAACCGTAACCGAAAGCATTGGATAGACGCATGGAGTAAGATTTAGCGCTAATCCAACAAAGAAAATGCTAAGGAGAGCAATTAAGAATCCTTCACGCTCAAGTCGATCAACTATCGACACCGTCTCTTTACTGTTTTGGTTATAGTTTAAAAACAGGGAATCATGTTGCTGTGTATACACTTCACTAGAATTCGTCATGAGAAACGGAATCACAATATCAATTGTAGCAGGTGCTGCACAAACCGAATTGTTACACGCTTGCACCTCAAGGGACCCACGTATTGTATCAATTCCAGGATGAATACGTGTACTCGTTGAAAGAGTAAAGAAAATGACGATGGTACCTTTGTACAGTGAGAGTGGTTGTTCTGCAAACTCAAGTGTAGCAGTGTCCCCTCGTGGGTACGTAATATCGGAAACAATATATCCTTCACGTGGGCGCACTGTAAAAGATGTTGGTACAAGGTAGTCAAGCGTTGGTGAGGAAGAGTTAATATGCCACCCTTCAGCAATAGTTACAATGAGAGCTCCACGAAAGGAGTCACCTGGTCGCACTCGATCACGATCAAGTTTAGTGGTAATTGTAACGTATTGATCAGAGCCAACTGTTTGTGCCAAGGACAAAGTGCATAGTACACTTAAAAGAACAAAGAGACACATGAAGCTCCACCTAGGTACAACCATTGTTTTCCCCACTGGAATAGAATTATGACAGCTTAGCGGCGCAACAACTGTTGAATCGCTTTCTCAAGTTCCGCTCCTCGGAGCAGCCCTACACGGTGTCCTGCAATGTTTCCTTCTTTATCAACGATGAACGTCGTTGGTATAGCTTCAATCCCACCGTACGCTTGGACAACTTGTGGTGTACCAAGAACAATAGGGTAATTAATGCCGGCTCGACTCACGAAATTTTTCACTGGTTTCCACCCTTCCTTGTCGAGTGCAATACCAATGAATTCAACTCCCTTTTCTTTGTATTTACTATAAACGGAAATAAAATCCGGAATTTCTGCTCGGCAGGGTGGACACCAAGTAGCCCAAAAGTTAAGAACAACGACCTTTCCTCGGAGCTTTGAGAGCTCATACATTTTTCCATCAGCGTCGTAAAGCTGGAAATTGGGAGCCTTCTTCAGTTGGGCATTACCAATGCTAATCACAAAAATGCTACTCAGTAAAATCGCGCGTATTGTTTGCCATTTCATCGAGAATTCCTTTCTTTTTTATAACATACTTCAACATAAGAGAAAAAACAACTTTATTCTATGAGTTGCTTTTATTCCGATTTCGATGAATATTGAGAAGTGTACGATGGAACCAGTCTACGTCATAGGAATTGATGGTGGCGGAACAAAAACAACAGCTGTACTTTGTACTCTCAAAGGTATTATCGCCGCCACAGCAAACGGTGGCCCCACAAATGTAAATGTCGTTGGAGTTGATCAAACTGCTCACACTCTTGCACATCTCATCAACCAATGTTGTCTCACAGTACGATGCAGTATATCCGAAATCGGTGCTATTGTTGCTGGAATAGCTGGTGCTGGTGATCCAACACTTCAAGAACGAATTGTGAATGATGTTAATGGTTTCTTCGGAGAACATATTCCCCTTTTCATCGAGAATGATGCACGTATTGCCTTAGAAAGTGCATTTAAGAGTAGTAACGGAATACTCATTGCTGTCGGTACTGGTTCCGTTTTCTATGGAAAAGTGAAAAACAATATTGTTTGCGTTGGAGGATGGGGAAAATTATTAGGAGATGAAGGAAGTGGATGGTGGCTCGGACGCGAAGTGTTGCGTGCAGTACTTGCCGAGTACGACGGGATAGGGGAACAAACTTTGTGCACAACGCTTATAGCAACACAACACAATGCATCGTCACGCAATGCAATTATCGACCTTGTGTACCGCCATTCTTTCGATATTGCATCACTCGCTCCCTTGGTACTCCAAGCAGCTACTCAAAAAGATCCGATTGCTCTTTCAATTTTGAATCGTGGCTGCCATGCTCTCGTTCACACACTTCGGCTCACCCTAAAACTTCTCCAATGGAAATCAAAAGAAAAACTTCCCTGTGTGCTTATCGGAAGTCTTGTTGCAAAGAAAAATATCTACTCGCAGTTACTCCGATCCGAAATTCAAAAATCATTTCCATACCTTACCATCATTAAACCCAAGCACTCCCCAGCCGTTGGTGCTGCACGACTCGCAATCGATATTGTTAAGGGTAGATCTACTCTTTTCCACTAAAAGTAAAAGTAATCCCATGGTTACCGTCTGTCTCTACGCATCGCAACAGACTCTTATAGCAAATCTTGTGAATCATCCCCTTGTTCACACAATCTTGTGCATAGGTCATACACCACATACTTACTCCTCTGTAGTACAACTCGAGAGTGGCTCACTCTGCACATCGCAAACGTTGCTCCGGTGTATTGAACACATACGATCAGAATTCCTTCTCATCATTCCAACAGAGTCCCCTGTTACACTTGCGCCGAACGCAATCGAACGCTTAATTGCTGTTATATCCGACACCTGTGCTGGAATGGTGTACGCTGATTACTACGACATAACTCACACAACTCAGATTCCTCACCCATGTCTTGACTATACACTCGGAAGTGTGCGAGACTCGTTCGACTTCGGGCCACTACTTTTCTTTCGTACTGATGCACTTACAAACTGCTTGCGTACATACGGATTAAACCAACAATTAACGTCTGGCGCTCTCTACGATCTCAGACTTAAGATTGCAACTAAGTACGAGCTCTTTCATCTCAGCGAATTTCTCTCATCACATGTGAAGCACGATTACCGTACTACTGGTGAACGACAATTTGATTATGTTGATCCGACACGGCGCGATGTCCAATATGAATTCGAATGTATTTGCACAGAACATCTCAAACGGATAGGAGCATATCTCGAACCACAGTTCCTAAAAGTACCTCACGAGGAAAAGCAACACCCTATCCGAGCTACAATCGTTATTCCTGTACGAAATAGGAAGGAGACAATCCGCGACGCTGTTGAAAGTGCTCTCTCTCAGCATGCACAGTTTTCTTTCAATTGCATCGTTGTCGATAATCACTCAACAGATGGTACAACAGACATTCTTCGGACTCTATCTTCACAGTATATGAATCTTCACCACATCATCCCACATCGCACGGACCTTGGTATAGGAGGGTGTTGGAACGAAGCACTCCTATCTCCATATTGCGGTACCTATGTCATTCAACTTGATTCAGACGACCTTTACGCTTCACCGTCAACGCTTCAACTACTCGTGGATGAACTCGAAAAAGGGTATGCAATGGTTGTTGGTTCGTACTCTCTTGTAAACAAGAACCTTGAACCTATTCCTCCTGGTGTTGTAGATCACCGTGAGTGGACCCCCGAGAATGGACGAAATAATGCACTACGCATCAATGGGTTAGGTGCTCCACGAGCATTTCGAACCTCAGTTCTCAAAAACATTGGTGGATTCCCCAATGTCAGTTACGGTGAAGATTACGCAGTGGCACTCCGAATATCACGCTACTACCAAATTGGGCGTATCTTCACACCATTGTACCTCTGTCGCCGGTGGGAGGGAAACACAGACGCTTCACTCTCTCTCGAACAAGAAAACAAACATAATGCATATAAAGACCAAATTCGTACAATAGAAATAAAAGCACGCCAGCGAATAAATGCTATGAAAAATGCTTGATTACATGTGAAAGTCTAAATATCATAGGGCAACTGAACCTGACATACGAACACGTGTACAATCAAACACTTCAGTTAACAAAGGAGAATGCATGAGTACTTCCACGAGAGTGTATGCTACCTATGATGAACACTCATGCCAGTCGCTGATAGAACTGATCCATTCCCTCTTCAGACAACAACAACAAGAGTGGGAACTGTTACGCAAGGCAGTAGCCTCGCTCGATTCATTCGAAACCCGTTTAATCAACTGCGGGAAACTTTCACTCCGTGTACAGTGGAATCCACAACGGTTAGCTAGCGTACAAGCACGCGTTCATCCTGATGACCTCCGTCGACGACCCTGTTTCCTTTGCGAAGAACATCTCCCTGAACCCCAACGAGCAATTGCGTATCGAACATTATACTGGATTCTCTGTAATCCTGCACCGATTTTCAATCATCACTGTACTGTCGTTACACAGCACCATACACCGCAACGGTTTCTTCCTCACCTTTCTGTAATGCTCAAACTCGCACGGGACGTTGACAATACATTCACCGTACTCTACAACGGTCCCGCATGCGGTGCTTCAGCTCCTGATCACTTCCATTTTCAACTAATCCCATGGCGTTCTTTACCCGTTGAAACTGAGAGTGTTGATCCACATCGACGAAAAGTATTGCACTACCAACCCCATCTTCTCCTTTGTACATTGAGTGAGTTCAAACGATCAGTCATAATTCTTGAATCTGATCGCGAGCATGAGATAGTAACTGCTCTCCACACACTGATTGATCACTGGATAACAATGAGAAGTACTGCTGATGAACCATTGTTCAATGCTCTCTGCTCTTACCAGCAGGATCTCTGGCGCATTATTATATTTCCACGAACGAAACATCGACCCGACGCTTTCTACAAACCTGAATCGGAACAATTTCTCATTAGTCCAGGAGTTATCGATATGGGGGGGGTACTAATTGCACCACGACAAAAAGAATTTAGAACTCTTACTGGAAAAACTATTCTAGCGTTCTACCACGAAGTAAGCGAACCCGACGATTTCGTAACCACACTTATATCGGAAACATTTCACCAATGAACACTGAACCAACTATCGCTGTTGGAATCCTACAATTCCAATCTCAAATTCGAGGTACAATTCATGGGAGAGTACGGTTTAACAACACTGTAGAAACCTCTGGAATATTTCATATTATTTGTGAGAACGGTGCTCTTTCTCTCTCCGTTGAATCTGGGAAAGAGCTCCTCCGTTCACAGTTCATCGAATGCACTTCAATCAATAACTCGCCTATCTCATTTCCTTCTGTTATCATCGGTAAACAATTCCACTGGGAACAAACAGAACCACAAACGTTTCACGGATCATTCCGATTCATCCCTGATAGTCCAAGTACCTTCGCCGTTATTAACATCATCGCTCTTGAAGAGTACCTTGAGAGTGTTGTTGCATCAGAAATGAATTCTACAGCACCTTACGAATTTCTTAAAGCTCACGCAATTATTTCACGGAGCTGGCTTTTATCAATGTTACAAAAAAAGACCTCTCGCTCCTCCTCACCAACTACACATTCTTCACCAACTGTCATTCGCACGAAAAATATGTATATCATTGAACGATGGTACGACAGAGAAGACCACACTCTCTTCGACGTTTGTGCTGATGATCATTGTCAGCGTTACCACGGTATTACAAAAGATTCAACAACCTCTGCAGCTCAAGCAGTTCGTGCGACGAAGGGAATAGTACTTGTGCATAACAATGAACTCTGTGATACAAGGTTCCATAAAGCGTGCGGTGGAAGAACAGATGTGTATGCAACAGCGTGGGATGATATCTGTCTTCCCTATCTCCAATCTGTTCCTGATAGTACTGAAAATATTCCTTTCCTTTCATCGGAACACGAAGCACATAGATGGATCTCTTGTCAACCGCATGCATTCTGTAACGTTCAACATGAACCTCTTCTCCAGAGTCTCCTACCATCCTTTGATCAAAAAACAACACACTTCTATCGTTGGAGAGTTTCCTATCCCCGGCAACAACTTGAAGAATTGATTGCAACAAAGACTTCTCTGGAGATTGGTACACTCCTTGACATCGTTCCTTTGAAGCGGGGTCCATCAGGTCGATTGTATCAAATTAAAATCATTGGGACCAACGCAACCATCCTCGTGGGAAAAGAACTCGAAATACGACGACTTCTTTCCCCGACACACTTGTACTCAAGCGCATTCATAGTTGACATCGAACGAGATGCTTCTAATATTCCTCGTACAATAACATTGAGAGGGGGAGGGTGGGGACATGGAGTTGGATTGTGCCAAATCGGTGCCGCTGTAATGGCAGAACGTGGACATACCGCTCAATCAATTCTCGAACACTATTATAAGAACACCGTGCTTACACAACTGTATTAAAGGATACCGCAAATGATTCAAAAGTGGAAAAAAGAGTTTGAACTTGGACATCCAACGATCGACGTACATCACCGATATTTAGTACTTCTTATGAACATACTGTATGAATCAATCAAGAGTGATTCAGCACGCTCTCAATCAATTGATGTTGTACAAGAACTCAAAGAATACGCACAGTACCACTTCAACGCAGAAGAACAGCTATTTGAACACACCGACTATCCCTACGTTGAACACCATAAAAATTTCCACAAAGAATTCTGTCTCACAATTCAACGGATAAGCGAGCTGATCGATGAACACAATTCTTCAGCACCCATCGAACTCATAGAGTTTCTCAATTCTTGGTTCATTAACCATATTCTCACTGTTGACATGGGAATTCTCCCGTACCTCAACCATCAGTAGCAACTATTATGCATACAGTAAACCGCCATCCATGGTTTTGGGTTCCCTCGCTGTACTTTGCGGAGGGTTTTCCGTATGTTATAGTCATGACGGTATCGGGCATTTACTATAAGACGATAGGTGTTTCAAATACCGACATTGCATTGTACACAAGCCTTTTTTCCATTCCGTGGATGGTGAAACCACTGTGGAGTCCGTATGTTGACATTGTGAGTCAAAAACGTGGATGGATTTTATGGATGCAAGGGCTTATAGCTCTTGCACTGTTGATGGTAGCAGTTGGGGCATTTGCTGATGCACGCATAGGAGTTACTTTATTTACTTTTTTTCTCATCGCCTTTTTCTCTGCCACACACGATATAGCGGCTGACGGTTTCTACATGCTCGCACTTACAGAAAAACACCAATCCGCATTTGTTGGGGTTCGAAATTTATTCTATAGACTTGCTCTCATTACTGGTCAAGGACTTCTTATTGTTGTTGCAGGATCGCTCGAACATTTCTTCCCTCTTTCTCGCGCGTGGGCACTTGTCTTCTTCATAAGTGCACTTTTACTTACACTACTTACAACATACCATGCAGCGATTCTTCCTTCACCACCGGGTGATGTTCCTTCCTCTGACAAACGTGGTAGACTTTCACAGGAGTTCATCCGTTCTTTCATTGAGTTTTTTTCAAAGAAAGACATTTTCCTCATCGTTGCCTTTCTCTTCTTTTACCGTTTTGCAGAAGCTCTTCTTGTAAAAGTTGTACCTCTGTTTCTTTTAGATCCATTCGAGAACGGTGGGCTCGGTTTATCCACTCAACAGGTTGGTATTGTGTATGGGACCGTTGGCGTTCTTGCACTTGTTCTCGGTGGACTTTTGGGGGGATACTGCATTTCTCGCCACGGACTTCGTGCCTGGCTTTGGCCAATGACTGTGATGATGCACGTACCCGACCTTGTATACGTCTATCTTTCGTTTGTTCAACCGTCAAACATTACGCTCATTAGTATTGCAATTGCCTTTGAGCAGTTTGGGTATGGGTTCGGATTCACTGCCTACACGATGTACATGATCTACATCTCAGAAGGACATTTCAAAACTTCGCACTATGCCCTTTGCACCGGATTTATGGCTCTCAGCATGATTGTGCCAGGAATGATCAGTGGAGCTCTTCAGGAAACTGTAGGATATCCACTGTTCTTCCTCCTTGTACTAGCAGCTACACTCCCTGCCTTCGCCGTCGTCGCACTTGTGAATATACCAAAAAAGTTTGGCAGTAATAAAGAATATGTGTAGAACATTCAGCAAGCGCGTGTGTTTACGCTTTGTGTTTTAACACCTCTATTGATTAAGACATCTACGTCACTTCGCAAATCGACTACGATGACTCTTATTTACCACTCACCGCAGTTTCAATTATGGTTACTGCCACGATCCCTGCTCGATAATAACACCGCTCTCATCGTATTCTTTCCAACTCCCTGACCCACTAGCTGTTCACTCAATATGTTCACTGAGGTACAGTGTTGTTGTACCTGCTTTACGTTCGTACACATCACATGAACCAGAACCATCGGGATTGTTGATGAGGACGATTTTCCCTTCAACAACACCGCCTTGTCCATAGTCCTGTAAGGTTCCTGTTTTTACTCCTTGTGGATTGACTGAGAACTCATACTTCATTACTTTACACTGGCAGTCCATTTCGTAGAATTCCCAAACGCCTGACTTTCCATCTGCCGAAATTTGTCCACTCCATAAAACAAAATTGTTGTAAGTTCTTCCGTATTTTGTTCCTGTAAAAAGAAGTTGCCAGGAGTAACTTCCATCTGAGTTTTTCTGCGCTCTGTATGTCGACGTACCACTGTCCGTTGGTAGTGTCCATGTCCATGTATTCCCACTTCGTTGTCCTGGAAGTGATGAGAGCGCTTGTTCTGAAGATAAAAGTCCGTTGAAGAACATCGCATAGGACGCTGCGCTAAACGCATGGTATGTGGGATCTGTATTTGTCTTTGAAGGGCCTTGGAACGTAACTATTTGAAGTGTAGGTGCCGTTTCAGGTGTTGATGAAGAAGAGGTTGGTTCGTTTTTCTTTTCACACCCCCCAACAAATAGCAATATTCCACAAAGCACAACAATATTAATTATACGCATAGTACCTCCTTCCTGGATGTTGTTGTTGAATTAGTACCCCATGAAGATGTAGTGTATACTTCTATCTTAACGAGAAAGGTAGTTTTGTAATGTCACATTGTCTAGTAATAAACTATGTGAAAGTGAATAACTCTATTTGAAGTAATAGGAAATATTCACTCGCCAATAATTGTAACGATCAAAGTACGTTCTCCGCCGTATGAACGATGTTCACCCAAGTATATCCCTTGCCAGGTGCCAAGCCACAATTTACCATTCCGAATAGGGATTATGACACTACTTCCGAGAATTGATGCTTTCAAGTGAGCAGGCATATCATCGTTTCCTTCGAGATCATGCTCAAAGTATGGCGCACCGTCGGGAATAGCATGACGAAAATGTGTTTCAAAGTCTTTTCGAACAGTTGGATCAGCATTTTCGTTGATGGTAAGCGATGCTGATGTATGCTGAATGAAAATATGGCATATGCCTTTGTTGATAGTTTGTAATTCTGGAAGTTGGGCTACAATTTCTTTTGTAACAAGATGGAAACCTCTCGATCGAGCGTGTAGTACTATTTCTTTTTGAATAACCATACTTTACCTTTCTCAATCGTACTTCTTACCAATGGTTCAATTTGATAGATCTTACCAGTGTATAACATTCAGAGCAGAAAAAGCGTATATTAATACTAAACAATCGACTCCACCGTACAGGAGAAAAGTATGAAACGATTTCTTCAAATGCTTATTGTTTTCTGTTGTGTTACATACCTTTGTGTCGCACAACAGCCATTTTCCCCTTTTTTTGAACGAACAACGTTTTCATTGAGTGCTCCAGGTGCATATCGCTTTGGCTTATACGGTACAGACAACCCAGCATTACTTCCGTACGTGCACGAGCCAGATCTTTTTTTCTCCTGGTGGGGCAAAACAGGTTCGTGGACATCTTTCAAACGATGGGGATTGTATGGTGCAATACCCCATGCGGGATTCAGTGTTTCACACGAGAATATATTCCATGGTTCCACCACGGACTATAAGTTATCCTTTGGTATGGGAGACCGTACATTCAGCACAGGAGTTGCATTTGGATGGACCTCTGCAGAAAACGCAATGCAGGATAGGAGCAATCACATCACACTAGGAGGGCTTTACCGACCAACGTCGTTTCTTTCTCTAGGAGCACAGTACACACGTGCTTTCCAAACAGCTGGTTGGGAAATCGGTGGTGATGTAGTAGTTCGACCTTTTTCAACACCTTATATTACATTTTTTACAGAATTGTATCGGTATGAAACTCCTCTCCGAATAGAGAACTATTGGTCTACAGGGAGCGTATTTGAAGTACTCGATGGTATTCGTATCAGTGCGCGGTATTTCTCGAACAATGCTATTAGTATCGGATTCCACCTCAGTTTTGGTCGCTGTGGTATAGAAACACAGAAGGTATTCTCCTACGCTGGGCGATCAGCCTACCATACCTATGGCATTCGAGTTGGTGCACACGATCGTTCGTTTATTCAACGTGCTGTTGAACCAACAAAATTCGTAGAGCTCGATCTCTATGGCCCCATCGGGTATCAACGATATCGGCTTTTTGATCGTAGGAAAACACTTATGAGTCTCCTTAATGCCATTGATGCAGCAAAGAATGATCCAATGGTTACCGGTATAGCTGTCAATACTTCTGGAATGGTTATTGACCGTGCAAAACTTTGGGAACTTCGTAACGCACTCAATGATTTTAAAAGCGCCGGTAAGTCCGTTATTGTTTTCATTGATCGTGGAAATATTGATCTCTACTCTTTTGCAAGTATTGCCGATTCTATTGTCATGGATCCGTACGGGATGTTAGAATTAACAGGCTATGTACGTGATCGGGCATACTTCAAAGGCACACTCGAGAAAATTGGGCTCGGGTTTCGGGAGATTCGTTTATTCAAGTACAAATCAGCTGCAGAAAGTTATTCTCGAGAATCAATGTCCAAAGGTGAACGTGAACAATGGGAACGTATCCTAGAATCGTGGTATAGTGATGTTGAACGGGAAATTTGTAAGCATCGTTCTCTCACACCCTCACAATTGAGAAACATTATCGATAACGAAGCAATTGTTCTTCCCGAACGTGCACGGGAGCTTGGCCTCATTGATGTAATAGGACGATGGGATTCAGTAAAAGCAATTGTTCAACAATATACTGGCAATGACAATAGTCTAATACCCAACAACGAGCTCTGGCTTTTCCATGAGCCATTCGATGCGCAGTGGGGTGAACCACCGACTATTGCAATAATATATGCACTTGGTCCATGTGCTATGGATGAAGGTATTAAAGCTCGTGAACTTTCGAAACACCTTGAGGAAGCATACAACGATTCAAACATCAAAGCTATTGTTCTTCGGATTGATTCTCCTGGTGGCGATCCGATTGCATCAGACTACGTTGCTCGTCTCATCAAACACAAGAAAGGGAAGAAACCCCTCATAGTTTCCCAAGGGTATGTTGCAGCATCTGGCGGGTATTGGCTTTCAATGTATGCCGATACAATTGTTGCAACGCCGTCAACGTTAACAGGTTCAATTGGTGTTATTGGTGGATGGTTATACAATAAAGGATTGAAAGAATCGTTAGGTGTCTCAACAGATAAGGTAACTATCGGTGCTCATGCTGATTTATACTCAGGGATTCGGATACCGCTCTTGGATCTACAAATTCCTGATCGTGATGTCAGACCAGAAGAATTTGAAAAACTCTCTTCAACAATAATGACAATTTATTCTCGATTTACAGCAAATGTTGCCGAAGGGCGTACGCTCACACCAGCGTACGTTGATAGCGTTGGTCAGGGTCGGTTATGGACAGGCTCTGACGCTCTTACAGTGAAACTCGTTGATGTACTCGGTGGACTTAATACAGCTCTTAGGATTGCAAAAGAACGCGCTGGCATACCAGCACACGCACGTATAAAAGTTGTTGAAAAACCTCAGCTTGGACTCTTCAATTTTGAGCTCTTGGTACCTAAATTCGTGGGGATTGAAATGAAAACTTTCTCTGATTATCAGAGTGATTTGCTTCCTTTTTATCTTAAATACAATGGTGACCCACTTACTATTCTTCCTCTTCAGGATTACTACTCACTTCAGCAGTTGAATTGGAGAATTACACGGTAACGCAGACAAAAGGAGAGGAAAATAAAAAGCGGTTGCTGAGTTCCTCTGCAACCGCTTTGCATTCATAGTAAGGCGTTCCTTTTTTCTCTATGGTGTGTCTCGCCAAAAGACTTGATTCTTACTCACATCGACTAACTCTATTTGGCGAGGAATGATATCAAGAATTGCTTGTGGGGCACCGGAGTCGCTCATTCGCGTAGAAAGAACAAAATGGATTTTGAAATAAAGTGTGTTTTGTGCATTCTTTGCCATTCGCGCAATATCACGAGTAACATGCCATACGAAGCGTTCGCCTAGTTGCAATTTTATTTTAGAAAATCTAAACCCATGCTCTATTGAGTCGACGAGGGTTACATATTTATTTGGTGGGATATTGCAAACAACAGAGGGAATGTTGTAGGGTACTTCTATTGACTCTAAGCATGTAAGGACATACTCTTCGATATCAGCATCGTATTTTTGGGGAGTTGCTTTGAGGAGAACTTTTAATAC
>JAOAFT010000028.1 GCA_026416125.1 Bacteroidota bacterium
GTATTGTTGGGTAAAAGAGTTATATCCGTTTCAACAGGGAGTGCATTTACTTTAGCATTAACCTCAGATGGAAAGGTTTACTCATGGGGGTACGGTGGTTATCTTGGTAATTCAAATTACTCTCAATATGGAAGTTATACCCCTGTTCAAGTTGATACGATGGGTGCTCTACTAGGCAAGAAAGTAGTTCAAATTGCTACAGGTAATGAACATAGCATGGTTTTAACAAGCGATGGCAAAATAATAACTTGGGGTAAAAATGATTCTGGGCAGCTAGGAATAGGAACCAAGGATAATTCGCTTCTACCAATTGAAATACCTAATTTTAATTTAACAAACATTCAAAATGATGTTATTGTAAAGTCATTTATGATTTATCAAAACTACCCGAATCCCTTTAACCCTGCTACAACAATTCGATATTGCTTACAGAGTACAACCTCGGTACGGTTGGTTGTTTATGATTTGCTTGGTCGAGAAGTAAAAACCTTGGTCAATGAAGTCCAGCAAGCAGGTGAATATACTGTGCCATTTTATGCTCATGGACTAAGTTCGGGAGTATATTTCTACAAGATTATTACTCCAGAATTCAGCGAAATGAAAAAAATGGTTCTCCTGAAATAATCTTCAATTCCTCTCCCTCACACACGAATGAGCGCTAATGATTTCTCCATAGCGCTCATTCATTTTTATAGATGTTACCTGCTCAGTTAGATAAATGTTTGAAATACGACAAATGAATTATTGACGGTGTTAAAAAAACTTAGTAAATACCTTAGTAAATACCATAGAGATCCCACGAATTAGTTATGTATAACAATATACAAGGAGAGGTTCTATGCGTAAGATAGGTGTTGTATCTCTTGGCGTGTTATTATACTTGTGTAGCGTTGCTCAGGTACCAAAATGGAATATCGATGTTGGGGAACAGATTAAATATTATACTTTTTTAAATGGAGGAAAGTATCTCTTTCTTACTAACTACGAGTACACATGGCTGTTCGATTCTGAAACTGGAAAAAAAATCTACGAGTTTCGAGTAAAAGATTGGGAAAAGAAAGGAATGCATGAACTCATTGGTGAACGTTTCTTCCTATCTACCTCAGATGAACTTCACTGTTATGATGCATTGACAGGGAAATTACTTTGGAAGCAAACGTACTCTAAAATTGATCAAGATGAGTATACGAATTATAGTATTATTGGAAATACACTTATACTTCGCTATGGTGAATCGCACATTGGTATCGATGCTGAGTCAGGAAAAGAAAAGTACCGAATGAGAATACTCTATAACGGTGATTTGAAGGATGCAGGATCATGGAATTGGACAACACTGAACTCTCGTAACTACCTCCTTGTTTTAATGGATGATGAAAAACTTGGTTTGTTCGATTTCACTACCGGTGCTAAAGTTTTGGAATTAAAAGACTACGAAATAAGTATCGATGCTGCAAGGAAGGGGCATACGTGGTTTTATCAATCTCCCGACGAACGCTATTGTCTTTTCATACTCGATGATGGGTTTGCAATTGTCGATGTTGCAAACCTAAAAGAAATCTATCGGATAAAAACAAAGTATGATTTCGATTACCCACCGATTCTAAAAGCAGATTTTGGGTGTGCTGTTCTCAGTAAGGAAAAAATTTACATCTTCAATCCAAATACAGCTATGCTTACTGAGGTTCCTGCAGAGGTTAAAAATTTTCGTACGTATCACTTATTCGATGTTGAAGGGAAAAATATTCTCCTTGCCGGTCTTTCGGATGAAATGGTGGCGATCGATTTAAATGCAGGAAATATTCTGTGGCGAACGAAAAAGGATGACCCCATGTTCGAAGGATATGCACATCGGTACCTCGGTCTTGATGGACAGAATGCATTGATTGTGTACTCGAATAGTACGGGAAGGGGTGGTTCAACGATTGCGCTCATGAGTATTAACCTTTTAACAGGTAGTGTTCAGTATAAAACGAAGAATATCTTCAATTCTAAAGAGTACATCCCAGAGTTCGCTCGATCGATTACAATGTTCATTGGTAAGAATATCAATAAAGATATTCGAGTACTCGATTATTCAAAGCTTGCCTTCGAGTACCATGTTTTCGAATATAATGGTAAATATGTCTTTGCTTCAGTATCAACAAATAGGATGAGACACCCTGAGACATTAGATGATGGGGGCGACGGGATTGCTGTTATTGATCCAAAAACAGGCGAAATATTGTACCGAGATTACGTTGAGGTGTCGGATTATACAATGGTTCAACCACATGAACCCAAAGAAGTCCCACCATACTTTAAAGATGGGATCCTTGTTGTAACTGGAGAAAAGGGAATCGCTGCGTACAACGTAAGTGAAAGGAAACGTTTGTTTTACTATACACACAAAGTGGTTCCGAGGGAAGTAATGGTTGTTAATGGGATGGTAGTAATGAAATTCGGTGAGTTTAAAAATAAGATTGTGCTCGAACCACCAAAAACAATTTTCGGGTACCTTGGAATGGTTATTGAAAAAAAATACGATGAAGATCCCTATGGCTTCATAGCTTACGATCTTTCCACTGGAAAAATTTTGTGGAAAGTTGAGACAAAACTGGATCCAGCTTTCACTACGTATGGTTTTTCACTAGAAAATAACTACGATTCAGTCTACAAGCGATTGTACTATGCAGATGAAGAAAACATTTATGCAATTAAGTGTACACCGGATGGCGGAAACAATGAACTCACAGTGAATTTACCTAAGGCTGGAATAGGACGAATGAAAATCAAAGAAGCGTACATCATCCGCGAATGGCCGGTGGGATACATGCGAACGACAATTTCAGTGGGACCACAATACACGACAGTTTCAACAACAGCTGTGTACGAGGATGAAGGGATGGAAAAATTTATAGAAGAAGCAGTAGAGTCAGACTCGTACTGCGAATATGTTGGATGGGCTGGTACAATTTGGGGTGCAGTTGCTAACCGGTGTCTTGGATTTTTTACCTATGGCGATAAGATATTTGTAACTACAAATGAAGCTGTTGCAACATTAAACGCAAAAGATGGAAAAGTAATTTGGAAACATACGTGGGACTACGATCCGAAGGAGTTTCAGCTTGCTCCTCGCGTGTATAATGGTAAATATGTATACTGCCTTGATCGAATGCTAACCTGTGTTGATGTTACGACTGGTGAAGTAGTTTGGAAAAACAAAGAAGCGAAACGACCCTTGTTTTTCGCATCTCCAAACGAAAAGTACCTCTACGTAGTAGATGAAGAAAAGATACGAGGATATGAGCTAGAGAAGCAGTAGCTATGTAGTGGAAGTAACAACGATGAGGAAGCGTCGGTACAACGTACCGACGCTTTTTTATTGCAAATCATGGTAAGAGAACAGCAGCAGCAATGACTGTTGTCCATAAACCATTCTTGTCCCCTTCAGCGGATTGGGTAACGTTGAAGGTCCGAACTATTTTCCCTGACATTTTGAAAATTTTTTCTCGTTCGTCCCATGCGGTATTCGGGTCAAATTGTACACCGAGTGTGGTAGCAAGCATCGTTGCTGCAAGATCTTCGGCGTACTCACCTGCACGCTCGTCAGTTTCACCAAAAGGATGGTGTTCTGAGAGATACCCGTATACAGAATCGTCAGCTGGTTGGGCAACACCAATTGATGCAGCTATGAGTCGGTTTGGTTCATTTGTAGCATTCCGTGCCATTACACAGAATGTGATTTGTCCGGCATTCAACAACTTAATTCCTTCATCTTTTGGAATACGTTTGCAACCTGGAGGGTAGATACTTGAAACTGTAACAAGGTTACACTTTTCGATTCCAGCGTCACGGAGTGCTAACTCGAATGATTGTAGGTAATCTTTATGGCGTCCTACGCCTTTCGTAAAAAATATTTTTGTCGGTGTAAACAATTGTTTATCTCCATTTAATTAGTGGTACAAACAATTTTCAAAAACCGTCGTTTTCCTACTTTAACAATAAAGACTGGTTTCGTTGGTAATGGTGCGTTTACATCAGTGATTCTTTCACCATCAATGCTCACACCACCTTGTTCAATGAGGCGCCGAGCTTCGCTCTTTGAGGAGGCAAGTTTTGTTTGTGTGAGGAGAGTAACTATAGTTACTGTATCATTTTCACGTTCGAGTTTAAATTCTTCAATGTCAGTTGGGGTACTTTTTTCAACGAAAATTTTATCAAATTCTGCTTCTGCTTTGAGAGCTTCTTGCGGTGAGTAATACATTGCCACAAGGGTTCGTGCAAGTTCACGTTTTAAATCGCGTGGGTTTACAGCTCCAGAGTTAAGCGATTCTTTAATTTCCTTTAATCGTTCTAGTGGAACATCTGTAGCTAACTCAAAGTATGTATAAATGAGTGAGTCGGGAATGCTTAGGGTTTTACCGTACATTTCATTTGGGGGATCGGTGATGCCAATGTAGTTGTCGAGAGATTTACTCATTTTTTCGACACCATCGGTACCTGTTAAAATAGGCATCATTAAGGCGACTTGTGGTTCGAGCCCAAACTCACGCTGGATATCTCTTCCAACAAGTAAATTAAATTTCTGATCAGTTCCACCTAATTCCACATCGGCTTTTATTGCAACTGAATCCATTGCTTGGGCAAGTGGATAGAGAAACTCATGAATACTGATAGGTTCACCGGCTTTATATCGAAGAGTAAAGTCATCGCGTTCTAACATACGAGCAACCGTGTACTTGCTTGCAAGTCGGATCACATCAGCAAATGTCATTGTCCCAAGCCATTCAGAGTTATAAACAATTTTTGTTTTAACAGGGTCAAGGATTTTTGTTGCTTGCTGAAAGTACGATTCTCCATTTCGACGTGTTTCTTCGAGTGTGAGAGCAGGTCGCGTTTTGCTTTTTCCAGATGGATCACCAATCATTCCTGTGAAATCGCCAACGATGAGAACCGCTGTGTGACCGAGGTCTTGGAATTGACGAAGTTTCCGCAAGACTACAGAATGCCCTAAATGGAGATCTGGCCGACTAGGATCGCAACCGAGTTTGATAATAAGTGGAGTATTTGTTCGTTGGGATTGTTCTAATTTTCTAACGAGGTCTTCTTCGGGAATTATTTCAGAAACACCTCGTCTGATAATATCCATTTGTTCGTTAATTGGTGGAAACAATGTTTATATCTCTCTCCTTTTTACTTGTTGTAACTTTCGTTCGATTTCACGTTGTGCAATTGTATCACGTTTATCATGGAGTTTTTTCCCACGTGCAACAGCTAACTCAACTTTAGCATAAGGACCCTTGAAGTATATAGACAGAGGAATAAGGGTTAATCCTTTTTCACTTACTTTCGAGAAAAGTTTTCGTATTTCACGTTTCTGCAGTAAGAGCTTTCGTTTTCGTTTTGGATCGTGATTGTAGATAGTACCATGCTCATAAGGACTGATGTGCATTCCTTCGAGCCATACTTCTCCATTTCGGATGAGAGCAAAGCTATCCTGTAAATTTGCATTGCCTTGACGCAGTGATTTTACCTCAGTTCCCGTAAGTGCAATACCTGCTTCAAGTGTTTCGAGTATAAAATAGTCATGTCGCGCTTTTCTGTTGCTAACGACAATTCTTTTCTCTCGCTGTTCACTCATGCCATTATCGCATAAAACGTACAAGAAAAGAAAAAAAGAATCAACGAATAGTTAGTGAAAATTTCCTAATCTGATAAGAAACTCCAGTGTACTCAGGAGAATTGTATCTCCACGAGCTTCTCTGTATATTGTCTAACAGAACATTTGGAAGGAGATGGAATGGATGAACAACTGTACGATGTTGCTATTCTTGGCAGTGGGCCTGGTGGGTACGTCGCTGCTATTCGTGCTGCCCAACATGGGCTGCGTGTGGCACTTATCGAGCGTGATACCCTTGGTGGTGTTTGCCTAAACTGGGGATGTATTCCTTCGAAAGCACTTGTGAAAAGTGCCGAATTATATTATGCTATCAAATCTTCCGCTGAATATGGTGTACATGTACACAGTGTTTCCTTCGACTTCCCAAAAATTATTACTCGAAGTCGGGAAGTAGTACACCGTGTTACAAAAGGGTTAGAGTACCTAATTAAAAAAAATCAAATCGATTTTATTAATGGGGTTGGAAGACTTGTAGATAAAAATACACTCCACGTGAAAGGGAATAATGGAGACAGAACAATTCGTGCTCGCTCGATCATCATAGCAACAGGGGCACGTCCAAAAACACTCCCAGGTGTAGCATTCGATGGGAAGAAAGTGCTCTCAAGTACGGATGCAATGTTAAAAACTGAAGTACCTGACTCGTTGCTTATTGTTGGTGGTGGTGCCATCGGTAATGTTTTTGCATATTTTTTTAATGCATTTGGTACAAAAGTAACTATTGTAGAATCAATGTCTACATTACTCCCTATGGAGGAGCGGGAAAATGTTCAAATTCTTGAGCGAAATTTTCGTCGTTTAGGAATAACAATTATCACTGAGACGACAGTTGAAAGCATAGAAGTTGACAACACTGTGAATGTTACTGTAACAACATCGGAGGGCAAAAAAATCATTCCTGTCTCTGCCGTGCTTGTGGCAATAGGCGTGTTACCTAATATTGAAAATATCGGGCTTGAGGAGGTAGGTATTAGAATTCAAAATGGCTACGTTACAACCAATGAGTATATGCAAACAAACGTTGAAAATATTTACGCAATTGGTGATGTTGCAGGAGCACCAATGTTGGCCCACAAGGCTTCGCACGAAGGAATCGTGGCGGCAGATCACATTGCCAAGAAACCAACAAGAGGGATTGATAGAACAACAATCCCAAGTTGTACCTTTTGCCAACCACAGGTAGCAAGCGTTGGATTGACTGAAAAAGCAGCTCAAGAACATGGATATCGAATCAAAGTTGGTCGATTTCCCTTCCGGGCACTTGGAAAAGCTGTTGCAAGTGGTGATATTGAAGGGCAGGTTAAGCTAATCTTCGATGAACTAACAGGGAAACTCCTAGGTGCTCATATTGTTGGCTCGTATGCGGCTGAAATGATCGCTGAAGCCAGTATTGCAAAAGCTCTTAGTGCAACATGGTACGATATTCAACATACGATTCATGTTCATCCGACTCTCTCAGAAGCAATCATGGAAGCTGCAGGCCAGGCATTTGGAGTTTCGATCCATATATAAGTATAGTTACTTCTTCAAAATGAACAAAACTACACTTCTGTTCCTGTAAGAAATTCAATATCCAATGTGGTGTAGTATAAATGTGGTAGGATTGACCAATTCCGACCACAAATTACAAATTAACTTGTAGTTCCAGCAAGTTTTTACGATCTTATAAAGGAAAATGTAAGGGAACATAGTTGAGTAATTGTTCTTACACAAGGCAAGGTACACGAAAACCGGAATGGTTGAAGGTACACGTACCTGGATTTGGAGACTATAAAGCTACCCATTCGTTTGTGCATTCGAAAAAACTCCATACAGTCTGTGAAGAGGCTCACTGTCCTAACCAGGCTGAATGTTGGGCACAGGGTACTGCAACATTTTTGATACTCGGTGATGTATGTACTCGTTCTTGTAAGTTCTGTGGAGTAAAAAAGGGTAGTCCTAGTCCTATAGATATTGAGGAACCGTTGAGAATTGTAGAAGCCATTGAACAAATGAAGGTTCAATACATTGTAATCACGTCAGTAACACGTGACGATCTTCCTGATGGTGGAGCCTCGCTATTTGCTCAGGTTCTTCAACTTATTCATAACAGAGTACCACAATGTAAAATTGAAGTTCTCATTCCTGATTTTGGTGGACTTGAGGAAGCATTGAACTGTGTTCTTCAAGCAAGGCCCGATGTTGTGGGTCATAATGTTGAGACAGTTCCACGGCTGTATCCTATTGTCAGACCTCAAGCACAATTTTATCGGTCTCTGAATATTTTAAAACTCGCAAAGCAAAAAGGGTTCACCACTAAAACAGGTATTATGGTTGGGTTAGGTGAAGATAATCGAGAGGTTCTTTCTACGATGCAGGAAATTCGTTCTGTTGGATGCGACATTCTAACAATAGGGCAGTATTTGCAACCATCACGAACTCACCTTCCAGTTGTACGGTACGTTCAGCCAGATGAATTTGAACGCTGGAAGGAAATCGGGTATGCCATCGGGTTTCGACATGTGGAATCTGGTCCACTTGTCCGAAGTTCATATCGTGCAGCAAGAATGATGTAGAGAGAAGTACTATGATCACACGCTATGGATACGATGTCGTTTTAACTGTTACAGGAATATGTGGTATTATTCTTTTCATAGCATTGCTGTTTATTGAGCCTCGCATTGTACGCTATTCCATTGTAGTACTCGTTACACTCTTCGTTGCTTTTACAGTGTACTTTTTCCGCGACCCTGAACGTAGAACGCCACAACAAGAACGAGCAATTGTAGCACCTGCAGATGGAAAGATTATTTCCATAAAAACAGTCGCTGAAGAAGAGTTTTTCAAAGGACCAGCAACACTCATTAGCATTTTCATGTCACCGCTGAATGTTCATGTTAACAGAGTCCCTGCAAGTGGGAAGGTACTCTATACACGATACGTAGAAGGGGAGTACTTTGCTGCGTTCGAAGAGAAAGCCTCTGAAAAAAATGAACAGATGATAGTTGGAATTGAAACTCCATACGGGAAAGTACTTTTTAAGCAAATTGCTGGTTTCATTGCTCGGCGGATTGTCTGTGAATTACAGGTTGGTGATTCTGTTAGTGTTGGAAAGCGTTTTGGAATGATAAAATTTGGTTCTCGAGTAGATGTTTTTCTTCCGCCCAATGTGAACGTTTGTGTTAATGTTGGCTCAAAAACGAAAGCTGGAGAAACAATTCTTGCAGAATTTACAAACCATTAGGAGGAGAGGTACTATGAGAATAACACGTGCAGTTGTACCAAGCCTCTTTACAACGTTAAATACGTTTTGTGGATTTCTTTCAATAGTTAGTGCGCACGAAGGACATATTCAAAATGCTGCATTGTTTATCATTCTCGCTGGTGTGTTTGATTCACTCGATGGTCTTATGGCACGAATTACTCGTTCTTCGAGTCAATTCGGAGTTGAACTTGATTCACTTGCAGATGTTGTATCGTTTGGTGCAGCTCCCTCGTTTATGATATACAAAGCATACCTTTATCAGTATGAGAACTTGGGTATTTTACTTGCATCGTTACCACTACTCTTTGGATCAATTCGTCTTGCTCGGTTCAATGTGCAGTTAGTTGGATTTGATAAAGACTACTTCAATGGATTACCAATACCTGCGCAAGCCATTACACTTTGCGCCTTTGTTCTTCAATACTATTCTGAGTACAGTGGTTTTTCCCCTATTGCACAAGTGGTCATTATTCCGATGGTTATTCTCCTGTCATTACTGATGGTCAGTACAGTAAAATATGATACGCTTCCAAAATTTACAAAGAAAGACTTTCGGGCACATCCATGGAAACTAGTAAGTATGAGCATGGCTGCTCTTATCATTCTCTTTTCAAAGGGTGCACTGATCTTCGCAGTTATTGCATCGTATGTACTCTTTGGGGTACTCCGGTGGGCTATACGATCTGTTCGTGCTCTTATTGGTGTTCAAGAACATCGAAAGGATGAAGTAAGTCAGGTTACGAGTATTGATATTTAATGAGGGAACAATGAAATACCATGCAAAAGTTATCGTTACGCTTCGGAAATCGATTCTCGATCCTCAAGGGAAAGCTGTTGAACATGGAATACATTCGCTCGGGTTTACAAGTGTCGAAAATGTTCGCGTAGGCAAATTCATAGAATTTGATTTTGAAGCTCGTACGTATGAAGATGCAAAGCAACTTTGCACAGAAGTCTCAGATAAACTTCTTGCTAATCCAGTGATGGAAGACTTTACGTTTGTAGTTGAAGAAAAGAGGGAACGAAGTCAATGAGCAGAATTAAAATTGGTGTTGTAGTATTTCCTGGGTCGAATTGCGATCACGATGCTCATTACGTTGCTAGCACTATCCTTCGTCAAGATGCACAGTTACTGTGGCACAAGGATGGGTCTGTAGGGGATGTAGATGTTGTTATCCTTCCTGGTGGGTTTTCATACGGAGACTATTTACGTTGCGGTGCGATTGCTCGCTTTTCTCCGATTATGAAAGATGTTATTCGATTTGCAAAGAATGGTGGAGTGGTTATTGGAATCTGCAACGGTTTTCAAATATTGACAGAAGCGGGGTTACTTCCCGGTGTTTTATTACGGAATAAATCACTCCGCTTTATTTGTCGCACAGTACCATTACGCGTTGAGACGACAGCAACGCGGTTTACCAATAAATGCACAAAGGGAGAAGTTCTCCGGATTCCAATTGCACATGGTGATGGAAATTACTTTGCTGATGATGATACATTGCAACAATTGGAAGATAATGGGCAAATTGTCTTCCGGTATTGTGATGAGCACGGTAATGTAACACCAGAGGCTAATCCTAATGGGTCACGAAACAACATAGCAGGAATTGTGAACGATCAAGGAAATGTTCTTGGAATGATGCCACATCCGGAACGAGCATCGGATTCAATTTTACGACTAACGGATGGATTAAAAGTATTTTATTCTGTACTGGAGAGTTTTGGTATTTCAGTGCCAAACACTACAGTTGTTTCTGAATGAAAAAGGAGTACACATTATGGGTAACATTGGCGGACAAGAACTGTTTATCATTCTTCTCATTGTTCTGATATTTTTTGGTGCAAAAAAGTTACCAGAGCTTGCTCGTGGTTTAGGTCAAGGTATTCGTGAATTTAGGAAAGCTGCGAAGGATGTCCAGGACGAAGTTGAAAAAGCAGCAACGAACCACGACCATAGTAACGAACAACCTTCTGAAGAAAAAAAATAAAAACAAGTACAGCAACGATATATGGTACAAACGTACGATCGTCTTCGCACAGCCCTCGAACAAGGTACAACAACGTGCGAAGCAATAACACAAAACTACCTTTCAACAATCTATGAGAAGCAACACCTTAATGCGTTTTTAGCGGTCTACGAAGACTATGCTCTCAATACTGCCCGAAGTATTGATGAAAAAATGAAGCGTGGGACAGCGGGACCGTTGGCAGGTATGGTTGTTGCTGTGAAAGATAATATTTGTATCAAAGATCGAACTGTCACTTGTGGTTCAAGAATGCTTGAACACTTTGTTTCGCTCTACGATGCAACAGTAATTCAGAAGCTTAAGGATGCCGATGCAATTATTATTGGAAAAACCAACCTTGATGAATTCGCAATGGGTTCATCAAGTGAAAATTCAGCATTCGGGAGAGTTAAGCACCCATTGAAAAATGAATACGTTCCTGGTGGTTCAAGTGGAGGTTCTGCTGTTGCAGTTGCAACGGGAATGTCAACTACTGCTCTAGGTTCAGATACTGGTGGATCTATTCGTCAACCTGCAGCGTTCTGTGGTGTGGTTGGATTAAAACCAACGTATGGACGAGTATCGCGCTTCGGATTAGTTGCCTACGCATCGTCGTTCGATGTTATAGGACCATTGGGAAACTGTGTCATAGATGTTGCTCGTGTACTTCAAGTAATAGCAGGTCACGATGAAAAGGATTCTACTTCTGCATATGTACCCGTTCCAGAATACCTTATCGATATACACAAAGACATTACAGGACTTCGTGTTGGTTTACCAAAAGAGTACTTCGATGAGTCACTCAATAGCGAGATTCGGAGTGCCATAGAATCTGCTGTCAACGTTTTGGAGCGTAATGGTGTTATAGTACAAGAAGTATCACTTCCTCACACCAAATATGCCATTGCGACGTACTATATTTTAGTGACTGCTGAAGCGTCATCGAATCTTGCTCGCTACGATGGCGCACGCTATGGGTATCGTTCTCAGAATGCAACAGATTTGTATTCCCTCTACGTCAAATCGAGAAGCGAAGGCTTTGGTGAAGAAGTCAAACGGCGTATAATGCTCGGTACCTATGTCTTATCAGCAGGATACTACGATGCTTACTATCGGAAGGGGCAAAAAGTTCGACGTTTAATACGTGATGAATTTCAGCAGGTATTTCAAGAGATCGATTGTCTCTTGACTCCAACGAGCCCAACTACAGCGTTTAAAGCGGGAGAAAAACTCAAGAATCCACTGGAAATGTACCTTTCCGACATCTACACAACATCGGCAAATCTTGCAGGGATACCCGGAATTAGTATCCCTTGGGGAGTTGATACGAATGGAATGCCAATCGGTGTTCAACTTCTTGCACCACAGTTTGGAGAACCTTTACTTCTTAGAATTGCACATTTTCTCGAGTCTCATCGCACTATGTAAATAGCTATATCTATGAGCATCCTTGTGAACAAGCATACGAGGCTTATTGTTCAAGGAATCACTGGTAGAGAAGGTACTTTCCATACACGAGCAATGATGGAATATGGAACATGTGTTGTTGCGGGTGTAACCCCTGGAAAAGGTGGAATGTATTATAGTGGAAATGAAATTGAACCGTTCCCATATCCAGTTCCTGTTTACAATACTGTTGCCGATGCTGTAAGAGAACAACGAGCAAATGCATCGGTTCTATTTGTTCCACCGCACCATGCAACAGATGCAATTTTCGAAGCTGTTGATGCAGGAGTATCCCTTATAGTTACTATAACCGAGGGAATTCCCATCAACGATATGGTGCTAGTGTATGACTATATAAAGAAGAAAAATGTTGTACTAATAGGTCCTAATTGTCCTGGTGTAATTACACCTGGTGAGGCCAAGATAGGAATTATGCCAGGGTATATTCATACTCCTGGTAACGTAGGAGTCGTTTCAAGGAGTGGGACGCTAACATATGAAGTTGTTGCCCAATTGACGGAGCTCGGTCTTGGTCAATCGACGTGTGTTGGTATTGGAGGCGATCCCATTGTAGGAAGTCGGTTTATCGACATTGTAAAACTTTTCAATGAGGATAGTGAAACAAACGCAATTGTACTGATTGGTGAGATTGGTGGAACAGCAGAAGAGGAAGTTGCAGACTACATTCGTCAAATTGTGAAAAAACCAGTTATAGGGTTTGTAGCTGGTCAAACAGCTCCTCCAGGACGTCGAATGGGACATGCAGGGGCAATCATTGCAGGTGGACAAGGTACAGCAGCCGAAAAAATATATGCCATGAAAGCAGCGGGAATAGTTGTAGTTGAAAATCCTGCACTCATAGGCTATACTGTAATGCAAGTTTTAAGTAAAAATTGATAACGAGTAACATGACATTATTTGAAAGGAGTACAATAGTTTATGGCTAAAGAACGTACTTTGGCAATTCTCAAACCAGATTGTGTCCGAAAAAATTTGCAAGGTGAAGTAATAAAAAGAATCCAGGATGCAGGATTCAAAATACTTGCAATGAAACAAGTCAGATTAACAAAGGAGGAAGCAAGTGCTTTCTACGCTGTTCATAAAGGGAGGCCGTTTTTCGATGGGCTCATAGAATTTATGACAAGTGGGCAATGTGTACCGATTGCGCTTGAGAAAGAAAATGCAGTGGAAGATTTTCGAAAGCTTATTGGGAATACAGATCCTGCATTGGCAGAAGAAGGTACGATTCGGCGCCTTTATGCAGATAACAAAGGTGAGAATATTGTCCATGGTTCCGATTCTTCTGAGAACGGTGTTCGCGAAGTTGCGTTCTTCTTTTCAGAGAGAGAATTACTATGACAAAGTGGGGCAAGGTACACTAGCTCCACTTGTGAGAATACTATGGGGTTAAAACGTTGGAAGAAAATATCTGAGCAACTAGTATACACCAACAACTGGTGGAAATACAAACGCGATGAGTTTCTTTTACCCAATGGGAAGAGAGGAGAATACCATTATGTCTTTACAAATGGAGCATCGATGATAGTTCCTCTGTTTCCTGATGGCCAGCTTCTCTTTGTAAAGCAGTATCGTTACCTTAATGATCGCGAGAGCTTGGAATTCCCTTGCGGTGGTGTGAAGGATGGTCAGACCTATGAAGAAACAGCTATACACGAACTTGCTGAAGAAGCCGGGTATAAAGCTGGAAAAATGGAATACATAGGGAGTTTTAACCCTTACAATGGTGTTACAAACGAAATATGTAGAATTTACCTTGCTACAGAACTTGAGCCAGTTTCAAGTACTCCCGATGAGACGGAAGAATTTGAAAAGATCGTGCTTTTCCCAAACGAAATTGATCGCAAAATTGCTGAAGGAGAAATTTGGGATGGCATGACTATTGCTACATGGAGTATTATAAAAGTACGGAGAGTGATAGAATTGCTTGATTTTTTATCATAGTGGGAGTAATTTATTTGAGGTAGGTAACATTGCTGAGTTGAGTAAAGAGAAAGAGTTGTAATTAGGGAAGGGGTACCCAATGCATACAGGGCAATTAATGGTTACTATTTTTGCAATAGCATTTCTCTCCATACTCCTGATTTACTATTACGGACAAGTTGCAACGGTTGGAAGATTTACTGGTGAGTCAAAAGCGGCGATGATGACACGAACACTCGCTACGTCCTATATTGAGTACATATCTTCGCAATTGATCGAATTCGATGAATGCCTCACTGATACGACAATAACAGCTGCTGTAGATAGTGTCATTCTTAATCCTATGAAATACTTAACTCCAGTGAACAGATTAGGTCGTGATACAATAAAGTATCCAAAAGAGTATACTTTTAGTGATTTCGACGATGTTGATGACTTTAATGGGTATATCCACGTTGATCGAGACTCGTTAGGAAATGTTTATAACACAAAATTCGAAGTATTTTATGTGAGAGAAGATGACATTGATACAAGATCAACAACACCAACATTGGTAAAGCGTGTTGAAATGAAAGTATGGCGTGCTTTTCCGAAAATAGATACTACAGAAGCTCGGGTACTCGATACGGTACGTGTCTCGTATATCAAAGCATTATTTAGGTATGCATACTGATGGCAACGATGCTTGACATAGTATTGTCTGTATTCATTGGAGGAACAATTATTTTACTCATTTTGAATGCAAACTTTATTATGCAAGATATCTCGGCATATTACACAAGTGAGGTTATTGTCCAGCGCATGCTACTAGCAAATGCACAAATACTCGAGGTAGAATTAAGAAATATGGGGTGTGGAGTACCAGCGGGACAACAAAGTGTAATTTTTGCTTCAGATACTTGTATACAATTTTTTACTGCGCCTCGACCTGAAAGCCCCAATCTGGACAGAATAAAATTTTATTGCGGCTCGGTTCATGAACTAGCGTATACCGATAATCCATATGATCGCTTTCTTTATCGTCAGAAGAACAATGAACCACCTCAAAGAATTGGTCTTGTAACTGACTTTTTGTTGAAGTACTATGGTACAAATGGTAACAGGATGGTAACGCCTGTTCCCACTTCTCAATTGGTCAACATTCGGCTTGTTGAAATAAATTTGGCTGTTCAGAATCCCTTTAGTTTAATGGCAGTTGAGGATACATCGCAAATGGCTGATTGGCAATTGAAAAGCCGTTGGGCATATGGAGTGTGGAGGCAAACTCGTGTTGCATCTCCGAATTTAATTCGGTGAGAAAGGAGGGTGTACTACTATGCTAGGACGGGGTACATTACTTTTAGTAATTGGCTTTGGGTTCATCATGCTACGACTTTCAATCGACATGACAAATAAAGTCAGTGGTATGGTATTAAATACTTACGGATACTATGACATTTCTAAAGCCCGTGATGCTGCAAATGTTGGTGCACAATTAGGGCTCATGATGTTATCAAAGGACCCTTCACTCTACAAAGGTGATATAATAAAAGACTATAAACCTAAAACAGGATCTCTTGCAGGTACTACAATAAACGTTAAATGTGATACAATACCGGTAACAGCAGATTCGATTATAATTAGACTTCGGAGTATTGCAGAGTATTCGATGCCATTAAAAAATATTTTTGGTGAGTCTGTAAAACTTGTTGATACAACAGAGGTACGACTATCACGAACACGATTCATTCGGCGTTCATTTACACAGTTAGCGTGGATGACTGTTAATGAAGGGAATATTTTCTTTATAACAGGCGACACTTTGTGGGGAAAAGTTCACTCAAATAGCAATATTCATGTTAGTGGTTCCCCAGTATTTAAAGAAAAAGTAACAACAAGTGGCATTATAAATCCAGTTAAAAACGATGCAATTTTTGAAAACGGATTTGAGACTCGTGTACCCGAACGAGCGTTTCCCAATGATCTTAGTGAGTTGTGGAAAAACAAAGTGAATTCAGATACAAACAGTACTTTGTATGTTGAATTTAATCGAGGAACTACAGCAGATGGTGATGGGTATGTTATTATTCGAAAAGGTTCCTGGACGGGGCAACGGACTGATTCTATTCGAATTCCATATTCACCAACACCTAGTTCGACAAGGCTTGTTATATACTCTAATCAGGATATTAGAGTTCGTGGAACAGTTGATGGTAGAATATCAATTTGCAGTAAACGAGACATTTATATCGATGATGATGTGCGGTATGAACGTCCATATCCCCCGTTTAGTTCAATCACAAATACCGATGATATGCTTGGATTAATTGCAGAACGAAATGTGGTAATTGCAGATAATACAGCAAATAATGGAAATGACTTGCACCTTCATGCGAACATTTTTGCACGGACTGGTTCTTTTATGGCCGAAAATTACAATAATCGTGGCGTCGAAGGGAGAATATGGCTTCTTGGTTCCATTCAACAAAAAGATAGAGGGGCAGTTGGGAATTTTTCAGGGAATACACTACGGAATGGTTACTGGAAAAGTTACTACTATGATAAACGTTTGGAAAACCCCGAATGGTACCCACCGTTTTATCCTTCATTTACCATGCCTCCTACATTTGGATACAGTAGTATTCTCAACTGGTGGGAAAGTTATAGTGCTTCTACCAGTGAGCAAAGTAAGTACTTTTTAATGTTTGAATAGTTTAAAATTTGGTAAGCTCAAATAAGATAAACTGTCACTAATTCTAATACTCGTGTTACTGCATCAGCAAGTGGTAAATTTTTTACACGTGCTCCCGCAGCATTTTTATGTCCGTTTCCACCAAATTGTTTTGCTAGCTCGTTGATCCAAATATCACCTTTAGATCTAAAATTGATTTTCACACACGTGTCTAATTCAGAGAACATTAAACCAACTTGTACACCAGCAATACTCATCGTAAAGGGTATAAAAAATTCGCTATCGATTTCATCAGCGTTATATCCGTTAAGCAGCTCCTTCGTTAAAACAATGTAAGCAACTCGGCCGTTGTGTGCAATTTGTATGTGTTGGAGGACTTTCCCGAGAAGGTGAAGTTGTTCAAGTGTGTTTTGTTCGTACACCGCTTCATGGATAAGAACAGGATCAGCCCCTGCTTGGATGAGATGAGCGACAATTTTATGTACCTCTGGATCTGTTTTTGGATATCGAAATGAGCCCGTATCAGTCATTATAGCAGTGTATAGAGCGTATGCAACCTGTTTATCAACAGGTTGGCGGTCGCTCATGTAGTTCAATATCCGGTAAACAATTTCACCTGTTGCAGACGATGGTTCATCGAGAATATAAAGATCTGCAAATTCTTCAGGTTCTAAATGGTGATCAATACAAACCTTTACACCTTTGTTATTGAGAACAGAACTTTTTAACTCTCCAAGTCGAGAAGGTGTGTTTGTGTCAATAACAATTACAACGTCAGCACTTTCGACAATAGTGGTATGCTGAAATGGATTGAAAAGTTCGATTGGAAATATTTGGTTAAGGAATTGATAGTTCAATGGCGTTGGACTAGGGTTAAGAATACGTACATTTTTATCAATTCGAGAAAGGAAATATGCAAGTGCACACTCTGTACCTAACCCATCACCATCCGGATTTATGTGTGTAGTGAGGATAAACGATTGGTTTGATTCAACAATAACCTTAAATGTTTCAAACAAAACAGCCACGCGTGAACTTCCTTGTTCTTTAGATATGAAGATGATGTATTGGAATAAATAAATCGGTGTGGTCTAATCAACCTACCACACCTCTGAGAAAAGCATAAGAAAATTTATTGAATTATCCAAGTATCGCCGCTGTTAAAGAGTTCATTAACATCACCTTTGCCGTTTTTTGTAATTGCACTTTCTATTTGCTCGAGAAGTTCCGTTTCATAGGTTGTTCGAGTAATATCAAGGAAAACTCCAAAAGGACGAGGCATATTAGGGTGATTACTCAATGTAGCGATGAGAAATGCGAGGGTTGTATCTTGCTCATTGTATATAACTGCATCTGAAGTAGAATGTTTACCGTCATCAAGTGATATAATTTCAGGGATATATCCATTTAAGCGAATTGCTTTGTTTCTATTCTTTCCAAAAATTAGAGGTTTGCCATGTTCAAGAAACAATGCATAATCGTCTCGTATTTCTTTATTACTAAACCGATCGAAAACTCCATCATTGAATACATTACAATTTTGGTAAATTTCAATAAACGATGTTCCTTTGTGCATAGCAGCACGTTTTAGCATGTTTTGAAGATGTCTAGGGTCTCTGTCTATTGTTCGTGCAACAAATGTACTGTTCGCTCCAATTGCCAGTGCAACAGGATTGAACGGGTAGTCAATTACACCATCGGGAGACGATTTTGTTATTGCACCATGCTCTGATGTTGGTGAATATTGTCCTTTTGTCAGTGCATAGATTTGGTTATTAAAGAGAAGAATATTTATGTCGATATTCCTTCGAAGTGCGTGGATAAAATGATTCCCTCCGATACTTAACCCATCGCCATCGCCAGTTATAACCCACACAGTAATATCGGGACGAGCAATTTTAAGTCCTGAAGCGATTGCAATCGCTCTCCCGTGAATACCATGGAAACCGTATGTGTTGATGTAGTAGGGAAAGCGACTTGAACAACCGATCCCAGAAACAAATGCTAGACGATAGGGAGGAACAGAGAGGTCTGCGAGAACTTTTTGGACTTGAGTAAGTATTGAATAATTCCCACATCCAGGACACCATCGTGGTTCCTCTTTACTACGATAATCTTTTGGGGTATATGGTTTATTCTGGGCAAAAGAAAATGTATTTAACAACGTTTGGACACGAGTAACCATTAGGCTATTCCTCGTAGTACTTCTTCAATTTTTTGTTCTATTTCAACTGATCGGAATGGAAGCCCTTGCACTTTATTGAGCTGATAAATTGGTAAACGGCAGCGTGCGCGAATAAGTTGGGCTAGTTGACCAAGGTTTAATTCAGGAACAAGGATTGCTTTGTACTGTGAAATAAGTTTAGAGAAATTCTTTGGAAATGGGTTTAAGTACCGGAGGTGAAGGTGCGCAACAGATTTTCCTTTGTCTAATTGTTTCTGAACTGCTGTACGAATAGCCCCAAATGTACTTCCCCATCCAATCACGAGAAGATCTCCTTGTGTATGACCTTCAGCAGTTGCTAAAGGAATACGATCTTGAAGGCGCATAATTTTTTCTGTACGTAAGCGGGTCATACGTTCATGATTTACAGGATCGTAACTTATTTCACCTGTATTCTCTTTTTTTTCTAATCCACCAATTCTGTGTTCAAATCCAGGAATTCCAGGAATTGCCCAAGGACGAACAAGCGTTGTCTCATTGCGCATGTATGGTTTGAATTTTTTAGGATCGTCGGGATAGTAAGGCTCAATTGTTGGCAATGAATGAATGTCTGGAATAAGCCATGGTTCTGATCCATTTCCAATGTAGCCATCAGTAAGAAGAATGACAGGAGTCATTGCTTCAATAGCAATTTTGCATGCTTCAAAAGCAGCAGAAAAACAGTCAGATGGTGAAAGTGCAGCAATTACAGGTACTGAGGCTTCGCCGTTTCGACCATAGAGTGCTTGGAGTAGGTCAGCTTGTTCAGTTTTTGTTGGAAGTCCTGTACTAGGGCCACCACGTTGTACGTTAATTACTACTAGTGGAAGTTCTGTCATTACAGCTAAACCAAGTGCTTCAGCCTTTAATGAAAAACCGGGGCCACTCGTTGAAGTTACTGCAAGTGCACCACCAAAAGATGCTCCTATCGCAGCTGTAATTGCTGCAATCTCATCTTCACATTGAAATGTTTTAACGTTGTAATTTTTATAATTTGACAATTCGTGAAGTATATCGCTTGCGGGTGTTATAGGGTAACTAGCTAAAAAAAGTTCAAGTTGAGCTCTGTGTGCTGCAGCCATAAGGCCAAATGCTGTTGCTTGATTGCCTGTTATATTTCTGTATTTCCCAGGTGCTACCCGAGCTGGAGCTACTTCGTATCGTACTTTAAATACCTCAGTTGTTTCTCCAAAGTTCCAGCCAGCTTTGAGTACACGGCTATTTGCTTCTATGAGTTCTGGTTTTTTACTAAACTTTTCGCGAATCCACTTTAGAGTTGGTTCCAAAGGCCTATTGTACATCCAGAACATCAATCCAAGGGCAAAAAAGTTTTTTGAGCGTTCTATCACTTTTGGAGGAAGATTCAGATCGCAAAGGGCTTGCTCAGTTAGCTTTGTAATATTTATTTCATAGACGTGATAATGAGAGAGAGAACCATCACGGAGTGGATTTGAAGAATATTCAGCGAGTGCCAAACTACGCTCGTTGAATCCATCGCTATTGGCGATAATTGATCCTCCTTTTTCAAGGTATTGAAGGTTCGCTTTAAGTGCAGCGGGATTCATGACGACGAGTACATCACACATATCGCCTGGAGTGTTGATTTCAGTACTACCAAAATGAATTTGGAATCCACTGACACCACCGAGAGTCCCCTGCGGAGCTCGAATTTCAGCAGGGTAGTCAGGAAGAGTACTTACATCGTTTCCAAGAATGGCAGTAGTATTTGCGAATTGAGTACCAGTTATTTGAATGCCATCTCCTGAGTCTCCCGCGAAACGAATTGTAACATCGTTGACTTTTTCAATTTTCTTGGGAGTCATTATTTGTTACCACAAGCCTATCGTTTTGAAAGTTGTTATTACAAAGTGCGAATACAAACTACAAACACAAAGAAATGAATGCAAGTGAGTAAAAATTTTTAATAAAAAAGGGTAGGTCAGCAAATACTGACCTACCCTTGTGAAGGAAAAAGGATGGTTTACTTAACTATTCACGAACAATCCATACTTTTACTTTACTTGTTACACCAGCTGCGAGTTTCACTGGGACTTCAAAAATCCCTAGTGTCTTGAGTGGTTCATCGAGCTCGATATGACGTTTGTCGAGAGTAATGCCTTTTGCTTCAAGAGCTTCTGCTATCATTTGCGCTGTGACTGATCCAAAAAGCTTTTCTTCTTCACCTACTTTCATTTTAATTGTGAGTGAGATCTTTTCAAGTTGTGAAGCAAGTACCTCTGCGCTTTTTCGTTCTCTTTCGAGCCGACGTTCCAATTGTCTTCGTTCTTCTTCAATTTGGCGAAGATTCCCTTCTGTAGCTTCAAGAGCTATACCGCGAGGTATTAAGTAATTGCGAGCATAACCATCTTTCACAACAAGTACATCACCTGCTTTCCCAAGTGATTCAGTATCTTTCCGTAATATAATTTTCATATCCGATCTCCTTTTACACGAAACAGAAATTAACTCACTGCATCATGTACAAATGGTAACAATGCGAGATGTCGTGCTCGCTTAATTGCAGTAGTTAGTTGTCGCTGATGTTTAGCACAGGTACCTGTAATTCGACGTGGTATAATACGACCTTGCTCTGAAATACAACGCATGAGTCGTTTTTCGTTTTTATAGTCGATATATTCTTCTTTTGCTTCACAAAACCGGCAAAGTCGTTTTTTCTTTTGCTGCTTAGCTCGTTGTGAACTTTTTGATGCCATAGCTATGTTCCTTTCTTTCAAAATAAGAATGTCGTCTTTATCTCGTTAGAGTGTCTCGGTTTCATCGAGTGGGATATCATCAGGTAGTTCTGTTTCACCAGGTGCAAGTGGTGTTGTTGGAGTACCTTTCATAAGTTCTGCACCAGAAATACGTGCAGTGAGAGCCTTTTTATCGAGCGCGATAATGAGGTACCGCAAAATAGACTCGTCGAGTGTGAATTGGCGCTCAAGTTTGTGAATAAACGATGTTGGTGCTTTAAACACACAAACAACGTAAAATCCATTGTTTTTTTTCTTAATAGGGTATGCAAATCGTTTTCTACCCCATTTTGTAGTTTCAAGAATCTCACCACCGTTTTTGATGATGAAATCCTTTACCTTTTCTATGATTGAGTCAATGACTGGGTCGTCAAGATTTGCGTTTACGATGAAAGTTGTTTCGTATGTTTTGACATTAACCATTGTTGTATCCCTTTGGACTTATGTGAATAATTGGTCCACAGCAGACAATGCTGTGAACAGGGTTAATTGTACGAAAGAAAATTTCTATTGTAACGATTCATAGTTACTGTGCATCCATGTTCAACAAAAGATACCATTGCTTCAATAGATTTTTCTATTACCATTTCGACAATCGGTTCTTCTTCTTTCTCAAAAGGTGATAAAACAAATTCGTAAAGTTGTTCTGAAACAATGCTTCGATTATGTGGTGCAATACCAAATCGTATGCGTGGAAAAGCAAGTGTTTGAAGATGGTAAATAATTGATGCAACACCATTGTGACCACCATCGCTTCCACGTTGACGGATTCGGAGTGTTCCTAGTGGTAAGTGAATATCATCGTAAACAATAAGGAGATTGGATAGTGATATATTCACTTCCATAAGGTACTCCTTGATGGCAAGACCACTATTATTCATATACGTTGTAGGTTTTAATAAATGCACAGTACTATTTTTCAAAGAACACTTACTGATCCAGTATGAACCACGTCCTAATTCAAATGAACACTGATGTTGAGCTGCAAAAGCATCAAGAATCCGAAACCCTATATTATGTCGGGTTTGTAAGTATTGTCTTCCGGGATTTCCTAACCCGACAAAGAGGAATGACGAATACTCAGAACTCACTATGGATTCTCGTTTCCACTTTCTTCAGGTTTCTTACCTTTTGCAATTACTTCTGGTTCTGTAGGTGTTTCACCTGGAACAGCTTCACCTGCTGCCTCTTTGTGTACTGCAGGTGGTATCACAGCAACAATTGTACTTGATTCACTTTCGAGAATGCGTACATTGGGAATCGAAATATCCTTAACATGGATTGATTTATTGATTTCAAGTGCTTCAACGTTGATTTCAACGTGTTCAGGTATGTTTTTGGGTAAACATGCGATTTTTAGCTTGTGAAGAACATGTTGTAAGATACCGCCCTCCCGGACACCTTTCGGAGTGCCACCAATCAGACGTACAGGTATTTCGAGGGTTATTTCTTCGTTCTCATTCAATCCTTGGAAATCAAAATGTATTGGACGATCTGTAACAGGGTCGAATTGGACATCACGAAGAACACAGAGGTACTTCGAACCATCGTTTAGCTGTAGGTTAATTATATTTGTTGCCGATGATGTGTAGAGTGGTTTTAACACAAGTTCTGGTAATGCTATAGGGATATTTTGCATTTTATGTCCATAGAAAATTCCTGGGACTTTCCCTTGCCGCCGGAGTACTTTTGCTTGTTTACCAACCTGTGTACGAATTTCGGCGTGTAAAGTTACTTCAGACATTTGACTCTCCTTATGTTATGTCGTAAACCTTATCTTTATCAACGTCAAACAAGCAACTAATTGACTCGTTGCGATGAGTTCGTAAAATTGCTTCAGCAAATAACCGAGCAGCTGATAATACAATAATTTTTGATGAATGCTGTTTCAGAGGAATACTATCTGTAACGACTAATTGATTAACTGGTGCTTTCTCTAATTTCTCATAAGCATTTCCAGAAAGAATAGGGTGTGTACATGCACCGTAAATATCGCCGGCTCCTGCACCTTTCAGTGCATAAACGGCACTTACAAATGTGTTTGCTGTATCAATTAAGTCGTCAACAATTAGCACATTCTTGCCTTTCACATTCCCAATGATATTCATCACTACTGTCTCATTTGCTTTTGGTCGACGTTTATCGATGAGAATTAGTTCTGCATCGAGACGTTTTGCATATGATCGTGCTAATTTAATACTTCCAACATCTGGAGAAACAACTGCAAGGTTTGGAATGTTCAATTTACGAATATGTTCGATGAGAACAACCGATGCGTATAAATGATCCATAGGTATATCAAAGAACCCTTGGAGTTGCGGTGTGTGTAAGTCCATTGTAAGAACTCTGCTTGCACCAGCAACCGTAATTAAATTAGCAACAAGCTTTGCACTAATTGCAACGCGCGGTTGATCTTTTCTATCCTGGCGTGCATAGCCAAAGTAAGGAATTACTGCTGTAACGCGTTTAGCTGAAGCGCGCTTTGCTGCATCGAGCATGATGAGTAACTCAACGAGGTTTTCTGATGGTGGCGCTGTTGGTTGGATAATGAAAACATCATCTCCTCGGATATTGTCAATGTACTTAACCCAAATTTCACCATCACTAAAGTTTCGGATATCAGCATTTCCAAGTGGAATGTTGGCAGCTTCACAAATTTTTTCAGCTAGAGATCTGTTTGCCCTGCCAGAAAATATTTTCAATTCACTCATAGAATGCGCATATCTACGTTCACATGCTCGATGCTCATTTTGCTGGGGTGCCAGGATTCGAACCTGGGAATGGCGGCTCCAAAGGCCGCTGCCTTACCGCTTGGCTACACCCCAAAGTGTGTGAAAGGCAAACAAAAAAAAATCAACTCAACACCGAGTTGACAAATACAATATATTGAAAAAATATGACTCTGTCAATGTAACTGTACAACTGAGCAACAGGCGAAGTGTTATAAAAATTTAAAAGTACAATTCACTCCGTGAGCTTGCTTATAGAATGAGCTTTTACTACATTTATGTGTCTATAAAATGGGTATTTTTCACTTAATTTAAGGATGAACTATGAGAAAGATATACAACTTTATTATAAGTGCAATGATTTTATCTCTTATTACAATGGGATTCCAGTGTGGTTCTGCTGATTTTACAGGGGCAAAACTTCACATTCAGCAAAAAAATTATGATAAAGCGATAGAACTCCTTGTGAAAGAAACAACGAATAACCCCAAAAATGAAGAGGCGTGGTATTTACTCGGACGCCTTCGAGCAGAAAAAGGTGATATCGACGGTATGAATGAAGCTTTTGAACGAGCATTAGCAATTTCAAATACACATCAGAATGAAATTTATTTGACACGCCTTTCGTTTTGGGGACAATATCTCAATATTGGTTTTTCATACCTCAAGAAAGCAAGTAAGGATTCTATTGAGTACTATCGATTGGCCATCGACAATATAACAAAAGCTGTAAAAGCAAAACCAGATACCGGTTTAACATATGATTACTTAGCAATGGCATACTACGAAAAAGGTGAAATTGATAGTGCTATTTATGCGTATACAAAAGGGTGGGAAGTAAGTGGGGATTTAGAGATGTATAAGCAAGTTGGAAAAATTTACTACAACAAAGGTGTCGAAAAGGAAACAGTGTTTGAGAAGGAAAACAGTGAACAGATAAAAGCTTTCAAAGCTCTTAAAGAAGTCAAAGCAGGTGCGTATAAGAGTGATATTCTTCGTTCACTCGGGGAGCCAGATGCTACTCGTAAGGACAAGAAGAATAAAAAGATTGAAGAATTGATATATGCAGGGTATAATTTAACTATTACAGTAGAGGGTGAAAAGGTTATAAAAACTGTGTTCTCTAAACCCTATGTACCTAAAATTGATTCGACGAAGTACTATGAAGCATTAGTTGAGTACTCAAAAGCAATTGAAGTATTTGAAACAGTTAAAAATAAAAATCCTCACGACAATGAAAATCTTACTCTTCTTCTTCAAGTCTATGTAAAAGCTAATCGCATCAAAGAGGCAACAGTTGCATTTCAGGACGCGGTGAAAAATGATCCGGCAAACAAGACAAATCGATATATTCTCGGCGTTCTTTACCGTTCGCTTGGTGATTATACGAATGCTTTAGTTGAGTATAAAGAAGCACTTCGCCTTGATCCTGAGTTTACTGATGCTGCTTATGAAATTGGAGCCACACTCTATAATTGGGGTGTTGATATTCTCAAGAAGGCACAAGAAAAAGGTGAGGATTCCCAGGAATACAAGGAAAAGTTTAAAGAGGCTTTACCTTACCTGGAATCTGTAGTGGCCAAACGAC
The DNA here is from genome assembly GCA_026416125.1 of Bacteroidota bacterium. GTDB lineage: Bacteria > Bacteroidota > Ignavibacteria > UBA10030 > UBA10030 > JAOAFT01. The sequence goes on from JAOAFT010000028.1 coordinate 26,244, forward strand.
CAGAGGATTGGAGAATTTGGCAAACACTTGGTACAATTTATGCAAGACTTGGTGATACAGAAAAAGCAATGAAAGCTCTCGATAAAGTAGAAGAATTGCAAAAAAAAAGGGAAATAGCACAATGAACGAACCTGTACAACAACAAATCAATATAGAGCTTGGTGAGAAAGAAGCTGAAGGTATTTACGCTAATTTAGCTATTATCACTCATTCACCAGCTGAATTTGTAATAGACTTTACGCGTGTGATGCCAGGTGTTCCCAAAGCAAAAGTACTTTCACGCATTATCATGACACCACAACACATGAAGATGTTTGCCAATGCACTAATAGATAATATTGAGAAGTATGAAAAGAAGTTTGGTGAGATAAAAATTGCAGGCGAACAAGCAAGTGGGATGACTTTCGGCTTTCAGCCACCAACGAAAGACGAGAAGTTCCATTAATTTAATTATAGTGTTATATGTGGAACCTATGTATTGCCAGCAATGGGAAAAACCTTTGCTGGCATTTTTATTGCTATAGGACGTGAGCGAAAGCACAAAGTTGTTTGCTATCCTTGATTCGAGAACTCTTGTAGGGTATATTGAATGCAAAGTTTGACTCATGAAAGGAGTTCATATGAACCATCTCCTGAAGTATCCTAATTCTTTGAATGTTTTCTTAGTACTTACATTTCTCAGTATTTTTTTCAGTAGTTGTGTTGAAAAACCGGGAGAATTTGTTGCACCGGTATCTGATACTCGCTTGGAAGATATCACGCTTTTAACATCGACCCATTATTTTAGTGAGACAGTCGCAAAAAATAATGATCTCGTAGTGAATGAGACAGATCGAACAGTTTCATATTTATACACGCAAAATTTTGATAGAAGAGGGTTGGATAGTGTACT
>JAOAFT010000029.1 GCA_026416125.1 Bacteroidota bacterium
AGATGTGTATAAGAGACAGCTCTTTGGGATGCTATATCTGAATTGAGTTGTTGGGTTGAATGGATTTGGATAATTATTGCTTAGTTCATACGTTCGTGGTACCCCAACAACCTGCTCGCTCTCAACATCGGTGAGTGGTATCGGTAAAGCAACTGCTTCATAGGAAAGTCCTAACTTTATTTCATCGTAGTTGACGATAGCGGAATCACCACCACCACACTCGATTACAACATGGTTGAATCCCTTTGGTGCATTCGTCCAACGTTTTACGTTCGCACTCGCCGTGTCTGGCTGGATCGACGGGTCAGGATTTATCCACATGAATGTCCGTGCTCTCCCACCACCCAACATATACGTCGCCGTCACTAACCACACAGGACCTCCTTCACACAACACGTTCGCTATATCATCACTCGGACCAGCTCCCGGCCAACCACTCCCACATGTGTAGTTCTTCGTCCCTCCTCCCTTCCCAACCGCAAATAACTCCGTCGTGTCCTCCCCAAAGTAAAATAACTTGAATAAGAAATAACACCACTCATCCGCTGGTGCAGGCTCTATGTCAAATACATGACTCGTCCAATATACCTTCCCAGCTTCATTCGGCCAAACACGATCTAATTGCCGCTTAAATGATATCGCTCCAGACCATCCTCCTGGAACATACACTGAAACATGGTTTCCTGCATTTGGAACAGGGTATAACAAATCGCTGTATTGCAGTGGATATTGGCTAATGAATGCATTGCAACCTGTACCCCAAATACGCTTTGAATCAGGTTGCCAATTCCCTAACCACCCATAACCAGAAGTACCAGTTGTTTGATCAATCGCTTTTCCTTTCTGATACAGGAAGGGCTCATACGCCATATATTGTTGCTGTGCATTTGCAACAAAGGAAACCATTACAAACAGTGTAACTACTATGAAGATAGTATTTCGATCTTTAACCATAGCAACTCCTCCTTATAGATTTGTTTGACATTATATAAATGACTTCTTCTCAATGCTAACCCCTAACTCCTACGAAGCTTAAAATGATAAGTGAGTGCAAAAAACGCCGTTACACCTCCTTTCTATGAAAGAAAATGAATTTCTTACTTAAGAAGCACCATTGATTTTGTCGCTGTTCCATACTCTGTCACCAAAGTATAAAAGTATACTCCGCTTGAAAGTGTTGAACCATTAAACATAACAGTATATCTACCTGCTTTTCTCTTAGCCCCATTCTCGAGTATCGCAACCTTTACACCTCGTGTGTCGTACACACAGAGAGTTACACACGACGGTTTTTGAAGTTCGTACTCAATTACTGTTGCTGGGTTAAAGGGATTCGGGTAATTTTGATACAATTCATAATTCGTTGGTGCTAATTTATTTTGCTCGTCTTCTATTTTTGTTATGGAGCGAGTACCTGCATCCACAAGAATAAAGTGCATCGATTTTGCTGGCACATTTAGGAGAATTGTGTCACCAATAGAATATGCATATGCTGGAATTGAGAGGAGATTATCCAATGGTCCCCACGCTGAACCTGTTGGTTGATACCCATTGATTGCTACTTTTGTAGGCATCGTTGCTGTTTCAGCACCGGTCAGTGAATACACATAGTATTTTTCACCAACTCCAATATCTTTTGGAATAATTCTCACAGTATAATTGTATGAGGAGTGCCGATTAAGTACAACAATCCCTGTATGGCCAGATGAAAACCGTGTCGCATATGCATGCACATTGGATGCTCCCCCAGAAACAGAAGTACTAATACAATGATCACCAATAACTCGTTGAAACAAAACAAGGTAGTAAAAATCAGGCCGTGGATTCCAGAGTGGAATTCCCGCTTCGGGGGGATCCTTAAAATAAAACATGCCGTCTGTATCCCAATTCGCTAGAAGCCAGCGACACGACATCCCGTAGTTGTATTTCATCATTTCGCTGAGGAGTACAACTGCTTGCATCCCATTTGCAATTGATATTTTTGCCGCATCTGGTCCCTTACAGTTCCATTCTGTCATTGCAATCGGTTTGTTCGCGGCACCCTTGGCTGCTATATCGCTCCGAATAAACGAAGCATTATTTGTAATTTCACTGATAGCATTACTAATTTGAGCTGCTATAGTCGTTGCATTATTGCCGAAGTAATTATGAACGACGTAAAAATCCACTGTATCACCAACTTCTGCAAAGAATCCAGAATTCCACTCAGCATCAGCAGCAAAAACTGGTGTCCCATAGTGGAGTATTTGACCTCCTATGTATATTGTAGCACCAACTTGGCGCGCTGCTGTTTTCATCGAATCGTAGAAGACCTTGAAGTGCTTGCCATAAAGCCGCCCCGAAATAAGCGAAGGTTGCCCATCGAAATTCATAGTAGTATCGATCATGAAACCTTCTTCCCATGGACCTGCATTTTCATTACCAACTTCCCAAAATTTTGTTCTTCCAGCGTCGTAGCGCACCCACTCTGCTGCAAGATGTGCTGCTTTTGCAACAGGATTTTCGCTCTGCCCATAGCGTGCGTAAGCATAGTTCACTGTTATCAATCCTTCCGCTCCAATTTTATCTCGAAAATCGTAGTATTGATCCGGGGTCAGTTTGTACCACGAGCCGACTTGTGGATAGAACTTGTGTTTTTTCCCTGTCGTACCATCGATTGTCGAGTCAGGAATATCGTTTGGGTACTCATTCCAAAAATAGATATCTGACCAACTGCCACCAGGAAATCGAATCAGTGTAGGCCGAAGCATCTGAAGGTACCCAACGACAGTCGAGTTATTCACGTTCTGACCAACCCACACTGCCACAGCATTCCCAAAAAGGTATGGTGATACTTTTCCCAAAGTATCTCTTCCATTAATTGTTATGGTAACATTCGGTGACGCAGTTGGTTTTGTAGCATTGATATACGGTGGAGCTGTCGTGTACTTCGGTGAAAAATCCTCAAGAAAGCAATTCTGTGTTTGACCTTTTACACTAACGCCAATAGAAATCGTTACTAGAAGCAATAGATAGATTCGCATACGATAACTCTCCTCTTCGTATTACTTTGACCGAACAATTCGTAGTGTCACTTCAGCAGGACGCAATCCCTCCGATTCAAAACGTACTCGTACCTTACCAGCTTGTTCTCGTGCCCGTACTACGGCAAGACATAATCCATTGAATGCACAGTGTTGTGTATCGTGAAAGGGCTCATGGGACGTTTGTAACCCATTATCCATCGCAATAAGATCGGCACTTCCATCAACGTATGCTTTGATACTATGCGTAGCTGTTGGAACTAGTGTTCCATAGTCATCAAGGACACTGATAGTTATAAACGCAAGGTCTTTCCCATCTGCTACTAATACAGGTTTACTTGCTTCTGCTCGTAATTGAGATGCTTGATATGCCGTTGCTACGGTAGCAACGATTGCTCGGTTCCCCTTCATACCCTTAGCCATCAACATACCAGGTGCATACTGAACTCTCCACTGGAGGTGCAAATCGTCAACACCTTTTTTCTTCTTACCTACACTCTTCCCATTCACAAACAATTCAACAACATCACAATTTGTATATACCCAAACATCAACTATATCACCTTCCTTCCAGTTCCAATGAGGAAACACGTGGAGCACTGGCTCATTCGTCCACTCACTTTTGTAAAAGTAGTACACATCTTTTGGAAATCCTGCTAAGTCAAGAATACCAAAGTATGAACTCCGGGAAGGCCAATCGTACGGTGTTGGTTCACCTAAGTAGTCAAACCCAGTCCATACAAACATACCGGAAACATAATCATGCGCTCGAACCACACGCCATGTTTCTCGATGCGTCGATCCCCACGGTGTACTGCAATTATCGTACGCTGAACATGTGTTATCAGGATTTCCTGTGGTTAGTGGTACATCCCAACGTGGTGGCCAACGACGAATGCTGTCAGAAGGCATATCATAGCGCCCACGTGTGGTAAGCGCCGAAACTGTTTCCGTTGCAATAAATGGTTTTCCAGGATATACCATTGGTATTGATGCATACGTTTCATGCCCATAGTTGTAGCCAATAATATCGAGAGCACCTGCTTTAATGATCGGGTTTTCTGGATCTGTCCTATTACAAGCAGCAGTTATGGGGCGTGTCGGATCAAGTTCTTTGATGATACTTGTAAGTTTCTTTGTAAGAGCAACACCAAGGCTCTCATTTTTATCCCATTGCTCCATCACCTCATTTCCAATACTCCACACTATTACTGAAGGATGATTTCTGTCACGTAGTACCATTGCACGGAGATCTTGTTCATACCATTCATCCCAATCTAACGAATAGTCGTACTTCGTCTTTCCGATTTTCCACACATCGAACGCTTCATCCATAACAAGGAATCCCATTCGATCACAGAGGTCAAGAAGTTCAGGTGCTGGAGGATTATGCGAGGTACGAATTGCATTACACCCCATTTCTTTCAATAACCGGAGTTGGCGTTCAATAGCTGCTGGATAAATTGCTGCCCCTAAACAACCAAGATCGTGATGGTTACATACACCGTTAATTTTAACATGCTTTCCATTTAAGAAAAATCCCTTCAATGGATCAAAATAGAAATATCGTATTCCAAAAGGAGTCTGGATTTCATCCCAAACGTATCCATTCTGTACTACTCTTGTTCTAGTTTTGTAAAGATTTGGTCTCTCAAGTGACCACAACTGAGGTTCTTGAACAATAATATCGTGGAGTACAGTATCACTCTTGTTTTTCTCTATGAGCCGTATAAGCGATTTTGTGGCAACAATCCTATTGTTGGCATCGAGAACATCAACACTTATATGGACATTTTGAGGTTTTTCTGTTTCATTTCTGACAATCGTTTGCTGTCGTATTGTTGCTGTTGTGGTTGTTATCGTCGGAGTTGTGATAAAGACACCCCACGGTTCAACATACACTTTTTCAGTTACAACTAGTCGAACATTCCGGTAAATTCCTGATCCCGAATACCAGCGTGAATTAGGCTGCTTTGAATTGTCAACCTTTACAAGTATTCTATTATCTTCTGGTTCATACCGCACATACTTCGTAAGTTCAAATCGAAAACTAGTATAGCCATAGCGCCATCGACCTACAAACATATCATTTACCCACACTTCAGGATTTCGATATACTCCATCAAATTCAATCCACACCTTTTTGGTTTTCCACTTCTCAGGAACCCGGAAAATTTTCTTATACCATCCTATACCACCGGGTAAGGCTCCTCCACCAGGAGTTGCTGGGTGTTCTTTTCGAAACGGACCTTCAATACTCCAATCGTGAGGGAGATTGACTACTTGCCAACGAGCACTATTGGACGGAACATTTCCCGATGTGTCACCAAGAACAAATTGCCACTGTTTATTGAAATCGTTAACAATTCGGCATTCTTGTCCTTGCAAAGGAGCAATAATAATGGCAACTGTTACAATGCTGAACCAAGTATAGTTCGTTGTAAGTTTATTTTTTTGCTTTATATAACGCGTATGATTGCCCTTTCACTACTATTGTATACTTATAATCTTTTCTGACCAGTGTCGCTGAGGATCCAGCAAGAAGTTTAAATTCAGTATATTTCTTGTTGAGTTTAAATGATGCCCGTACCGTATGTGTCGAAGGATTGAAAATAGCAAGAACTACATCGTTACCGTTTGCGCGTGCAAAAACGAATGGATACGTTTGATCTTTTGCGTAGACTGGAATAAACTCAGCATACGCTGCAAGAGCAGGTTCTTGTTTTTTTACTTGAATAAGTTTCTTCACTCTAGTTAGTAATGAAGTAGGATCCTTCTCTTGACTTTCTACTGTTGGTGCATCTGATGCAGTATCCACAGGAAGATATAACTGCGCAAATTCAGCTGTCGAGAATCCAAGATTTTTCGCTTTTTTCCATTGCATTGGTGTTCGCGCACCTGCCCGTGGCTTATATGCTCCCTCTACATGAGGGAGATCGTATAACTGGCGCATTCCAATCTCATTCCCATAGTAAATGAAGGGAATGCCAGGCATTGCAAGTGAAAATGCAAAAATCATCTCCAGTTCCTCAGTTGTTCGCTGTATGTTCAGACGTGAAAGATCGTGATTCCCCAACGGTAAACATATGTACCCTTTCCCTTTTGTCTTATTGTATTGATCAAGATACTTGGCCAAAAATTCCGTAATTGTCCCTTTCCCTTCTCGATCGAAGAAAGAGTGGCCCTCAGAATACCCATTGAGAATCCGCCAACTTTCCTTCTGGAGTAAATCGTTGTACCCGGGAAACCAATGGTAGAAATCGGCATGGAATCCACCACCATCGAGTGCAGATTCTGGATGTGACCACTCTGCAATCATGAAGGAACCAGGATACTCTGTATCCAGTAATTCTCGAATTCCTCTCCAGAACTTCTTTGTTGCTTCATCGCGCATCATAAAGTATTGATCATTACCTGTAATGTTAGCGTTTTTAACTAATGCTCCTGCCATATCAGCCCGGAAACCAGCTGCTCCCATATCCATCCAGAATCGGAGAATACGATGAAGTTCTTTGTGAAGTTCAATGAGATCAGGGTGATCGGGTGGTAACATCCATGGTTCTTCTGGTTTTGCGAACCCAAAATTCAATGCTGGCTGGCACCAGTAGAAATTCCGCATAAACTGACCATTGCGCCTGCCATACCCTTTTATGAATGCATCTTTATACACTTCAGGTGGATTCTTCCACACATTGTCTGTCCAGATGTACCAATTGGAGTATTTATTTGGTTCTTGTTTTGCTGATTCCTTAAACCATGGATGTTCAATGCTCGTGTAACTAACAACGTAATCGAAAATAATGCGTAACCCTTTATTACGTGCAATTCTAAATAGTCGTTTTGCATCATCATTCGTTCCATACCGTGGTGCTACTTTGTAGTAGTCCGACACATCGTATCCTGCATCACAGAATGGCGAATCAAAAAATGGGTTGAGCCAAATCCCATCGACACCGAGACTTTTCACATAGTCAAGTTTTTCTATAATGCCAGGTAAATCGCCAATGCCATCGCCATTGCTATCGTAAAACGTTTGGGGATAAATTTGGTAGAAAACCGCTTGATGAAGCCACTCAGGACAGGGTGGAATGGTACACTTTCCAGTTATTGTTGCAGAATCAATGGAAAGCACTTGAGTATAAATACAGCTAAACACAAGTACAACACAAACAAATACTAACTGAACTGTTCGCTTCATTTCATGATCCTTACTTTACTTTTTTTCAATAGTTAGTTCATTTCCATCATAGAGAACAGTTACATCTGGCTTCCGATTAAAATCGATAGGATGCTTGTTTGTCCGATCGATCCACACAATTTCGAATGTTCGTTTTTCAAGTATCCCCGGAAACGATCCTTCACGCTTTTTCAGAGTCAGTTTTTTTGTTGATTCAGTGTACGTTATTGGGATCCAGCTATATTTTCCCTGTTCATAGTCGTATGTTTCACCATCGTCCTCGTAGATCGAAAATACTGCATCGCGTCCTCCACAAACAAAAAGGCGAATTGGATCTGCAGGTTTCTCAGTACTGTACTGAATATCAGGACCAACAGGGAGAATTGATCCTTCCTTTAAGAAAATTGGAATGTCGGTATATGGTGCTTCGGCAGTTACCAGCTGCCCACCTACATAATATTTTCCGGTTCGTATTTCGTACCACCCATTCCCTTTCGGCAAGTATACAGTACGACTTCGTGCCTTGAACTCCGTAATAGGAGCAACGAGCAATGCTGGTCCAAAGAGAAATTGATTTCCAAGTGAATGTGTTGCTTTATCATGACTGTAGTCCATTACAAGTGCACGCATGATGGTATATCCATGGTGGGTAACCATTCCTGCGAGTGTGTAAATATACGGCATCAAGCGATAGCGAAGTATTGTGTACTTTACCATTGCTTGATAGGCAGGATGTTCTGGAGGAGCAACGTTAAATATTTCACGGTATGGATATTGTCCGTGAACACGGAAGATAGGGCAGAATGTTCCAAACTGAAACCAACGAGTGATCAGTTCTCGCCACTCTTCACGATCTACGCTGTCTGGATTTTCGAATCGTGGCTCAACCGCGAACCCCCCAATATCGGTTGTCCAATATGGAATACCCGACAAACAAAAATTTAACCCTGCTGGTATTTGCACGGTAAGATCATACCATCGCGCAGCAACATCACCACTCCATGTGGTAGCACCGTATCGTTGTTGCCCAGCAAATGCTGATCGTGTGAGAATATAGACCCGCTTGTTTGGATCCGATGTTCGTTGCCCTTCATACACTGCCCGTGAGTTCATTAACGAATACGTGTTGAGATATCGGGCACCGGACCCCATTGCTGTTGGATGTTGGCGAAGTATCGTTTCCTCACGCGATAAATTTGACTGAATATCAGGTTCTGTACAATCGAGCCACCACGCATCGACACCAAGTGAAAAAAGTTTACCCTTTAGTTGGTTCCAATACAATTCTCGTGCACCATTACTGTATGGATCATAGAAGGTCGAAATGTATCCGGGACCTACCCAATCACGTTGTTCTTTTTCAACATTTCGCATAAAGAGATATCCACGTGTCCTCATCTCCTCGTAGTGTTTTGTACCAATATAAAACTTTGGCCATACAGAAATCATTATGCGTGTATGTAAATCATTATGGAGTGTGTGGATCATACCTTTAGGGTCAGGGTACCGTAATGTGTCAAATTCATGATCACCCCATTTATCTTCTTCCCAATAAAACCAATCCTGTACAATGTTATCAAGAGGAATTGATCGTTTACGAAATTCTCGAACAATACTGAGCAATTCTTCTTGAGTTCTATATCGTTCTCGAGACTGCCACAACCCAAGTGCCCATTTCGGCACCATAGGGGCTTGTCCTGTTAACCAGCGGTACGAAGCAATGACATCATCGAGTGTTTTCCCAACAATAAAGTAGTAATCAATACCATCTCCCACCTCCGACGTAAACGAAATCGTGTTCTGCGGTAGTGGGTTTCCAGGCGGGAGTACTTCAAGTCCAATATATCCACCAGTATGTATCCACTCGAGACGAATATCATAGTCTTTCCCTTTTTCCATCTCAAGAGGTATAAAGTGGTACCATGGCAACCAATTTTGGCGCCACGAATCGATAACAAGCTTTCCATTCATCCAAAGTTTTGTGTAACCAGAACAGTACAATCGAAAGGAGTATCGACCTGATTGTGTGCATCGTACTTTTCCGCTCCAACGTACTGATTTAACGTTTTCTAAAAAACCATCAGGGAATGGATCGTTTACATCGATATACATGTGGTTAATTCGATTTTCACGACGAATAGTATAAAGCGTACGAAATGTTTCATCTTTGTAGTACTCTGCTGTCAAACCACCCTTTCGTCCATCACGATCAAGGAGTTGCAACACTTCTATTGACGTGTACTCACGAGGATCACCGTACTTTGTACGAGAGTAATTATCCCAAAGAATACCATAGTTTTTGCTTGAGACAAGGAAAGGTACTACTGCAACAATATTGTACTGCCACAAATCAAGAGAATATCCACGATAGTTAAAAATGCCATTTTGATGTTGCCCAAGGCCATAGAATGCTTCATCAGGGGTTATTTCAAATCGTTGTTGAATTCGAAATGTTTTTTCCCCAAGAACCTCCACTGGTTCGAGAGAGCGTCCTGCAATTCGCGCTTCGCGAGCAACAACCATACTTTTGTTATGGAACGATATTGTACCCCCAACTTTGAAAATAGTTACTCGTATGTTCTTTGTTTCTAAGATGCAGGCTACGCTATCACTACGCTTCTTCACATGAATAGTGGAATCTGGTTTCCTAACTACTACTAAACTTGAGCGGTGAAAAAAATTGCTATCGCGAGAAGCCACAACTCGTATCACATTATCGGAATATGGAATAACAGAGAGCCAAGTTTCTATCTGAGTTACATTATCACGATATTTACAGGTAGCTGCATTATTATACTGTGATAGCACCAAAGCAGAGTTAAATGTAACCATTACATACAGTAGTATGAATACTCGTTGGTTCATTGTTTTATCAACCCTCGAAAGAAAGTTACCTCATAATAAATTTTGCTTTTTGAAAGGAGCCAGCATTCATCCAACGAAGGTTTCCCTGTCGTGGTTCCTCATCAGAACCACACTTCGACTCGCGTAATCCATTGGCTGAGTCATTATCGCAATATGCTACAGAGTGTCCAAGAACTTTACAAACGGTTAGAACTACTACACTTGTACTAGTATTTGCTGAATTGAATGAACTATCGCATACAACAAGTGAAGACTTACACCTTCCAACTGCTCCATCTCGTGTAAGGACAAAGTCTAGAAAACGGTGTGTATAATGTTGAAGTCGAACATCATTCCAATTTGTACCAACCAAATCAGTAACAATATATTCCTTTCCTGTTACTCCCCCAGGTGGAAAGAGAGCATGGATATAGTATGTAAATGTGTTCTCCACATTCTTTCCCCTTCCATAGGCAACAACACCACGCTCATCGAACACATAGCCCACCCCTGATGCATTTTCATCAATAAACCCTCTGGCAATATCATAATTGTAAATAACGGTGACATTCCCAAACTCATATCCATTAATGAATATATCGTCTACTACTTCTACTAAAAAATAGAACCTATTTGTTTCGAAAGACCAACTCACTTTGTATCGCCCACTAAATGTTTGAAGTTCTACCACGCTTTCGTATGCGTTACCATCGATATTCAATAGGATTCCACGGAATCATCTGCCAGGAACTATCATTACCTAATCCATTGATGTGTGGAGTCATACTAATATGTAGAATGAGCAGTGTGTCGAAAACCTGACTAAACATTGGTAGCAACACGACACTTATCACAATAAGCACTGAACAAAGTCTTCTACATGTCAATATTACTCTCACTGCACTCTCCACCTAGTACCTTTAAAAACCAGTTTCACCCATGTTGATCTTAATCACATTCCATAGTTTTGCTGGATCGGCTGTTGTTGAATCGTAACTAACCATGTAGAGCGAATTTGAACGCCCCCACACACTGTGACGTCCACGTGGAGGAAGAATTTCTTTGTAAAAGTAATCGATACTAGTGCCATCGTACACTAACAATGGATTCGGAGCATCCGTAAGTAAAAATAGCTTTCCACTCGATGAAACGTGGATACCAGTAACCTTTCTATTAGAAAATGGCGTTCCTGCTAAGTCGAGCACCAATTCACGTTGCCCCATAGTACCAGATCCAGTAAGTTGGTGCCGATAAATTTTAATTGGGAGCGTCGTAGCGGATTGCCGTGCCGCTACGTATACATAATCAACAGTGCCAACTCTACATACATTGATAGTCAAAATATCATCTGTTGTATACGTACCAGCTGTTCGTATTTGGGCAGCAGTAAGCGATGAAGGAGGATTTGGGGGAATACTACAGAGATCTGTTTTCGATCCACCTACATATAAATACCCTTGTGTATCGAAATCACCTACAGTCACAATCCGGGGGCTTGGCATTTGTGTATATCGAGCAGTAGCACCTGTTGATAAGTCAACTCGTTGAATTTCACGCAAGCTATTATTACTGAAACAGCAGAGGTATTTGAAATCGTTTGTAATTTTCATATCAGTCATGATTCTTCGAGTTGTGCTACCAGAAAACGTAAACTGCCTTTTCACATTCGATGGTGACACAACCCACATCCTCCAGTTAGTATTCTGTTCACAGACATAGAGATTCTCATTGTTGTCAACAGCAAGAGTTGAGAGTGGAATAGCTTCTACAAAGTCACCAAAGGAACTTGCAACTGCTTCTATTCTTCCATAGGAGTACGTTGCGGGTACCAAAGCCTTACGTGGTACTATTGTGATAATACATGAATCAGCCACAAGGCGAGGTCGGTACACCGTTATCGAGTTCGAGGTTATATTCTTAATATCTACTGGTGTTCCACTAAAGTATACAGCACTGTAGGAGAATGCCATATTTGTATCTAGTGTTGGATTATAGATCCTCATGGTATCGAGTGCCCCTTCAAGTTTTTCACCGTAGATTGTTATATAGTTCACCCCCGCAGTAGCATGGGATGGAGAAACACTATTGATTTTTGGTATTGGGAGTTCTTCATGCTCTCGATACCACAGTGGTTCAGCTACTTCGTATTTACATGCAGGAACAAATAACCATACTACGAAGAATACAAGTACGAGACAACCTCCCAGCAGTATATTCGCTGTTTTCATAATCACACTCTCCTCCATTTACAAAGAAAATCGCGCAGTAAAACGCTGCACTTTATTAAAAATACCAAATGGTGTATATGCATAATCAACTACAATACCTGCTGCTGTAACACCAATTCCGTATGACAAACTACTTTCATCATTTGCCGACATATATCCACAACGTAGAGAAACGATATTCAATGCTTGGTACTCAAGACCAACTTTAATTTGTTCTGGGTGATCCCTATGGTGGCTTGCATCAATACTGATAACAAGCGAATGATCAAATTGGAAAGGATCGAAGAAATCAAGCACATTCATAGAGATGCCAAGTGTAAACATCAACGGTGCTTGAAAACCTTCCTGTGCATATTTTACCTCGTTGGAAAAATTTCGTATAGACATACCAAACACGAGACTTTTATAGCCTGTATGGAAACGAGTCCCAAAATCAACAACAAGAGGAACAAGACGATTACTTGTGAAAGCAGTATCGGCAATGCGAGCTGTTCCGGTAGGATCATTGGGATCGAGCCGTACATTTTGAGCCACCATTGATTCACCAAGATTCTGACGCACGAAGCGTACGTGGGCACCAACACTAAACCGATCTGTTAATTGACGTGCATATCCCAAACCAAGCGCCATTGCTTTCAACGAAAAAATCCCTGTGTCCTCAAATCCCTCTGGCATCGTTTGATTAACACGCGTCCCATAAAATTCACCATAGTCCACACTTTGAATCGTAAAACCAAGCACACCATATTGACCATGTCCTGGGCGAAAAGCAATACTGAACGTGTAATGGCGAATATCAGCAATCCATTGGTTTTGGCTCACAGAAAGATCTAACCCTCTTGAGAGTGTAGCCATTCCTGCAGGGTTAAAGAACAGGGAACTTGAACCTGCCTCAAGGCTCGTCAATGCTTCTGCCATTGCTGCTCCACGAGCATCAGACACAACACTCAAAAACTTAAACCCTGACTGAGCAAGTTTTACTCTCTCTTCACCGTTCAATTGGTACATAGCCACAAACAAGGCACAAACAATGAATAGCATTATTCTTACTTTCATACACCATCCTCCTTACCGAATAATGACAAACTTTCGAATAACTGTATCACCCTTCTTGTAGAGTAAACGATTATCTCTATTGATCCAGGTATCATACGTATCCTCTAATACTTCAACATAGAGAATGTAAATTCCGCTAACGACAATCTGGCCATACTTTGTCTTTGAATCCCAGACTTCATCACCTGTCGTACGAGTATGCATTTTTTCCCAAATACACTCACCACTTTCTGTAAAAATTTTAAGTAGGCATTTTGGCGGTAATCCGTAGAACACAATCCTATCATACAGTGAACGATCACCAAATTGGAAAAATCTACCCCGTATATCGTATGGATTTGGAACAACGCGAACCTTTTCTAACGCTGAACCAGCAGGCCGCCCCAAAACTGCTCCAGTGTTTGTTAATGTCCAGAACAAGCTACTATACAATACCGTCCCAGGAACCTGCGTTCCATCATCTTTCGACTGGATATAGTAGAAATAATCGAAACCACGAACTGCGCCTGTATCGTCATACGAAGTTACACTCGGATCACTTGTCTCAAATATTTTCTCGTATACCGTTCTCCAGGTTAAAACACTACCCTTAGAGCGATAGATAACATAGCCTGCAGCATGTGGATGATTCTTTGCATTATCAGCCCATGTTAACCGTATTCGATCTCCTCCAGACTCGATCGTGAACCAGGCTGGTGGAGGTGGTGCTTGTGGTAGCGTGTAGTTACTCTGGAAATTCGCTTTTGCATTGCGGAATGTTTTGAGGAGCGAATCCAATCCTGTAAATATCCATGCCTTTTTATAGTAATTATAATCAGTTGTAGTTGTACCATTTGGAAGGACTAAAGTCGGTCGCCCTGTACCTTTTTTCCATTGAAGCCAATTTGCACCAACTTCTCGTCCCTTTTCCCAACCAATTCCTGAAACGCCTTCCGCAACCACTATTCGTACACTATCACCAACGTTGAGTGTATAGGGACCAAACCCTTGCCCCATGGCTACGCCACCACCAACATTTCTTCTACTGTCCTTGTAATTTTCTGCATAATCGGAACCGACGAGATCATCATGCTGAATAGTTGGATGTCCCTCTGTGATTGCAGCCCAACGATCTGCCATGAACGTTTCATCGTACTGACTTGGTGATGTCGTCGCAAATATTGGAATATCTGGGCTAATGTACCATGTTGTGCGTGGTTGGTACTCATCGTCCGTTTTATCCGTCGCACTTTTATCAGCATGGAGTGTTACAACTCCAGCATACTTTGCTGATGCAAGTTCTCCGTTTTCATTCATATTTGGACATCCCCAGTCCTCATCATACGTAAGTGCTTGTGGATTATCTTTGTTCACAGGGCTAAAGTAAGAATAGAAGCCACGAAGTTTATAAAACTTGCTCGCAGGATCAGTATACTCAGTTGAACTCGGGTTTGTTCCAAAGGCATGGTTCAAAGTACTCACACCCCACAGCGATGGAAATGCTCCCCATGTTGACCCCCACGATGAAGATACACCCCCAAACGCATACCGGTAAAGCCAATAGAACCAAACACTGTCAAGTTTCTGCTCGTACTTGTCACCCTTTTTGTTGATAATTCCTGTGTTCTTAAAAATAAATTCGTATATGAAATAATTACTGTGATTTGATTGCGAAAATGCATAAATCTTCTTTGTCACAGTGATCCCAATCGATGTATGAAATCGAATGATAATCATACGATCACAGGGTAGATTTGGATTAATCTCATCCCAAGTATCATATGCAGCTATTGCAGAGGCGGACCCATCATCAACAGTTACCGTTGGAGCAGGATTCTTAGCTATTAATTTGATTTCAACTGGAAATATTTGATTAGGATCTGCAGGTGCTTTGGGTGTGGTACCAACTACTTTGACTGATTTTATTTTCTTTTCTACAGGATCGTAAAAATTTTTACACCCTATAAGGAGCGCTTTTAATCGAGCAACATTGTTGTTAATATCATACTGTGGTTGCCATGCAAAGAAATTTGAGTTTGTTCCAGTGTAGTTAATAATCGTTTCATACTCTGCACCTTCTTCGCTAAATGGCGACTGCACATCTCCAATTCTCATCCACCGAATTTGTTGTGCACTTGTGTAGTTGACAAAGAAGAGTGCAATTAAAATACTTACGAGCATTTTCTTATACTGTTTCATACTCGTTCCCTTTCCAGTTCCTATTCAAAGTTGAAGGATAGTTTTACACCGAAGAAGAATCGACGAGGATTTAAAAACCAGAATGTTGAAGCACTTGGCATATCAATGTACGCTTTATCAGCGAGTACTTTCTTAACACGCTCTGGATCCACTTCTTGCCATTTTTTTAACCCAGTCGAAGGATCATCAACCCATTGGTAATATTTTCCGCTAAAATCCTCATAATACCACGCTCGGGGTTCATATCGTCCTGCATTCGGATCACCTAACCGACCGACGTGTTCCATCGGTTGATATTCTACACCTGGTTTTCGGTACTCTCCAACTTTATCATTTCCAGGAATATTATTGTATGCATGGCTCGGTGGTAAATGAAGAGAACGAAGGTAATCCTGATCACCTGTGTTCCATAAGCGAAGGGTATTAAACACATTATCAACATCAATAAAAAATTGAAGTCTAAAGTTTCCAAAGTTAATACCTTTTTCTAAGCGTAAGTATGTGTTGTAAAAGTCTACTGTTTTCACATTGTATGCTATGTACGGATCATTAGGGCTCCATGTTGTATATCCACCAGCTTGCCAATCAAAAACAACATTCAAACCAATATCACCTAAAATATGGTGCCCCAAAAGTGTAGGACCAAACGTCCTCGGTGACATAAATGTCAGATTAACACGTGCAAATGGTTGTGGAATTGGGCGATCTTGATAGAGGTTTACAGTTGCTTCGTCGTATTGTTTTTGGAGCGTCCGATCATCATATTGCACAGCACTACCAAAATGACCTGTTGTAATAACCTGATAGGTATAGTTTGCAAATCCAGTCCACCATTCTCCACTTGACTTTCTTACTGTCAATTCAAAACCACGTGTGTCACGATAATTGTTCGCTGTTGTTTTAGCGTACGAAAATCCATATACTTGTGATTGATAAGTTGTAATATCTTGAAGGTCAGTTACGTCATTGTAAAACCCAGCTGCTTGAATAAGGAACTGATCTGAGATGCTATAATCAAATCCAAGCTCATACGAGATGGTTTTAGCAAGAGTGAGACTTGGATTTCCGAAACTAGTAACTGCCCGCTGACTATTTCGCTCAACACGAAACATACTTTCATACTGCGGAAGTTGCTTAAAGTGTCCATAATTGAAAAAAAGTTTTGCATTCTCGGAGATTGGATGTGCAATACCTAGACGTGGACTGAGTTGCCATTGTACTTTTTGCTTCGCAGTACGGTACTGCTTATTTGGATTGTATAAGGAAGAAAAAAACTCTCGATCGAATGGATTTAAATCCCACCATTCAACATTCGCATAGGAAAAATCCAACCGAAGCCCAGCGTTGAGTGTAAATTCTTTTAATTCAAGCTTATCTTGGATATAGAGGGCACCTCGAAGAGGATAAACCCGCATTTTCACACGGTTTGCATATTGTTCCGTTGCCTGCCCACCTGCTTGTAACCGTCCATAATCAAAGTTCAAATCATAGTATACTAACTCAACACCTGCTTTTAAAAGGTTCTCAAAATTTACCTGGGACGTAATATCTGCTTTGATAGCCGTTGAATTAAACCTGGAAAAATCACGAGGATAGGCAAAATGTTGACTACCTGTGATAATGACACCTCTCACATTATATGGCCAATATCCAAATGGATTCGAATCAACAATATAACCAGGGAGAATCTCGTATTTTTTCGAGGTATCTCTAAGGTTTTGAGGACGCGTAAAGTAATTTGTTCTCATATGTTCAATAGAAACCTCGTAAAAAGTTCTATTACTAATTGAATGCGTAAGTTTCCCTGCAACAAGTATATGCCCAATATCAGAAAGGCAGAAATTATAATCAGTATAGAGGCCAAATAATCCATTTGGATCTGAAATGTAACTAGCAACACTTGCTATATCACTTGCCCACCGTGGATAGAAGTATGAACCATTACCGTCCCAATTATGCCTAATCGTAAACCGTTTCCCAACTAATCCTGAAAAACGTACTTTCATTTGCGTGGTAATATCGGATGTCACTTGAAAATTCCAATCATAATCACGGTAATCTGGACGTGAAAGTGGAAAAACGAGTACATCACGTGTCGTTCTATATGAGGTATAGAATCTTAAATCACCAAGGTAAGTACTTACGAACGGTACTGGTCCTCCAAACCCTGCATCGATATCATAATCAAATTCATCGTTAACCTGTGCTTTTCGTGTTTCATACATAAAAACACGTTGAGCACCTGCTGGTGTTAGATCGTTCGTTGGGTCACTATCAGAACACAACAATCGAGATACCTCATTCCACCCCATAAATGTCGGGTACTCGCGCTGTGTGTAGTAATCCCAACCACCACTTGTCGTACCAGTCCAACACACAGCATCATCGAAAAAGGGTCGTAAAGCAAATGATCGTGGATCGTTGATATCATAGACACCAGCAACTCGAGCATATTTCGGAGTTGGTGGGCTAAACCGAATTTGCATACTTCCTGTATAGCCTCTCTTCCCTCCTTCCTTTGTAATTACATGAACAATTCCCGACTGAACTTGCCCATACTCAGCATTGAATCCACCACGTTCAATTGTAACCTCTTGTACTGCACTCATCGGAATTTTTGTCGAAGGTTCATTGTTCCTAGGATCGCGAACAGTTATACCATCCAGCATAAAGAGCATTTCATCACCACTCCCACCTCGAATGCTCAATCCATCCTGTACGCTAACACGACCAGCACCATTAGCACTTAAAAAGTTCGGTCTCGAAATACCAACTCCACCAGCCCATCCACCACGAACACCAGCTTGAAGACCAAGTACGCTCATTACATTCGTCGTTGGGATCAACTCAATTTCACGTGCAGACAGCGCTGTCCCACTTGTTGCTACATCAGGCTTAATGAGTTTCCGTTCTGCAATAACAACTTGTTCAGCCACTTCGATGGCTTCTTCTTCGAGCTCAGCATTTATTGTTGTTGTCTGGTCAATGAATACTCGTACATCTTTTATCACTAACTTCCTATACCCAATACACGAAACTTGTACATTGTAGGTACCAGGAGGTATGTAAAGAATGGTAAACCTGCCCTCAATATCTGTTGCCGCTCCAAGTGATGTTCCTATTACCATGACATTCGCACCAATAAGCGGCTCACCTGTGTTTTTTGATTTAACTACTCCATCAATCTTACCTGTTGTTCCAGCAAACAATATCACTGAACACAAAGAAAAATGAAGTAAATAAAGAATGCTCTTACCCATACCTCACTCCTTTTAACAAGTAATATTATATTTAGAGATAACCCCTTTTTCCTTTCTACCTTCCTGCTGATACTGAGAAAACGTTACCGCAATCGAAACCGCAATCGTTTGTATTGTAGAAAAAGATTTTTTTTCTGTCAAGACCTTTTTATCACTTAACATTTTAAATAGTGCGGATTAACTCTTTCTCTGTTTATAACTTTGCTTATAATGTATGTTTGACTGCCCCCTTAGTATCGTCGCACAATATTCTGGTGTCAAATCACGCTGTGGTTCTGCAAGCATCTCATAACCAACCATAAACTTTCGGATTGTTGCAGAACGAAGTAATGGTGGATAAAAATGCATGTGCATGTGCCATTCCGGATGTTCTTTACCATCTGTTGGGGACTGATGAATCCCCGCTGAATATGGAAAAGATGTGTGGAAAACATTATCATACTTCACTGTAAGCACACTTAACGCTTCAGCGAAATCGTTTTTTTCCTTGGGCGTAAGTTCCAGAATAGTTGCTCGCCTTTTTTTCGGAGCAACTAATGTCTCAAAAGGCCAAATTGCCCAAAATGGAACAAGAACAATGAATGTTTCATTTTCAAAAACAATTCGTATCCTTTTTCTCCGTTCTTCTCGAATGTACTCTAGCAATAAATTCCGTTGATTTGAGACATAGTATGCACGAAACTGCCGTTGTTCTTTCTTTACTTCAGTGGGAATATGTTCCTGCGCCCATATTTGGCAATGTGGGTGAGGATTACTATTGCCCATCATTGTTCCCTTATTTTCGAATATTTGGATATAATTGATATACGATTCTTTTGAAAGCCATAAAAACTCCTCACACCATACATCGACCACAGTCCTTATATCCACTATCGACATTTCAGCAAGCGATTGATTATGGTACGGTGTATAATTTACTACTCGACATATCCCTCGTTCTGTACTAGCACAAAAGAATGGGCTCTCTACTATCTTGCACTGCGCGACATTGGGGAGAAGAGCTGAAAAGTCATTCGTAAAGACAAATGTTTTCGTATACTGTGGATTCCGTTCCCCATTCGCACGAATATTACCAGGGCATAGGTAACACGTTGGATCGTATGTAGGAAGTGTAGTCCGTACTGGTACACTTTCCTCACCTTGCCATGGTCTTTGTGTACGATGTGGTGATACTAGGATCCATTCACCTGTTAATATATTCTTTCGTCTATGAGGGACAGAGAATAACGATTTTTGTGTTTCCATTTCTCACTGCTCAACATGTGTGCCATTACAAGTTGTTGTACTGTAACTTACAAGCGATCTGCCGAATTTATTTTCAAATTGAAACATTGTTTTCGAACAAAAATCTTCAACATACTTGGAATCAACGAGATTAATAGTGCATCCACCAAAACCTCCTCCCATAAGTCGTGCACCATAGACACCTTCACTTGTTTGAGCAAGCTCGACAAGGTAATCAAGTTCAGGACAACTTACTTCGTACTCATTTTTCAAGCCATTATGCGAATCATAAAGAAGAGAACCCAATGTAATTAAATCGTTTCTTCGTAATGCAGCACAAGCTCGATTAACTCGTTCATTCTCCTGTATAACATAGAGGCAACGTTTGAAAGTAGTCGCATCAAAAGCATCACGATGCAATAAGAGCATATCCTCTGTTACATCGCGTAAATGTGTAAGAGCAGGGTACCACTGTTTGAGTATGGTAACTCCACGTTGACATTCCATTCGACGCTGATTGTACTTCGACGATGCGAGTCTATGTGTAATTCCTGTATTCAGTAAAACAATAGTTACACGATGATCTACTGGGTATACTTCATGTGTGAGAAAGCGACAATCGATTTTCAATGCAGTCCCTCTTTCTCCAAATATATTTGTATACTGATCCATAATTCCACATAGAACACCAGCATATTCGTGCTCTGCTTTTTGTGCAAGCTTCGCTAATTCAAGTGGCTCAATGTTTAATTGAAATAGTATGTTCAATCCGTATGCAACACCAACCCCAAGAGCAGCAGAAGATGATATTCCCGCTCCAATAGGAATGTCCCCTCCAAACACACACTGAAATCCTTTGATTGCATATTCGCGTCTTTGTAATTGATTGAGAACACCAAGGATATACCGCTGCCAACTGCCATATGGCGCTAATTCATTGATCGACCCCTCATAATGTTCATTTACATTCAAAGCATCAACGATAATTGCATTATCCGAGCGTGGACTGAAAGCAAAAAACAATGCACGATCAATTGCAGCAGGAAGCACAAAGCCATCATTGTAATCCGTGTGTTCCCCTATAATGTTTATTCGCCCTGGAGACCGAATAATGAGTGGCCGCTCATGGTATTTTTTTAAAAAAGTTTCTTCAACCAGTTCTCTGTAATTCATGTTCGTACCTTCCAAAGCATCACCACACCAAAGAGTATCATAACACCACCCCACCAGAGATTTGGATGTGTTTCAGCTAAAACCGTCGTTGTAAGAGTCGGTCTGAAAAATAGGTAAATCCCTGTTACGAATATTATCCCACCCATGATAACAAGAATAAGTCCAACAAAATACCATATTGGTTTGCCTACATGATCTGTCATTGGTGATCTCCTTCAACTACCAGAACAAAATGTTTAAGAGAATGAAAACTATCAGTGAAAGTATTGCATAAAATTCTGGTTTTTTAACGATAGGAATGTTCCTATCATCTATTTCCTGCGTAAGACCTTTTACTAGCCCTATGAGTTCTTCTTTCGGTTTTTTCTTCGTAAAAAGACTAATGATTATTGTCACAATGGCACATATGAGCCAAGCCCACCAAGCACGCCAAAAGTTTGCTGCCATATCACTTTGTATAGACGAGAGAGTAATAAAGCTCTGGTGAATCCATTCAAATTTAACTGCAAGATACATAAAGAACGACGAAACCATTCCAGTAACTAAACCCCAAAATGCACCAGCCGGTGTAATCCACCAGACAAACATTCCGAGCAACATTGTCGCAAAGAGTGGTGCATTTACCCACGAAAAAATGGCTTGCATGTAATCCATAATACTTGGAAAACTTTTCGCCCAATACGCTGTCACAAGAGAAATAAGTACCCCACCAACGGTCGATACTCGTCCCATCCAGAGTAAGTTCTTTTCCGAAGCATTTCTATTGATAACAGCTCTATAGATATCATACGTCCACACTGTATTAAAGGCACTGATGTTTCCGGCTTGTCCTGCCATAAACCCAGCAAGGAGCGCTGTGACTCCTAAACCTGTTAATCCCGGAGGGTAATACCGTGCGATGAGTAACGGCAGAGCTGAATCGTAGTTTACTTGCCCACTATCTTGCAACAGTTGAAACCCACTTTTAGGATCTACAGAGAGCGCAATAGCGATGAGGCCAGCAAGAATAACTATAAACGGCAATGCCATTTTAAAAAATGATGCCAGTATTGGTGTCATGCGTGCTGCTCGTAGATCTTTTGCAGAGAATGCACGCTGAACAACAAGAAAGTCTGTAGTCCAATATCCAAAGGAGAGCACAAAGCCTAAGCCAAGTACAATTCCAGCCCAGTGAACGTGCATTCCATTCTTAGTAGGATCTATAGATGACGACCATAACGTAGTAAGCGACACATCGGGACTATATTGATTCAAACGAGCCATTATTTCATTAACACTGCCAATTTCAAGTATTCCCATCACCGACACAAGAAAGAGACCAAACCAAATGAGGAAAAACTGAATAATCTCCGTAAAAATCGCCGACATCAACCCACTCAACGCTACGTAAATAGCGACCGTTAATGCTGATGCCCACATGCTTACATCCCAATTCCACCCTAAGAACGTATGAAGTACTAATGCCATAGCATATAAATTAATTCCCGAAACAAGTAGCGTCATGATAGCAAAAGCAATTCCGTTCAACACTCGTGTTTTCTCATCGAACCGCAACTTCAAGTAACCTGGTATAGAGTTTATTTTGCTGCTGTAGTAAAATGGCATCATGTAAATACCAAGGAATAGCATTGCAGGGATAGCTCCAATCCAATAGAAGTGAGCGACATACATTCCATACTTAAAGGTATTTCCGGTCATGCCCAGTAATTCGAGAGCACCAAGATTAGCTGATAAGAATGCCAACCCTGCTACCCACGAAGAATTTTTTCTCCCTGCAAGGAAGAAGTCTTCTTGGTTCGTAGTATACCGTTTGAGGTACACCCCTATACCAAGAACAAATCCAAAGTAAATAATGATGATTATCCAATCTACAATTGACAAACCAATTGCTTCCATAGATTTCCCTTTCTACGTGTGTTCTTTATATGCAAACGTTTGCATGGTAACACAAAAAAATTTACGTTGAACCCCGCACTATGAGTTTTGTGCCTAACACCTTCACAATCGGTTCTTCAACTTTATCTTCTATGACACGGATGAGAATTTCAGCAGCATTTTTCCCTAAGTCGAACGATGGTTGCTCGACCGTAGTGAGTGGCGGATCTAATAAACCAGTGATCTTATTATTCGAAAATCCAACAACAGCGCAATCCCGTGGGATATGCAATCCTGCTTCTTTGATTTTCTGAAACGCACCTACTGCTACTGGATCGTTTACGCAAAACACCGCATCCGGTTTATGTGATGAATGCAACATTGCCTCCATAGCAGCGTACCCATCACTCTCCCTCATTCCAACGGAGTAAATGAGTGTTTCGTCTACAATCATATTATGATGTTTAAGAGCATCAATGTAGCCATTCTTTCGTCTCTGACATATACCAAGGTCCTTTGGACCACCAATGTGAGCAATTCGTTTATAGCCTTTCGATAGTAAGTAGCTCACTGCATCGAATGCACCTTTATAATCATCAACCACAACTTTGCTTACTGGAATACCTTCGAAAGCTCTATCAAAAAATACAATTGGTATTTTTCGTCGAATGACATTGAGGAAGTGATCTCCACTTTTCGTGTTCTGTGAGATTGAGACAATCATTCCAGCAACTCGATGATGTAAGAGCACGTTGACATTTACCACTTCTCGTTCGTAGCTTTCGTTTGTTTGCGAAAGTATAATTGTGTATCCTGAACGATATGCAACTTCTTCAATTCCACTAATAGCAGAAGAAAAAAAATCGTGCCGTATTTCAGGCACTATAACTCCAATTGTTGTTGTCTTACTACTTTTTAGGCTTCGTGCAATTGGATTTGGTGTGTAGTTTAGCTCTTCTGCTACTTTTCGTACACGTTCTTTTGTTTCCCGTTTGACATCAGGATGGTCACTAAGAGCACGTGATACAGTTGATGGTGATATACCTAGTTTTTTTGCGATATCGATAATTGTTGAATGCTTCATGAAAAACGCCTTTTCAAACGTTTGCATAGTAATATTTAATTAGGAATTTGTCAAGGAATTTTTTATTGAAGGTTGTAGAGAAGTGTGAAACCGTGGTGGTACCTACAAAAAGCTTCTGGATCCTATACTAAAAGAAAACTTTTAGTACCACCACATACGTCAGATTCAAAATAGGGTACTATTACTTTGCAAGAACCATCTTCTTCACAATGCGATGATTTCCTTGCTGTATTGACACTAGATATATACCACTCGTGCAATCGTGCGCATTCCACTGAACAGTATATATCCTGTCTCTTATACACATCT